>NZ_JBUESO010000012.1:0-149386 GCF_055502545.1 Bacillus sp. CZDM1 | reverse complement strand
ATGTTTACCCAAAGTGAACACGCCCTTTTAAATGATGATTGTATTATAAACTAAATCTCATTTTTTCGTGTCCACTTTTTAGACTAACTCAAGATTGGATACAATAAGCGGAAAAACTCCGCTTATTATGAAGGAAATATGGGGAATTCCCAATTTAAACGGAAATTCTCCGCTTATTTTCCTAACACAGTAAAATCAACATTCAGCTTTAACACAGCATACCTAAAAAACAATTAAATCTTAGAAAGAACCTTAAAACTAAATAAATTGCAATTAGTTGATTTATTTACAAAAATAAAACAGCATCAAACCATAAAAAGTTTGATGCTTTTTGGTAATGATATTGTCTATCTGTAAAGCGAATCTTCAAACCAACTAATTCCCCATTATTGTTCCATGCAGCATTATACTGCTTCAATGATGATTGAAACGCCTTGTCCTCCGCCCACACATAAGGAGGCTAACCCAATTTGTTTCTTTTGACGTCTTAATTCATGAACTAAGGTAACCAAAATCCGTGCACCTGAACATCCGATTGGGTGACCTAATGCTATCGCTCCTCCATTAACATTAATAATCTCCTCTGGCAAACCTAATTCCTTATTTACTGCCAGGACTTGTGCTGCAAATGCTTCATTTAACTCTGCCAATTCGATATCCTGTATTGTAAGATTTGCTCTGGTTAAAGCTTTTTGTGTCGCCGGGACTGGTCCAATGCCCATGATAGAAGGAGAAACAGCGGAACTCGCAACCGAACGAATTTTGGCAAGTGGTTTTAAATTGTATTCCTTTACAGCTTGTTCAGAAGCAACAATGACTGCAGCTGCCCCATCATTTAATGACGAAGCATTTCCAGCTGTCACCGTCCCATTCTCTTTAAAAGCTGGTTTTAATGTTAGTAATTTCTCTAGATTAGTATTTTTTATATTCTCATCTTCTGTAAATAGAGTGGCACCATGCTTGCTTTTAATAGCGACAGGAATAATTTCTTCTTCGAATTTACCTTGTTCTTTAGCTTTAATAGCTTTTTGCTGGCTCTCTAACGCAAAAATATCTTGTTCCTCTCGAGAAATAAGATAGCGTTCTACTAAATTTTCAGCTGTAATCCCCATATGGTAACCTTCTATTGCACAGTGAAGTCCATCATGAAAGAGTGCATCCACTGTCCGTAAATCTCCCAATTTCTGTCCCCACCTTGCATTCATCACCAAATGCGGGACATTACTCATACTTTCTGTCCCCCCTGCAATCACAACATTTGAATCTCCTGCAAGAATTTGGTGATAGGCTAATGTAATCGCGCGCAATCCAGATGCACATTGTTTATCAATGGTAATGGCTGGTACAGACACAGGTATCCCAGAATGGATAGCTGCTTGTCTTGCTGGGTTTCCTTTGAGTCCTGATTTTAGTACATTTCCTAGTACTACCTCATCAATGGATTCAGCCGAAAGACTAGATCGTTGCCACACTTCCTTAACAACAGTCGTTGCAAGTTGTACAGCACCTACATCTTTCAATGCACCACCGAAACTCCCTATTGGAGTTCTGAGTGCCTCAACTAAGTATACATTTTGCATTCACTATCCCCCACTTTACCTAAAATAGCGGTTTTGTCCGCGGTTTTACTTGACACTTCACTTTAATTAACTTGATTTTTCCGAGGAAGTTTTTGACATAGAATACATGGGTTGTTTTGAAAAATGGTAAGTTTGGTAATTATAATAAACTTTTGCAATCGCAAAATTTTCACAAAGTGAGCACTTAATTTGATACCAAGCTTTGCTAACATGGGGAGCATCTAAAGCTGGCAGTGATTGTTTCATATGTGTGTTACATACCCACATAATCTCACCTCTCTCACAATATTTTTATTCATTTATTCGTTTGAAGGCACCATATATTTATTTAAAGGAAAGAATACATTTTCAAATGGATTTGTTAAGAAATTAAGGAATATTATCTGATTTTTTTGGATAATAGAAAATGTTTCTTTTATATTTTTCACATACAAATTTCGATAATTTCGTCTATAATCAATATATTTATCTAGTGTGTTTATAATAGTTTCAGAGTAATTACCATTTAATAGATTATCTAAAGGACTTATGAGGAGCTCTGATGATAGATTTTTAATTTGATCCACTTGATTATTAATTTCCTCAAATGAATTTAATAGGGTTAGATTGTGCAAACCTGTAGTTGATGTCAATAATTGTTCTCGTGACATTTCTTCCAATTCAAAAAGTTCTTTTGTAATTTGGTTTATGAGTTCGCTTACATTTGTTTGATTTTGTTTCACATTTTCAGCCAATCGTTTTGAAGATTGCAGCAGAACTTCCTCTCGAAAATTCTCTCCTTCATCCCAATCATCAATTTTTTGAATCGCTTGATTCCATAGTTGGTCTATAGATGAACCATTTTTTTTGATTTTATTAACTACCGTCATTTCAATTCCTCCTATTAGGACATATTTAACTAGCCGATGGTAATGTAATCTCAATTAAAGTTCCTTCATTCACTTTACTTACATAGGTAATACTGCCATTTGTAAAGCCAATATTTATTTATATTTAAATGGTTAGCTGCTGATTACCCTTGTTGCTTTATAGATACCATTACAAGGATGAAGGTAAACATCCTGCATAAACCCCTACCCAAAGTCGCACTTTGTTAATTGGCTTATGATTAATAAATGAACGGATTACGAGAGGCATAATTACAAAAAGGCAAAATATTGAGAGATTAACAATGTAGTTTAAAAAAATCAACCTAATTACCACCTATACCTAAACCGACTCTTGTATTGTTATTACATGGTGACAACTTCAAATTCTGGCAATGCAAGTGAAATCGAAAACCCTTACAGACCTCCTGTTATGTTTAGTACCGGCCTGTCATTAATGCCGGGGTCTGTGAGTGGTTTTAATATTAAACTTGTAAACTAATAGTTTTTATCTTCAAAAACTACTTCAATTTTGTTATACAGATCTATTAATTTGTTAGTATTTACGTTTAGTTTGATCTCTCTTCTAACCAATCACCAATCGTTGGATATGTTATTTTTGAAGCTTTACTTCCAAAAGCAATAGACGTATGCCCAACTGGTAAGTTTATATATTGTTTGTCTTTACTGGATATGCGATTCATCAATGCTTCTACTTGATGCGGTGGAGCAATGTTATCCATTTCACCCGATAGGTTGAGGACATTAGCAGTGATTTCCGCAAGACTCACCTGACGCCCACGAATAACGAGTTCCCCTTTAATCAGCTTGTTTTTTTGATAAAATTCGCGAATCCACTGACGATAGGATTCACCCGGAAATGGAATGCCATCGTTTAACCATTTTTGCAGAAGTTTAAAGCTCTTTACAAAACTTTCATTCTCAGCACGATCAAAAAGACTAACATAAGGTCCATAAATGTTTGCCATCGGTTTTAGTAGTTTGTTACCAATGTCAATCATTTCAGGTGGAATATTACCGTATGTTTGCACCATTTTATCAATATCAAAATGTTGCTCATCCAGCATAGCACCATAAAGGCCTGTATCTTCAAAATCAAACGGAGTTGTCATAAAGACAAGGTTACGAATGGGCAATTCAGGGTGCAGAGCAGCAAATATTGAAGTAATTGTACCGCCCATGCAATATCCAAGAATAGACACTTCATCCGCATTCGATTTTCGCAAAACTTTACGAACCGCCCGTGGGATGTAGTCGATAATATAATCGTCTAATTTCATATTTTTATCTTCAATGCCTGGTGTACCCCATTCAAGGAGATAGACGTCAAAGCCTCGATTCACCAGATATTCAACTAAACTGCCACCCTTGGTTAAATCCATAATATAGGGCTTATTAATCAGTGCATAAATCAAGAGAAGCGGAGTTTTATGTTTTTTTGGTTGTTCTGAAATATATCGATATAGCTTGGTTTTATTTCGAGTCCAAATGACTTCTTTCGGAGTTGGGCCGACCTCTGGTTCGGCATCCTTCAATAACACTTGAGTTACGCTTTTTAAACGTCTATACATCTGTTGATACTCCTCAGGTACCATTTCGATGAAATTTTCGTATTCTTTTGTCAAATGATTGTTCATAACACCACTCCTTACCATATTTTAATTGATAAAATAAAACCTTTTTCAATTCTATTTTTTTCTGTACTGTTAGACAGATCCTTTTGTATTCGTAACTTTCGGCGTATTTAATAAAGTTAAGATTTGATTCAGTTTTGTATCAAGACTCTTCATATCCTTTTTCAAATTTGTTATTTCACGTTGCACTTCTACTGTATCTCTTTGATTATCCTTGGATTCTTGTATAAATTCTTCTAAATCATCCACTTTCGCATCTACATTGACAATCTGAGAGGATACATGTGCAAGGTCATTTCTTGATGGTAGATTTGCAAATTCATAATAACGTTCCGTTGTTTCATTCAACATTTGTTTGAATAAAATATTCATCTCCAATATCTGGCTGATCGCTTGAGTTGGAAATTCCTTCGTTACTTGATCATCCACCAGATTACTAAATTCAGAATAATAATTTTTCCACATATCATAAAAGTTTTTTACCATCTTTTCTCCTCCTCTTTATTGGAACATATCCTATAATGGAATATTCCCATGCTTTTTTTTCGGTCTTACTTCTTTTTTTGTTCTAAGCATCTCTAAAGACTGTTTCAGAACTTTTCTTGTATCTCTTGGGTCGATCACGTCATCCACCATTCCATGAGAAGCCGCAACATAAGGATTCGCAAACATATTTCGATATTCTTCAATTTTTTCCGAACGTGTTGCTGCCGGATCACTGCTTTGGTTAATTTCTTTAGCAAAGATAATATTTGCTGCTCCTTCAGCTCCCATTACGGCAATTTCCGCATTAGGCCAAGCAAATACGATGTCCGCACCAATTGCTTTTGAATTCATAGCGACATAGGCCCCGCCAAATGCTTTTCTTAAAATGACGGTTATTTTAGGAACTGTTGCTTCTGAATAGGCGTAGAGAATTTTTGCACCATGACGAATAATACCTCCGTGCTCTTGATTGACTCCAGGGAAAAAACCCGTAACGTCTTCAAAAGTTATGATCGGGATGTTAAAAGAGTCACAGAATCGAATGAATCTGGAAGTCTTGTCCGAAGAATTGATATCTAGACCGCCAGCCATTACTTTAGGCTGATTGGCAACAACTCCTACACTATTCCCATCGATACTTCCAAAACCAACTACGATATTTTTCGCATAGTCCTTTTGAACTTCCATAAAATCCCCTTGATCTAATACTTGTTCTAATACCTTGCGAATATCATATACCTTCGTTGCATTGAGAGGCACTAGGTCCAGCAAATCTTCCCGCCAATCATCCTCTTTCATGCATTCCAAAGACTGAGGATTTACCGTATTGTTTTGAGGCAGAAAGGAAATTAATTTTCTTACTTCTTCTAAGACTGCTTGTTCGGAATCACCATTAAAATGGGCACAGCCACTAATGGAAGAATGAACCTTTGCACCGCCAAGATTCTCCGCAGAAATTTTCTCGCCGGTAACCGTTTCAATGACCTTTGGACCTGTAATAAACATTTGACTGGTATTTTCCACCATAAACACAAAATCCGTTATGGCTGGAGAATAGACTGCCCCACCCGCACAAGGGCCCATGATCACTGATATTTGCGGGATTACACCAGAGTAGATGGCATTTCGATAAAAAATTTGACCGTATCCGTCTAAAGAAACGACGCCTTCCTGAATCCTGGCACCACCTGAATCATTTAAACCAATTATGGGTGCCCCATTTTTCGCAGCCAAATCCATAATTTTGCAAATTTTAGTCGCATGCATCTCTCCTAGTGCTCCGCCAAAAACGGTAAAATCCTGGGCAAATACGTAGACTAGACGGCCATGAATTTTACCATAGCCCGTCACAACACCTTCGCCTGGACTTTCCAATTTATCCATGCCGAAGTTGGTTGCACGGTGCTTGATAAATGAATTTAATTCCACAAAAGAATCATCGTCCAACAATAGATCAATTCGTTCCCTTGCAGTAAGTTTCCCTCGATTATGCTGGGTATCAATGCGCTCGTCACCGCCGCCAAGCACGATCTTACTTTTCCGATCCCATAGATCATAAATCTTCTCATAAACTGTGCTCATTGGAAATTTCCACTTCCTCTTTTCGAATTATGTTAGGATGTCTGCTTCACTAAGAAAAGAGGTTGGCCGTATTCTACGAGCTGACCATTCTCGACGAGTACTTCAACGATCTCTCCATCCATTTCTGCTTCAATTTCATTAAACAATTTCATGGCTTCAACGATACAGACAACGGTTGATTTTTCAACCTTATCCCCAATTTTTACAAAGGGAGCCGCATCGACTGCTGGTGCCTTGTAAAACATCCCAACCATAGGGGAAACAATTTTTAATAGGTTTTCATTTCCAAGACTTTTTGGTGTTTTTTCTTCTTTCTCAGTAATTTCCTTCGTCGCTGCCGCTTGAAAAGACGCTTCTGAAATTTCATTCGACTTGGTTGCGGCTACAAGAACAGGTGCATCCAAAACAGCAGGAATAGCCAGATTAATTGATTCATTACCTTGTATAACAGAAGGATTTAGCATTGAATTTCTTCTAACGAAAATTCGAGTATCTCCCTTTTCAAGTTCTAAGCAGTCTACTGTCGAATCATCAAATAGTCTAATGATTTCTCTTATTTCCTGAATTTTAAACATCTCTATCTCTCCTTAATCATGGTTTAACTTGATGAATTACACTTCTAACGGTATTGGATTCGTTTCAATAAATTTTGTGTTAAACTGTCCATTTACAAAACTCTCATGTTCGAAAAGTTTTTGATGGAATGGAATAGTAGTTTTGATTCCACTAATAATAAATTCATCAAGTGCCCTCTGCATGCGCATGATCGCCTCTTCACGATTTTTTCCCCATACGATCACTTTTGCTGCCATTGAATCATAATAAGGAGAAATTTCGCAACCAGGATAAAGAGCGCTATCTACTCGTACACCATAACCCCCAGGAGGAAGATACATTTCAACTCTCCCTGGAGAAGGCATAAAATTTTTTGCCGGGTTTTCTGCGTTGATACGGCATTCAATTGCCCAGCCATTGATTTTAATATCTTCCTGTCTATAAGTCAGAGGGTAGCCTGCTGCCACCAAAATTTGCTCTTTGATTAAGTCAATACCTGTAACCATTTCTGTAACAGGGTGTTCTACCTGTATTCGGGTATTCATTTCCATGAAATAGAAATGACCGTTTTTATCTAATAAAAACTCAACAGTCCCCGCTCCATGATAGTTAACAGCTTTTGCAGCGGCGATTGCTGCTGCACCCATCTGTTTTCGAGTATCTTCCTCAAGGGCTGGTGACGGTGCTTCTTCAACCAGTTTTTGATGGCGTCTTTGAATGGAACAGTCTCTTTCCCCTAAAAAAATGATATTACCAAGCATATCCCCAATAATTTGAATTTCCACATGGCGTGGTTCCTCAATGTATTTCTCTAAATACACACCGGCGTTTCCAAATGCCGTTTCTGCTTCTGTTTGAGCTTGACGGATGGCTTTGCGTAATTCCTCTTCATCCTCCGCTACTCTCATTCCCTTGCCGCCGCCGCCAGCAGTTGCCTTAACAATGACGGGAAATCCAATTTCCTTTGCTATCGTAACAGCTTCTTCAAGATCTTCAATTAGACCATCTGTTCCAGGAACGGTAGGTACTCCCACACTTTTCATCGTATCTCTCGCGACCGCTTTATCCCCCATTTTATTAATGGCTTCTGCTTCTGGCCCAATAAATGCAATGTCATAATCCGAGCAAATTTCTGCAAAAGTACCGTTTTCTGCCAGAAAACCATAACCAGGGTGGATAGCTTCCGCATTCGTAATTTGAGCAACGCTAATTATATTGGCAATATTCAAATAACTTCGCGAAGATGCCGAGGGTCCAATACAATATGCTTCGTCCGCCATTTGCACATGCAGGGCTTCTCGGTCTGCTTCAGAATAAACGGCAACCGTGGATATCCCCATTTCCTTGCACGCCCTAATTACACGAACAGCAATTTCTCCTCGATTAGCAATAAGAACCTTTTTAAACATGTAAAAGTTCCTTTCCAATAGTAATTTTATTTAAGAGTTTACTAGTACTTTTTTGAATTCTTCAGCTAGTAAAGGAACCACCTCAAACAAATCACCCACAATACCGTAGTCGGCTATTTGAAAGATTGGGGCTTCCGGATCTTTGTTAATCGCTACGATAACTTTGGAGTTAGACATTCCGGCTAAATGCTGAATGGCACCTGAAATTCCACAGGCAATGTACAAATCTGGGGTGACAACCTTTCCCGTCTGTCCGATTTGCAGTGAATAATCGCAGTATTCAGCATCACATGCACCACGGGAAGCACCTACCGCCCCACCTAGGACCTCGGCTAATTCCTGAAGCGGCTTAAAACCATCAGACGATTTAACCCCGCGCCCACCAGAGATGACAACTTTAGCTTCTGATAAATCTACCCCACTTGTTGTTTTTCGTACTACTTCCTTAACAATCGTCCGTAAGTCTTTGATTTCAGCATAAAAATGGACAATCTCAATCGTTCCGTTGATTTCTGCCACTTGGATATTATTTGGCCGTACAGTTGCGAATGGGATGCCAGAAACTACTTTCTTTTTCTCAAACGCTTTTCCGGAAAAAACAGGACGTGTAAAGATAACGTCTTCATCCTCCACCTGAACATCAATGACGTCAGATATAAGTCCAAGCCCCAACCGCGCTGCAATGCGCGGTGCAAGATCTTTCCCGATTGATGTATGTGCCATTAAAATAGCTCCTGGTTCCACTTCATCAATAACCTGTCTCAAGCATTGAGAATAAGCATCGGTTGTATAAGCATCGAGTTCTTGGTTGCCCACAATATATACTTTATTTGCACCATGTTTCCCTAAAACATGTGCATAATGAACAGCTTCACTGCCGAAAGCCACAGCTATTATTTCTCCGCCTTCCGCAATGAACTGCGCAGCTGTCAACAACTCCAGTGAAACACCTCTTAAGTTCCCAGCTTTAGTTTCCGTCACCACTAGTACTTTTCTCATGTTAGTTCTCCTCCTGCGTGTTAGATTGCCTTCGCTTCAGTGCGTAGAAGTACAGCCAGTTCAGAAACTTGAGCTTCGATGGTCCCCTCCAGGATACGTCCTGCTCCTTTTTTCGGGGCAAAAAATGTCTCGGTAGTTATTGTCTTTACTTCTAGAACGTCTTCAATATGTAAATCATCAATTTCAATCCGCTCAATTGCCTTTTTCTTCGCCTTCATGATGCCAGGCAAGGAAGGATATCGCGGCTCATTTAGTCCCTGTTGTGCTGTGACCAAAACTGGAAGAGATACCAAGACAATCTCTATATCTCCTTCAACGTCCCGCTCTATCACAGCTTCGTTTCCAACAATCTCCAGCTTCGTGATCGTCGTCACTTGTGGAATATTGAGTTCTTCTGCAAGGCGTGGACCAATTTGTCCACTGCCATAATCAACTCCCACATTACCGGCTAATATGATATCAAATTCCCGATTTCTAATAATGGACTCAAGAATTTTAACTGTACTGTATTCATCAAGATTTAAATCTTCGCTATTAACGATAATCGCTTTATCCGCACCCATAGCAAGCGCCGTTCGCAGCCCATTCTCTTCACGTTCAGGTCCTACCGTGATAACCGTTACTTCTCCACCGTGCAATGACCGCAATTGAAGCGCCTCTTCAATTGCATATTCATCGTAAGGATTGATGATGAAGTTTACCCCTTCTTCACTAACGGTGCCGTATTGGAACGCAATTTTTTCCTCCGGATCGAACGTTTGTTTCATCAATACTAAAATGTTCATTTTTTCGTATCCCCTTCTGATGTAATATTTAAAAAACAGTATAGAACCGAAAAAGGATTTTCGTTCTTAAATTAAACACGTTGCAAGTTAGGAGAATACGATTCCTCTACTAATTCGTTGATGGTAATATCGCTTCAAAAATCCCTGAAACTTTCACATCGCCGTCACAGTTTTTCGCCAATACTTCACCCACAACGAGTTTATCAGCTTTTTTCTCTATCACTCTGCCAACAATTTCGATAGATTCTCCGGGATGCGTCATTTTACTAAAACGCACTTGTATTCTCTTAATGTTTTTTCGTGGTATCCATGATGTAACTCCTTGGGATAACATCCCCATGATTAACATTCCGTGAGCAATAATACCTGTGCCAGCTTTCTCCCCAACCTCTTCAACGGTATGCAGTGGATTAAAATCTCCGGAAGCCCCTGCAAATCTTACGAGCTGAACTCGTGTAATTGGATCTTTTTTCAGAACTGGAAAAGAATCTCCCACCTGCAAATCTTCAAAATACATGATTTATTTCTCTCCTATCATTAGCAACAATTTAATGACGGTGAATTAACGTAATTTTAGCAATTGCCACTAATTCGCCTTTTTGATTGGTAAATCTGGTTTCTTCCGTAACAAAATCCATTCCGCCAGAAGAACCGATTTTGGTATCTGCCCGAACAATCTTACTCGTAACATGAAGCTCATCCCCGGCATAAATATCGCCAAGATATTCATACACTTGTTCACCATGCAAAATTTTAACTGGGTTTAATTTTAATACTTCCATTTTTTCTTGAAAGCCATATCCGCCATGGTACTCAATGACTTGCAAAAAGGTGAGCGGAACAGGAATACCATCATAACCAGCATCCTTAGCTGCCTCCAAACTGTAGTAAATCGGGTTATCATCACCAATGGCGATGGCTAATTCTTTTATTTTCCCTTTTTCAACTTCCATGCTGTAAGGTTCTAACTCAAGTCCAAGTAAATCTTTCACATCCGACAAGTTCTTCCACCTCTTTAAAATAGTAGCTTCTTACTTGAGTTGATTAAATTTTGAATTTTCTATATTATTTCAACAGATTTCCAGCTATAACAAGTCGCTGAATCTCTTGCGTTCCTTCATAGATTTGAGTGATTTTGGCATCTCTCATATAACGTTCTACCGGGTATTCCCTTGTATAACCATATCCCCCAAAAATTTGGATAGCCTCAAGCGTAACTTCCATTGCAGTGTCTCCAGCTAACAGTTTGGACATTGCCGATTGATGCCCATAAGGGATTCCTTGATCCTCACGCCAGGCAGCTTGATATGTCAATAAACGAGAGGCTTCTATTTTGGTAGCCATATCGGCTAGTTTGAATTGTATAGCTTGAAGCGCGCTAATCGGTTTGCCAAATTGGACGCGATCCTTCGCATATTCGACAGCTTTATCAAACGCTCCCTGAGCAATTCCCACCGCTTGGGCAGCGACTCCATTCCGACCGCCGTCAAGGGTCATCATGGCAATCTTAAACCCTTCACCTACTTGTCCCAAGAGATTGTCCTTTGGCACACGGCAGTCCTCAAAAATCACTTCCGTTGTTGCGGAAGAGCGAATGCCCATCTTTTTCTCCTTCTTTCCTACAGAAAATCCTGGGAAGTCCTTTTCTACAATAAAAGCGGTAATCCCCTTATGCTTTAGTTCCGGATTGGTCTGGGCAAATACAATATAGATATCCGCATAACCACCGTTGGTAATAAAAATCTTCGAACCGTTCAATATCCACTCATCGCCCTTTAGTACCGCTGTTGTTTTCATTCCACTGGAATCAGATCCCGATCCAGCTTCAGTCAAGCAATACGCACCCATGCTTTTTCCCTCTGCCATGGTTCGCAAATATTTTTGTTTTTGTGCCTCCGTTCCGAACTTAAAAACCGGCCATCCGGCTAACGATGAATGGGCAGCAAGAGTAGTCCCTATGGAAGCATCCACCCGGGAAAGTTCTTCCACCGTGATCACATAACTCATATAATCGGCACCGGCACCACCGTATTCCTCCGGCCAAGGGATTCCGCATAAGCCAAGTTCTGCCATCTTCCGCCAAATCTTGATATCAAAGTATTCTTCTTCATCTCGCTGTGCTGCAGTAGGCTCACATTCGTTCAGTGCAAACTCGCGCACCATTTTTTGCATCATCTGGTGTTCTTCTGATAATAAAAAGTTCATTGTTAGACTCCTCTTTTAATATATTTTGTGCATCCTATTTCTTCCGAGTATGTTGAGCGAGCGATTGCTCATTTCGAAGATAGCTGTAAAAACTCCCACCTTTTCAAGGATGGGAATTAAATCGCTATTTACACTTTTTGCTCGATCATCTTTCGGGTATAGATGGTTACCCATTTCCTTGGCAGCAGTCCCACAGATTTAGCCATAAGTTTATTTTTAAAGCCTGGGATGATCACTGTTTTATTCTTCATTAACCCTGCAAAGCCGTACTTGGCAACTGCTTCTGGGTCCATCAAGTTCTTAATGAAAATTTTTGTTCCTGTTGCGGCCAATCCTTCTGTGAGCGGCGTTTTGGTTGATGGGGGACATAATACACTAACATGAACTCCGGTTCCTTTTAATTCTTCCGCAATCGCTTCTGAAAAGGTTAAGACGTACGATTTGCTTGCCCCATACATCGACATCCCTGGAGTTGGCTGAAAGGCCGCCGTTGAAGCCACATTTAAAATTTTACCTTGCTTTCGTTTAACCATTTCACCCGCTATAAGTCTGGTTAAATACGTAAGCGATATCATGTTGAGCTGCAGGCATTCCAATTCTTTCTTAATATCCAATTCCGTCATTAATCCTAATCCGCCAGCCCCGGCATTATTAATCAAAATATCGATGTTGATTTCTTCGTTTTTCAAGTACCGATGCAAGTTCTCTACTGTTGCTTGGCTGCTTAAGTCACCGGCAAAAGTATTTACTTGAACTCCATAATCCTTTTGTAATATCTCAGCTTGTTGTTCCAACAACGTTGCGTTCCTGGCAACTAATACCAAGTTATAGCGATGGTCTGCGAAAACTTTTGCGAATTCCAAACCGATCCCTTTAGTAGCGCCTGTAATCAAAACAGTTTCTGTTGGCATATGTTTTTTAGCCCCTTTACATTCGGAAAATTCTAAAATTTATAAACATTATTATATTATTGATTATACTCATTAGTATAAATTATATAAAATTAAACATTTTAATATATAAGTAAGTATTTCTAATATATAGATAGTGAAAACTATCTATTTTTCTAAATTCCTGAAATTAATAAGAGTTACGCATAATAAAAGAGAAGCCTCTTCGTCACTTAGACACAGGGCTTCTCTTTTTATAACAGATTTAATTTTAAAACGCAGTCACATCAACTGGTTCAATTCCTTCAGCCTCGCAATAGTCTAGGTATCTTTTCAGGAATGATTCCCAATTATCTCGTGCAATAATTTCTCCATTCTCACCCAAATAGTCTAATGTTCCTTCCACAATATTGAATGTAATAACGTCTTCATCCCCTACAGCTGTAGGTGTATGTGTGGAGCCGGCAGGTTCAAAAACCATGTCGCCAGGTTTGGAAATCCAAGACTCCTCGAGATATCTCCAAGATCCTTGTACAGTATAAACAATGACTTGTCCAGGATGAAAATGGGCTGGAAGCTGCATTTTCGCAGGTACATATAATAAGGTAATATTCTGTCCTGTCACAGGATTGGCTTTAAGCAATTTAAATTTCGCATCTCCGAAATAAGGAACCCAAGGCAATTCATCTACATTAACATTTCCTGCATGATATGCTACTGCTGCTTGTACATTTTTTACATTACTCACTACAATTCCCTCTTCCATTGTATGTTTTTAAATTCGCACGCTGTTAACGCTTACATGATTCAGCTAATTAACTTTTTCGAATTTATAATATCAGTATATTTTTAATTTTCAGCTAAGTAAAATTAACATTTTTAATGTGCAATTAAGTTTGATTAATTTACACTGCTCGTTGTTTGGATGAAATTTACTTAGCCCCAAGGCCCCCATCAAGAACCAATATTTGTCCTGTACAATAATTAGAAGCTGCTGAAGCAAAGTATAGGAGAGCACCTACTAAATCATTGTCATTGCCTAACCTTCTAACTGGAACTTGGGATGCAATGAAAGGACCTGCTTTGTGTACAAGTGTTCCCGGTATTTCTGGGTTATTCATTCCAGTAGTGAACACTCCAGGAGCAATGGAATTTACATACACTCCATGGCGACCCCACTTAACTGCAAGATCCTTCGTTAAAGTCATAACGGCACCCTTACTAGTTGTATACCCTACAGAATCTACTGCTTCTGGGTCAACGCCTTTAAAACCAATACTAGAAGAAATGTTAATGATTTTTCCGTATGCGTTTTCAATCATTTGTTTTCCTACAGCTTGACACATCAAGAAGGTACCAGTCACATTTGTATCAAGCATAGCTTGCCACTGTTTTAAAGGCATTTCAGTAGCAGGCGTTTCAAAAACCGTTCCACTGCTGTTGACTAAAATTTCGATTTTTCCAAAACGAGAAACCGCTTTCTCCAAACCTTGAACGACAGATTCAGGATTTGTTACATCAACCGCTAGAGCAAGAGCTTGTTTCCCTAATGCCTCTATTTCTTTTACAACTTCTTTACAAACTTCTAATCGACGAGAACAAACTACAACGTTTGCACCTGCCTCTGCTAAAGCCAGTGCCATTACACGCCCTAGTCCGCTGCCGCCTCCGGTAACGATTGCTGTCTGTCCGGTTAAATCAAACAATTGTTTTAATGACATTTTACATTTCCTCCTTATTAAGAATATTCAAAGATTTTAAAAATCTTATTGATATTGATTGTACTAATAAATTATAATGAAATAAAATTAAAGATTTTAATATGTAATTAAGTTTTACTAATATTTAAAAAGGGGTACAGCAATGAATATTGAACAATTACTATATATCGTTGAAGTCGCTAAATACAATTCTCTGTCTATTGCGGCACAGAATCTACATGTAACTCAATCTACTATCAGCCAGTCCATAACCAACTTTGAAAAAGAACTAGGGATTAAAATCCTTAAACGGTCACGGGGACATGGTGCTGTCCCAACGGACGAAGGCAGAACCATTCTAAAACTAGCCTATGAAGTACAAAAAAAACTTGAAGAAATAAAAGAGACAGCCAACTTAATGAATTCCACAGAAGTGGGGGATCTAAAAATTTCTTCTCTACCAGGTTTAATGACGTTTCTGGTAAAAGCAATATCAGCTTTTAGACATGATTATCCTCACGTAAATCTTGAGGTAACCGAAAAAAGTGGAAATGCTGTAATTGAAGATGTCAGGCAGCATAAGATTGACTTCGGACTGATTACATATTCAAGTGATTTGAGCGTAAACATGGAAGGAATAGCGTTTGAAGCTTTTATTGAGGGGAAGCAGAAAGTATATGTTTCTAAGCATTCTCCCTTAGCGTTTCTTGGTACCGTAACACCAAATGATGTACTTGATCAAACTCTCGTCACCTATAAAGGTGAATTAATGCAATATTTTGTACAAGATTTTTTTAAGAGATATAAGCCTTTAAAAATCCTATTTACATCAAATAATATGGCCGGCGTTCTACAAGCCATCAATGAAAACTTGGCCATTACATTTGCTCCTGATTTCGTAATGAAAAATTATCCTTCCGTTATCAATGGAGATATTATTCCAGTAGATCTGGTGAATCATAGCACTGTTAATATTTCTTTAGGTTTAGTTCGATCAGAAAATAAACATTTATCCACTTTTGGCAACAAATATATCCATTATCTTAAATCTGAAATTATTAAAAGTTAATACAGAAAAAAAGAGAAGCAACTTCGTCCAAAGTGGACTTAGTGCTTCTCTTTTTATAGGAATCTATTAGTATTATTTCTTTTATATTGTTATCGAAGCCTTTTGCAGCTCCCCATGACCTAAATTCAGATTGGGACTAATCGTAAAGGAAGCCTCCGTCTTCTCCATTACTTCATGAACTGTAACACCTTCTTGAGTTTCCATAAGAATCATGCCCTCAGGTGTAAAATCAAACACAGCCAAATCCGTAATTAATCGATGTACAACTTTTTGACCGGTCAATGGAAGGGTACAGCTTTTTTTAATCTTGGATTCATTGTACTTATTGGTGTGTTCCATAATGACCACGATTCTTTTGGCACCATGGACAAGATCCATCGCTCCTCCCATACCCTTGATCATTTTTCCAGGGATCATCCAATTTGCCAGATCTCCTTGTTCAGATACCTCCATACCACCTAGGATGGCCAAATCAATATGTCCTCCTCGAATCATGGCAAAAGACTCAGCACTATCAAAGAACGATCCTCCGCTAACTGCTGTAACCGTTTCCTTCCCTGCGTTTATAAGATCAGGATCCTCCATACCTTCAAAAGGATATGGTCCAATCCCAAGCAAGCCATTTTCTGATTGTAATAATACATGAACATCATTCGGAATTTCGTTCGCAAGCAAAGTAGGTATTCCAATCCCAAGATTTACGTTCATTCCATTTTGAATCTCTTGAACTGCACGCTTAATGATTTTTGTCCTGGTATCCATCACTATATATTCCCCCTAGAAAAACTGCTTTGTAATTTTAACAGGTATTTAACCTTCAATGGTGATTTTAGTAGGTATGACGGTACGGCGTTCAATTCTTTTCACATAATTCTTTCCTTCCAATATCCTTTGGACATAGATCCCAGGTGTATGAATCTCATCCGGTTCAAGAGCACCCACTTCAACTATTTGCTCCACCTCGGCAATTGTAACCCTCCCTGCGGTTGCAGCGAGTGGGTTAAAATTGCGCGCTGTTTTCCGGTAAACAAGATTTCCTAACAAGTCGCCTTTCCATGCCTTTACAAAGGCAAAATCACCCACTATCCCTTTTTCAAGAATATGCGGTCTCCTATTAAAATGTCGAACTTCTTTGCCCTCCGCAATCTGGGTACCAACACCAGTCGGCGTATAGAATCCAGGGATGCCAGCTCCTCCTGCCCGAATTCTTTCAGCCAGTGTCCCCTGGGGAACAAGCTCTACTTCCAATTCTCCACTTAAAAATTGCTTTTCAAAGATTTTGTTCTCCCCCACATAGCTTGCTACCATTTTCTTAATCTGCTTATTTGCAAGGAGAAGACCCAGTCCCCAATCATCGACCCCACAATTGTTACTAACAATTGTTAAGTCCTTTGTTCCCTTTTCCACCAACGCCTGGATCAGATTCTCGGGAATTCCTGATAGTCCGAACCCGCCAACAATGATGGTTGCTCCATCTTGAATATCTTGAATCGCTTCATTAAATTCTGTGATTATCTTACCTTGACCAGCCATTCTTTTCACTCCCTACATTAATTAAAATTCTGACAGTTTGTGATAATTTTAATAGTATGATAACGATTATACTCATAAGTAATAATTAAATAAAATTAAAAATTTTAATTTGTATGTAAGTTTTACTTACATTAAAACCCTAGGACTAAAAATAATCAAGGACCTCCAATATTGGAGGCCCTTTTAATCATGCAGCCATTCGCCAAGGCTTAATCCATATTATTATTCCATTTCTACACACACCAACAATATGTAATTAGTCGGTACTTATGCATAGATTGGCTGCTAAATATCATAAATTCATATTTTGTTACATTACTCCATCTTCCTCATCAATATGATCATCAGCGTAAGTCTCGGAGATCTTATCCAGACAATTCCAGCACTTACTGCGATTTCGCTCCATAATGGCTAATTCTTCATTGCAATCTACACAACAATCCATTCCATCAACACCCATGTTATTTTTACACATATTTCGTTTCCTCCTAGATTAAATCATGATTTTTAAATAATCACAGTTTCCTCTGTTTTTATCGTTGTGTTAGTTTGCTTCGCAGGACGTACAATGGTCAAAAACAATAATCCGAAAACAAACATAACCAATGAAGTTACTAGGAACCCATAACCATATCCAATTACCTCAGTTCCTGAATTTTGGATAAAGTTCCCGAATATAACTGGAGCAATAATACTTGCTGAACTTGATAGAGCAACATATGTCCCTTGTGCTTTTCCAATGTTTTTGGTAGAAAAGAATTCCATCAACATAGCGGGAGCGAGTGATAGAATAACAATGGCAAAACCTGGAGCAAGAATGAAGAACAAGATGGATATAGCACTTGAATTCACGACACTTCCAAGATATAAACAAATAGCGGATAGCACCATTGTAATACCTGCAAGATTTACTCGTGCCTTACGAATATCTCCTGTTTTGCGATATATCCGATCTGATATCAAGGCAAAGACAATTTGGCAAATGGCAGCGAAGAGAAAAGGCAATGACACTGCCATTTTTAATGTTTTTCCATCAAAATGTTGAACATTGGTAAAGTATGCAGGAAACCAAACCGCTTGAACAGACAATAACCAATAGGCACAACCTGCACACAAAACAGTAAACATAAAATTTTTTGAAAAAAGATGCGGAAGAAATTGACGCCAAGAAACCTTAGAAGAGATGAATGAGTTCTTTTCCTCATGTTCAATTGTAGGCAACCCGATTTCTTTTGGGCTTTCTTTTCCGAAAATCATCCATAAAACTAGAACAATAAGTCCAACAATCCCCATTGCAATAAAAGCAGATCTCCATCCATTTTGAGAGATCAAGGAAATTAATAATGGAGAAGCAATCGCTGGTCCGATTGCTGCTCCAAAGAGAACAGCACCAAAGCCTATACCATGTCTGTGTTTAGGGAACCATTTTCCTATTAGAGAAGTTGATATAGCAATCGCTGGACCTTCTCCTGCTCCCAAGATCATTCTTGAAAACATTAATAAAGACAGACTGGAAACGAATGGTGTGGTAAATTGAACAGCCAACCATACTAACATGATCCAAGTAAACATTTTTTTCGTGTTTTTGGAATCGGCCATGCCACCAATAATTAAAGAGGATATGGTAAAGAACCAAAAGAATGAGCTTCCAATAACTCCCCATTGTGAAGGACTTAAGTGTAACTCTTTCATTAGAGGAACGGAGACTAAACCGATGATAATTTTATCAACTTGGTTGACCATTCCGGAAGCAACAAGAATTAATAATATAATCCAAGAATATTTTGGTGTTTTCAATGTAATAATCTCCCCTTCTCTTCTACTATATATAGGAAAATCTTTTTGTAAAATCTAAGAGGCACTCCCATTACATGAAGCAATTCGTTTTCTTATGATACGGTTTTTAAAGGTAAATCTACTTTGTTTAACCACCTGATTTTTATTAAAATCATTACCTCATGTTTTCTCCAATGCCGCCAGCAGTTTTTTCACGGACGGGAATACCGCCGCGACCTGCTTTACCTGTTTTCTCATCAATAAACATAGCGAAATCCGGCGCAATTTCTCGCCCATTTGGCATCGTAAGCCACAATCTTAATAAATGTCGTTTGCGTTGGGGTTCTTCATAATCTTCATATATAGTACGTGAATGAAGAACGGTATAATTATTTACGAATTGCATATCACCAGGTTCCATCATCATATCGATATGCATGTTTTCATCATGAAGGAGAGAATCCATTAAGTCATATGCTTCCATTTCTTCCTTTGACAATTGGATACCTGTTTTCGCTTGTGCAGATTCGACATATCCACGATTATATCTGCAGCTCAATTTACCTTTGTAATAGCTAAAGACTGGTGAGGAATATACTGGAGATTCTCCTGGTGCTTCTTCACCACGACGATCCAAGAAGTATGGACGATAGAGAATTTCAAGGTACTCTGGGTACTTCTCGAGAATTTCATTATAAACAGCCATCGAACTTACAATACTACTAAATCCCCCCGATTTAGCCTTCCTGAGACTTAATAAACCGACTACGTCAGATCCATCTGGGTGAAAGGGAAGATGTGCATTCGTTTGGTAACCGCGTACATTGGAATCATTAATGTTGAGACCTTGATCAACAACATGCCCTAAAAGATCACCTTTTGCGTTTTGCGCTACCGGTATGCCCATATGTACTCCGAGACCCCAGTAAATAATGCTTGCTTCTTCATCCGTATACCTTTCCATTGGTAATCCACGAATTAACAGAAATCCTCTCCCATTTTCCAGCTCGTCGATAAAGTAAGCGATTTCGTCGGAGATATCAGGAATTGGGAAGTCCTCCTTGTTAAAATCTGGTGCTTTTAAACCCTTTTGTTTTACAAAATATAAAGCGCTTTCAAGAGAAGCAATCGTTTTCTCAGATAAATAATAAATCCATGAATTATCTTTAGCTAGATCTTTACCTTTCCATGCTGCTGGTCCTTTAATTTTTTCCCTTAAAATGGACGGCACCTATACTCCTCCTTCGTTTCTAATGCAACCTTATCTTTAGTAGACAATGTTCGGGCTGTTTCCTACTAAAAGAGTGACTCCCTCGCTTTTACAAATCTTCTTGATACAATTAATACTATTGAACGATGTTCCCCCCTTTATTTACAAGAATCGCTTTAATACCATTGTGACTGTGTTAATAGTCATTACATTAATTATATTCATAATTTTCAGTAAAAAAAAATTAAAGATTTTAACTTACATGTAAATATTACTAATATATAAAAATAGTGCCCCCTTGTACAATGGAAAATTTCAACATCATATTATATTAGTAAAACTTAATTACAAATTAAAATATTTAATTTTATATAATTATTATTAAAAGGTAGAATCAAAATGAGTCAATATTCAAAAAAATCACTTTCGACTATTACTAGCGAATCAAAACAGGAGGTCAACTATGGACTTAAAGTTATCCGGAAAAAAGGCACTTATTGTTGGAGGAAGTCGTGGTATTGGTAAAGCTATTGCCCGCCAGCTGGCTCTAGAAGGTGTAGATTGTACGATTTGTTCAAGAACCGAATCCACTCTAAAGACCGCAGCAGAGGAATTGGCACAAGAAACGAAGCGAAATATCTATCCGATCGTGGCAGATACCACTGATCCTAACTCTATCTTAAATCTAGTTGAAAAGTCAGCAGCAGCAATGGGAAGCATTGATATATTAATCAACAGCGGAGCCCGTGTTGGCGGCCAGGAGCCAGAGGATTTTTATAGTATTAAAGATGAACTTATTTTGAAAGATTTTGAAGAAAAGTACATGGGCTATTTTCGATGTATCCGAGCGGTTACACCTTATATGATAGAAAATAAATGGGGCCGTATAATAAATATAAGTGGTCTGGCTGCCAGAATTGGCGGCAATTATTTTAGTTCTGGTCCGCGTAATGCATCTGTTGTCCATATGACGAAATCCGCCTCATTGGAATTAGGAAAGCACGGAATTAACGTTAATGCTGTTTACCCAGGGATCGTCGATACTGAAACGTTTAGAGGCCGGGTCACGAATGAGGAAGCTATACGCCATGTAGAATCACTGAATTCCCTCGGCCGCTTGATAACTGCAGAGGAAATTGCTTATGTCGTTACCTTCCTGGCCTCGCCTTTGGCGGCATCGATTACTGGCGATGTTATTCCGGTAACTGGCGGCATTGGAAATACCGTTTATTTCTAAAATAAAGAGTTTATAGGTTAACTGTTTGACATAGATTTTGGGTAATAAAATAGAAAACTTGCCACTGTATTGGCAAGTTTTCTTTATTTTTAATTTACATAAATTATTCAACTAAAGTCACGTTCGTACAAAAAAATGGTTCCCCCCATTCTATAAAGATTAATAAATAAATATTTCACAAATGGGTAGACAGAAAACCCATTCATACACTAAGCATGCTAGTTACCCTCGAGGAATAAAAAAGTATATAACATTTATTATCCACTTAGTGTTGACAAATATTTTTAATATTTATATAGTTTAATTGTCAACCAAATATATATATTAGTTAACATATAACTAAAAAGGGGAAAACAAAATGAAAAATCAACAAGTAAAATTAAGAATGATGATTGTTACGGCACTTTTTTCGGCAATCATTGGCGTATTGGCCCAAATAACCATTCCACTTCCGCTCGTTCCGATTACAGGACAAACACTTGCCATTGGATTAGCAGCAACAATCCTTGGGTCACGTTACGGATCATTTTCAGTTATTTTATATTTAATTATCGGTTCTTCAGGTGTACCTGTATTTGCAGAATTTTCTGGTGGATTTTCAAAGCTTGTCGGACCAACAGGAGGTTATTTAGTTGGCTTCCTTCCAACAGCCTTCTTTATTGGTTGGTTCATGGAAAAAACATCCTTCAACTTCAAAAATGCAGTGATTGCAAATAGTATTGGTATGCTTATCACTTTGGCATTTGGGACTGCTTGGTTGAAAGTTGCTGCAAATCTTTCTTGGACAGCCGCCTTGGCAGGAGGATTTACTCCATTTATAGTTGTTGGTTTAATCAAGGCTTCCTTTGCTTCGTGGATTGGTATCTTAGTTCGAAATCGATTAATTTCAGCTAAATTATTGTTTTCAGAAAAAAATAATCTATCAAAATCAGCATAAAAAGTTAAGTAAAAAACAAAATCACTAACGCGATTTGAGAAAAAGAAATGACGTACTAACAATTCATACGTCATTTCTTTTTTCATATTATAAAGAAAGCACCAAAATTCGGGACACTTTTTAAATATTGAGGCTAGTTTTATTTCATACAATCTATCTTATATTTTGCGCGATTCAAGAACTTGTCAATCCTCTTAACTGTTGATTCAATGTTCTCAGAGAAAATAGCCATGTGTCCAAAAAAGCCATGTACCATACCGGGTTCACATACATATTCAACCTGCACACCAAATTTTTTCAGACGATCCGCATAAGCCCTTCCTTCATCCCGAAGCACATCATTTTCCGCTGTGATTACTAATGCTTGTGGGAGGCCTCTTAAATCTTCAGCGACCAAGGGGGAAGCGTACTGATTACACCTGTCCTCTTCATTCCTTAAATAATGATCACGAAACCAAATAAGCTGTTCCCGATCCAGACCAAATCCTTTTGCAAATGTTTGATGGGATTCCGTATTGCACTCAAGGTTTGTAGGAGGATAAAGTAAGACCTGAGCAGTGATGTTGGGACCTTTTCTGTCTTTAGCCATCATCGTAACTACTGTTGCTAGATTTCCACCTACGCTATCCCCTCCGACTGCCAATCTAGATACATCTCCTTTAAAGGAAGACCCTTTTTCATACACCCATTCCAAAGCCGCATATGCATCTTCAACTGCAGTCGGAAACTTATACTCTGGTGCAAGACGATAGTTTACGGATACAACAATACTAACCGTTCTATTAGCGATCATTCGACAGCTTGCGTCCGTCGATTCAATGTCTCCGAGAACCCATCCCCCGCCATGGTAGTAAATAAATAGAGGAAAGGGACCTTGCCCTTCTGGTATGTATACCCGACATTTGATTTCTTCATCGTGGCTTACTGGAAGCATCAAATCCTCTACCTTTGATAGAGGTTCTAATTTTACAGCAGGGCGCGGTGCTTTCGAAAGTAAATCCCTAACAGTCTTAGGATCCATTTTATGAATAGGCGGCATCTGATTAAATGCTTGTAAATATTTTTCTGCTAGCGGATCTAACTTTACCAAGGAACATCATCCTCACTTCAATAAATTATAAAATTAACTCGGGCTTATCCAAACCTTTTATTCCTGACATAAGGTATTTAAAAACTTAAAATGGTGATTTTATCCACCATATTTCGTTGAATAAAATCACCATCTCACTTGATATAAGAAATATTGGTGTTTATTACTACCACCAGCATTTTATCTTTCTATAGGTACCCCGCCGATATAAAACTCGAAATCTGGAGCAATTTTTCGGCCATTTGGCATCATGAGCCATAATCTTAATAGATGGCGTTTCTTGTCATCTTCTTCGTAATCTTCAAAATGAGTCCGTGAATGAAAAACAGTATAATTATTAACGAATTGCATATCACCCGGTTCCATCATCATATCTATATGGAAGTTTTCATCATGAGTGAGGGAATCGATAAAATCAAATGCTTCGATTTCCTCTTTCGTTAAAAAGATTCCTGTTTTCGTTTGTGCTGATTGGACATATTGGCGAATATATCTGCAGCTTAATTTACTATCGTAATAGCTAAAAATCGGTGTTTGAACTACTGGTGATCGACCTGGTGATTCTTCCCCGCGAAGGTCATGGGCAAATGGACGATAGAGAATTTCAAGGTACTCAGGGTGCTTCTCCAGAATTTCATTATAGATAGACATCGCACTTGCGATACTGCTTAAACCGCCAGATTTCGCTTTCTTAAGACATAGTAATCCGACCACATCAGCGAGATCTGTGTGATAATCAAGATGTACATTCGTTTGGTAACCACGTACTTTTGTATTATCACTAAAGTCTTTACCTACGTTTTTGATATGCCCTAAGAGTTCCCCAGTTTTGCTTTGGATGATCGGTAGTCCCAAGTGAAGTCCGAGACCCCAGTAAATGATGCCCGCTTCTTCGTCAGTAAACTGATCCATTGGCAATCCACGAATCAATAGAAATCCTCTTCCATTCTCCAGCTCGTCAACAAAGTATTTAATTTCGTCAGCTAAATCAGGAATCGGGAAATCCTCCTTATTAAAATCAGGTGCTTTTAATCCCTTTTGTTGAACATGTAATACAGCCTTTTCAAGAGCAACAATCGTGTTCTCGGACAAATAATAAATCCATGATTCATCTTTAGCCAGTTCAATACCTTTCCACGCTGATCGTCCTAGAATTTTTTCCTTTAAAATATTCAACATAAATAATCCTCCTTTAGTTTGTTTACTCTATTAATCTGAATGACTAGCTGACTTTTACTATTTAAGGAACACATTTTTCTAAAAATCTGAAAATGCGTTCCCACTCATTCTGAAGAGCCAGTTTTTATTAAAATTACTTTAAGGTTTCAACAATACCGCCAGCTGTTTTATTACGAGGAGGTACACCGCCCCGACCAGGTTTTCCCGTATTCTCATCAATAAACATCGCGAAATCCGGGGAAATTTCCCGGCCATTTGGCATCGTGAGCCACAATCTTAATAAATGACGTTTTCGATCCAGTTCTTCATAGTCTTCATATTGAGTACGTGAGTGAAGAACCGTATAATTATTGACAAATTGCATATCACCTTCCTCCAGCAGCATATTATAATGCAACTTTTCATCATGAAGGAGGGAATCCAGTAAGTCTAATGCTTCAATTTCAACTCTCGACAGCTGGATACCTGTTTTCGCTTGTGCTGATTCGATAAATAAACGGACATATCGGCAGCTCAATTTTCCATCATAGTAACTAAAGATTGGTGATGTAAATACTGGAGATTCTCCTGGCGCTTCCTCTCCACGACGATCAAAGTTAAATGGGCGGCAGAGAATTCCTAAATATTCGGGGTTCTTCTCTAGAATTTCATTATAAACAGCCATTGAGCTTATAATGCTGCTATAACCTCCGGATTTCCCTTTTCGCAGGCTTAACAATCCGACAACGTCAGATCCATCCGCGTGAAAAGGAAGATGCAGTTTCGTTTGGTAACCGCGTACATTTGAATTTTCCAAGCTAAGACCTTGATCCCTAACATGCCCTAAAAGATCACCATTAGCGTTTTGCGACACTGGAGTTCCCATATGAAGGCCGAGACCCCAGTAAATGATGCTGGCTTCTTCATCTGTATACCTTTCAATTGGTAATCCGCGAATTAATAGAAATCCTCTTCCATTCTCCAGCTCTTCAACAAAGTAATCGATTTCCTCTAAGAGGTCTGAAATCGGGAAGTCCTCCTTGTTAAAATCAGGTGCTTTTAAACCCTTTTGTCTAACATGTGCTAAAGCGTTATCAAGTGAAGCAATCGTTTTTTCGGACAAATAATAAACCCATGATTCATCTTTAGCCAGGTCAGTGCCTTTCCAAGCTACTGGCCCTTTGACTTTTTCCTTTAAAATAGTTGACATAAGTATTCCCCCTATAATAATTGTGTTATTTTCTTACTTTACTTCAGTCAATTCTCTTAACTCTCTGCGCAAAATCTTACCTGTCGAGTTTTTAGGCAGCTCTTTAAAAAACTCCACTTGTTTAGGAAGCTTGTACTTCACGAGTCTTTCCTTACAAAATTGGATAATGTCATTCATTGTAATCTGCTCATCCTTGACTACGACGTAAGCTTTTACGCTTTCTCCGTATTCTCCATCAGGAACTCCAACTACGGCCGCCTCGACAACGGCAGGATGCTGATACAGGACTTCTTCCACTTCACGAGGATATACATTGTAACCGCCCACAATAATCATGTCCTTCTTGCGGTCAACAATGTAGATGTATCCTTCTTCATCCATTGTTGCGAGATCACCGGTGTAAAACCACTCGCCTTTAAAAGCTGCTGATGTAGCTTCCGGCATCCCCAAATATCCCTTCATTACATTTGGCCCTTGAACAACTAACTCCCCGACTTCACCTCTCGGCAATTCTGTACCGAACTCATCTACCACTTTGCTATAGACAGCTGGAATATTCATGCCGATAGAACCTGGTTTGCGTGTTCCTTTTAATGGATTAATCGCAACGAGAGGAGCTGTTTCCGAAAGTCCATATCCTTCTAAGATAGAAACATTAAACTTGTTTTCAAATTTATGCAGCAGCTCGACTGGAATCGAGGCTCCTCCAGAGATACAACTGCGAATAGATTGGAAATCCTCCGCAATCGCTTCAGGTAATTGATTGATAAAACTGTACATCGTAGGTACTCCTGCAAAAACAGTTGCCTTTCTTTCTCGAATGGTGTTGACCACATCGACAGGGCTGAATTTAGGCTGGATCAGGACTGTTGCTCCACATGCAATAGGTGCATTCAAACAAACTGTCATACAGAAAACATGAAACATTGGCAGGACAGCTACTACACGGTCATTTTCATCGAGTTCAAGTAATGTTGAAATAGAGTCTGCATTCGAGGCTAAGTTTCGATGTGATAACATCGCACCCTTTGGTTTCCCGGTCGTACCTGACGTGTACAGAATGACTGCAAGGTCATCTTGATCAATGTAAGGGCTTCCACAAACTTTCAGGCTTGTTGCCAGGAGATGTTCCCATGTCCATTCCTGATTCTCGGCTTCGGTATAAATGACTAACTTTAGATTTTCCAATTGTTTCTTTACTTCTGATAACTTCGCCTCTACGGATACGTGAGCAATGACCGCTTTGGCTTGACTATTATCTAATATGTAGCTGATTTCCCCTTGGGTAAACAAAGGATTGATCGGTACAACAAACGCACCTAATTGTAAAATGCCGTAGTACGCAATGAGAAATTCAGAGGTATTTCCTAATAAAAGAGCCACTCCATCTCCCTTCGCTATTCCTTGGGCAGACAAACCAGCAGCCAATTGATCCACCTGCTGAATTAGTTCCCTATAAGTAACACTTTTATCACTATAGATATAAGCGATACTTTCTGGGAAATTACTTGCGCTTTTTTTCAGATTTTCGTATAGATTATTACTCATCAAGATTTCCACCCCTTTTCCTCACTTAGAAGCGTTATTTACGCTTACTATTGTGAATATTTAAAATATTACTACACCAAGTATACTCATTAATAATAATTAAATAAAATTAAAGATTTTAATTTGTATGTAAGTATTACTAATATTAAAATAGTACTAATATTAAAATTGGCGTTTAACATAACAGGCGGCTTGCTTCCATGTTCTCTACATACACTTTTACATAAAAAAACAAAGCCCCACTTCAAAGAAGGCTTTGTCCTTTTACATTTTTTTATTTTTGATACTTTAAATGATTTTCTATTAACTCAATAAATAAGTTCATAGATTTTGTATGCAATTCAACAGATTCTGTGATAACTGAAAAATTTCTTTTTATCGGTGTTCCTTTTACATTTAATAATTGAATGGTACCAAGCAGTCTTTCTTTTTTAACAGTAAGTTCTGATAAATAACTAATACCCAGCCCCGCTTCGACTGCTTCTTTAATTAGTTGTGTGCTGCCGAACTCCATTAACCTAGTGGGACGTATTTGCAAAGATTGAAATAATTTTTCTGTTGCATCTCTTGTTCCAGAGCCTTCTTCACGGACAATCCAATTCTCTTGTTCTACCTGTCTTCGTGTAACCTCCTTATTATAATAAATTGGATATTTACCTCCTGCCATGATATACATTTGGTCTGTGGATACTGTTTTAATATATATATTTGTATGAGATATTTCCCCTTCAACAATCCCTACATCAATCTCATGACTTAGGATTGCTTTGGCAATATCTCTCGTGTTTCCTATCTGAACCGAAGGAGTAATATTAGGGAAAAGATTCTTCATTTTTGCAAGTATATGTGGTAAGACATATTCACCAAAAGTATAACTGGCACCAATTTTTAATAGTCCTGTTGGCTCGTTATTTAATTCATTGACTAACATCGACATTCGTTTATATAAACCTGTTATATCTTTTGCATGTAAATAGACTATTTCACCTGCTTTCGTGAGCTTCACACTTTTGTTTGTTCGCAGAAGCAGTTTTGCGCCTATATATTTTTCTAATAGTTGAATTTGCTGGCTAACGGCAGGCTGCGTCATATGAAGCTCTTCGGCAGCTCTGGAAAAGTTTCTTTTATCAGCTACAGAAATAAATACAGATAATAGTTGATCCATACGTTCACCTTCTTTATATCGTTTTTACTTATTATCATTATAATAATCATTAATTTTACTTATTGTAAATCATTCGTTACGATAATTATACATAAAGAAATCAAGGGGATGAAAACCATTGGAACAAAAAGCATTACTATTGCCCAGTCCTAATCATGAAAAAAAAGCGAAAAAAAAGCTAAATGTATCTTTGGTATATGGAATAGGTTTTACGTTTATCATAGCCCTGTCTGGCTTTTTTTTGGCAGCAATACCCGGTCTAAATCGCATTGGACCACTTGCTTGTGCCATTTTACTTGCTGTTATTTATAGACAGGTTTTTGGATATCCAGAAAGATTACGTACAGGTATTCAATTTTCAGCAAAAAGACTTTTAAGATTTGCGATCATACTTTACGGGTTAAAGCTTAACATGATCGTCATATTTCACGAGGGCTTTCCACTATTGCTTAAAGGAGCCCTAACCATTATTTTTTCGATTGTTGTTCTAATGTTCATTGCAAAATTGCTTAAAGCAGATTTAAATCTTTCTCTATTACTAAGCGTTGGCACTGGTATTTGTGGTGCTGCTGCCATCGCTGCCGTATCACCAATTATAAAAGCAAAAGATGAAGATACGGCTATGGGGGTAGGTATCATTGCATTAGTAGGCACAGTTTTTTCAATTATCTATACGTTATTATTTCCTTTATTGCCTATTAGTTCTATAGACTACGGAACCTGGGTTGGAATTAGTCTTCATGAAATAGGTCATGTTGCATTAGCAGCCGTTCCAGCAGGGCAGGATGCTCTTGCTCACGCATTACTGGCTAAACTTTCACGAGTATTTCTATTAATTCCGCTTTGTTTTATCCTAATGTTTTGGATGAAAAAGAATGGAAAAATGGAAGGAGAAGCAAAATTCGAGTTTCCATGGTTTTTAATTGGTTTTATCATCATGAGCTTTGTGGGGACCTATATCATGGGTTCTGAGGTTTTAGTATCAGACTCAATTATGACTGATATTGCAACTTTGACATCATTTATTTTAACGATGTCTATGACCGGCTTAGGATTAAATATTAGTTTAAAAGAATTACGTACGAAAGCAATACGTCCGCTTATTGCCATTATCATTACATCTTTGCTTTTAACTTTACTAACGTATTATAGTATATAAATTTAAAAATCATATCAAATAATTTATAACAGCGATCCAACATAATGGAAGTGCCCCTCGACATATAAGAAAATAAGACAGCCTGAGTTCTAGCTTGGCGGCAAGAACTCAGGCTGTTTTAGGTTTTTAATAAAGTCATCAATAAATTCCTTCGCTACTTTTGTTAAACCTTTTGTTTCTAAATATATAAGCCAGAAATCAATGGGAAAATAATTTTCTTCCCTTAGAGGGATGATTTTTATTTCTCCATTTTTAACCATGGGACTATGTCTAAGAGAAAAATCATGCAAAAATAAAACGGCTTGACTTTCTTTTACCAATTCAAAAAGAAGGCTGCTGCTGTTTGACCTAATTAAAACTTGATTGGGATTCAATTTTATTAATTTTAATACCTTTTTATAATCCGATGAATGATATAGAACAAATTTTGAATTCTCTAAATCACTAAGAGTTATATATTCAAAAGAGTAATAAGGTGAATTTTTACCAACCGCTATACAAATGTGACCCTCATGGATATGTTCAAAACAAATATTTTTTTCTTTTTTTAATTCATTAATAGATGCATGTATGAAAGCGAAGTCATAGTTTTCTTTGTTGAAATTCTGAATAATATCTGTAGGGTTTTGCTCTACAAATTCGAATGTAATATCACGATTTCTTGAATTAAACTTAACCATTGTTTCTTGTATCGCATAAGAAAAGGTGGGCGCTGTAATCATTTTTAAATGAGTTTGATTACTGTTTTTATAATCATAAATTTCTTTGTTCAGTTCTTTAATCGTCTTAAGTAAAGCGATTGCTTTTGAAATAACGATTTTACCTTCAAAAGTAGGAGTAACTCCTTGTTTTGCTCGGTTAAAGATTTTTATTCCAAGCTCATTTTCTAGCTGTGTTATGGATTGACTCATCCCTGAAGGTGAAATAAATAATTTTTCTGCTGCTTTTGTAATGGACATCTCATTCGCAACATTGACAATATACTCCATTTGTTCAAAATTCATTCTATCACCTCAATTTCAGCTGTCCGGTCCACATTATGATCTATGAAAACATTTTACACTTGATTTTTATTCTCCGCCAGACACAATTGTTCTGCATGGAATTTCAGATAAAATAAATAATTTTGGCCATTCATAGGACGCGTTCCCCAATCTGAGTACGCGCCCATCGAGCTATTATTCATCCGAGTTAAGGATCTGTATGTCGAAATTCGGTTCGATCGTCATTTCCGGAAAGTCTTTGCGCCAATCCAAAGACTTCCAAATGTTCGGATGGTATGCCTTAAGTTCCTTTCCAATGCCGAGAATGTCGCAATTCGCTTTTTGCAAAGTCTCAATCGTCGCTGCCGCTTTTTCTTCCATATGTTTACTCAGTTCTTTTTCCATTTGATTAACGTAATCAGAATTAAAAATGTTAACTGATTTGCCAAGTTCGAATACATTAATTTGCATTCGGACTCCGATTTTCACTTTCGGTAAACCTCCTGATTTAGGATGTACTGTGATCTTTGAATTCCCTTTTTTAACGGCAAACCCGTATACGATTTGTCGTCCCTCAGCGTTTTCCGACATATGTCCAGTAAATCTTTGCCTTCCTTTTTCCTTCCCTAACAACAACATCACCATCTCGACTTGTTCTTTGCTGAGATTTACCCCTGTATTCTTACCTTGACGGAATAATAGAGCGCCACTTAATTCCATTCCCGAATTAAATGATTTCAACACGGGCAGCGCGACATCTTCCAATGGTTCTTGCCAGGATAGAATAAAACGCATCATGGAAACGATGGGCATCATTCCTGAACTATCCATAGATATAATAAACTCATGCAGATCTTTGGTAAACTCTGGATTATTTCCCGATTTAGTTTTAAATACCTTCGAAATGCTCCCTTCAAATACAACTACGGGGGTGTTGATCGACGAATAGGGGGCCTTAAGTAAAAAAGCGAGTTTTGGAACAGGATTATGCGATGCAAAACTCTTGCTTAAAATATAGGTTCTCGTGTTGACCGTTAAGAAAGGAGCTCGATCGATGTTTTCTCCTTGGCCGACCGCTTCAACTATACTAGGTCCTCTGAGCACCGTTATCTCCGATTTCGGATTCCCTCCTCCTTGGCCCGCACTTTTGAGCTTGGTGACAATAAATGCTAGTTCTACGTCTCCACTCTCTTCGTCCAAATCCAACCCGGCGACGTCCACCAATTGAAGATTACGCAGCGGTAATCGATCCCAACAACCGGTCAAGAGCAATAACGACAAAATTCCAATTGCCGCTTTTTTCATCCTTTCGCCACCTTTCCCCGTGCCAAAGAAATGAGAAGCAAAAATGTAGGCACAATGGCAATTATTATACCAGTAGCAATATTATGATAGTCTAATATTCGGGTCTGTAATTGCCGGTCGGAACACCATAATCCGAGCCCGAAACAAACGATTGCTAGAATCCATACCATAAGAGGATGGTTGCGGATTTCCTTACCTCTAATGAACGCAAAATAACGGGCGGACATGAACATATAAACATACAGTGTTACCATAACCACAGCTAGCCAAATCGTCATAAATACAATATCGAGGCTCTGAACGACTGGCCAATTGAATACACGGAGAATGAAAACCATTGGCTCCGGGATGGACTTCAATTGATTTTCGCTGAAGTTGGATGTAACAATAACTGCTATCAACACGTAAAAAAAGGTCGTAAATCCATTGGCAGCCGAAATTGCCATTAAGATATCCTTCTTCTTGCGGGTTCTTACAAATGGAAAAACGTATAAGATAAGCTCATAACCCGAGTACAACCAAAACGAAGGGACAGCACCCTTTATAAGCGATCCAATCCCGTGAGTGCCAATTGGCAGAAGATGACGGATGTCACTTTCTTTTCCTATTCCACTTATCAATACGATCACAATGCATATCATAAACATAAGCATAATCATTTGCGTAAGGGTAGCAATTGACCGTAGGGTAGAGGAAGCGATATACGCTCCCATTGTGAATGATACTCCGATTATCACAAACCAGGGAGTCTCAAATAACACCCACCGGTTGATGACATCAGAATAAGTGATAATAACCATAAGACTATTTTGCGCGAAGTACGCGGCAATCAAGAAGTTTAAGACCGATCCTAACGGCTTTCCAACAATAGCAGAAATATACTGGGGCAACGACCGATCGGCATATCGCTTTCCAAGTTGATAGATGATCAGGATGACCGCTTGAGCAATCACTCCCCCAATCAATATGGACAGCCACGAGTCGTTGCCCGAGTAGCGGATTTGTGCGTAAGGGATCGTTAAAACACTAACGCCGATTTGGGTCAGAATAACTAGGCATATTAGTTGGTTGATAGAGATTTTTTCTAAATGTATCATTCAGTCCCCTCCCTTCGATCATTTAATCTCATTTCGTCTTTTGCCAAGCTTTCCATCGGACGTTTTTTCAAGCTCCTGATTGGTCCTCTGAACCATGTATCCTTAAACGTATCACCGCTAATTCCCGAGTAAAGGTACGGAATGCCCATCGTGTTTAGACGGGCCAAATGCATTAGCACCAAAATAAATGAAATCTCCAACCCTATGAGTCCGAAGATCGCTGCCATCATGATGAACGGGTACGTCAATAATCGGGCTGCACTACTCATTTCATAGGAAGGAATAATAAAAGAAGAAATGGCTGTAACCGCCACTATAATAACCATCATATTGGAGATCAGATTGGCCTCAACGACGACGGTACCAATGACAATACCGCCGACGACACCGATCGTCTGGGAAATCGGATTTGCGAGACGAATTGCTGCTTCTCGCAATATTTCGAGTATGACCAACATAGATATCGCTTCTAGTATGGGTGGCATCGCGATGTATTGCATAGAGCTTTGCAGCGTTAGCGCTATATCAAAGGGCACAATCCTGGGATCGAAGGTGACAATGGCCACGTAAATTCCGGGTAAGAAGATCGCGATAATAAAGCTGACGATCCGAAGAAACCGTATGGTGCTGCCGAACAGCCAACCGACTTGGTAATCGTCTGGGGTTTGGAAGAAAGCCCAAAACGAAACCGGAACGATCAGGGAATTTGGCGAACCGTCGGTCAAAATCGCGATTTTTCCTTCCATCAAGTATGATCTTACCCGGTCTGGTCTTTCGGTTACGAGCATTTTCGGAAACACTGAGAATTTCTTATCTTCGATTAACTCTTGGAGAAACCCGGGCGCTTCAACATAATCGATGTCGATGTTTGTTATCCTGCGATCAAACTCCTTTAAGACATCTTCGTTGGCGAGAGAACGTAGGTAAAGTACGGCAACTTTTGTATTCGACCTGCGGCCAAGCTGATAGGACTTTACGACAAGATCGGGCGACGCGATCTGCTTGCGCATCAAATTGAGATTCGTATCCAGGTTTTCAATCAACGCTTGGTTGGAACCGCGTAGTACCCGTTCATTAACTGGAATATTTACCGCACGTTCTTTATTAAGCTCGGTTCCAAGTAAATAGAACTTGGCTTCACCTTCAATTTGAATAACCGTCTTCCCCGCGACGAGCGCTGTCGATGCAACCGTAATAAGATCCGTCTCACCATAATCTAGAATGGATACAACTTCGCGTACGCTAACATCCGTGTTACTCAGCAATGGTCGGATAATATGCTCTTGTACTACGGCAAGTTCGATCATTGTATCCAAATAAAAAAGCCGAAAATGTCGGTCGCCGGCCACGAAATCGCTCGATTTGAAGTCTGAGCTATGGAATAGCATCTTCTGCAGCGACTTCTCGTTTTTGTCTAGTGATTGGTCGGCTTTCATTAAAGGTACCTCGTTTCTTCAAATCGGAAAGTTTTACATATTTTACCCTCAACTTCTTTTCCTATTCCGTTTCAATGCTATTAAAATGAACTTTTCTCTACATCGAGTGGCAGCTTTATTATTTGGATATTTCATTTGAATGTCTTCTTAAGTATTACTTCACAAGATACTCCATTTTTCTAAATGTACTTAATATTTCGAAGAATGTAGAATGTTGTAATAATAGAGATAATTGGCCAAGGAGGATATTAGTTATGTATGAGGGGAAAATCATCAAGTTTTACCGTGAGAAATACAAACTAACTCAGGAACAATTAGGGAAAGATATATGTTCTATCACACATATTAGTAAAATTGAATGTAATCAAACAACCTACTCACCTGAAATCATTTCATTATTATCCAAGCGGCTTGGAGTAAATATAGAGTTGGAAGTAAATAAACTTAAAAATATTAAACAACACTTATTTCATTGGCAGGATGCTATAATTATGCAATCCTTTGAAGATATGGAACAAATTAACAGTGAGCTCGAGCGAGAAGTATTAATTGAAATCTCTGAATATAGATTTATGTATCAGTTACTTCGAGCAAGATATTTACTAATGAATAATTGTCCACATGAGGCAATTAAGACTTTAAAAAAATTACAAAAAATAGAAAACAAATTAACACCTTATGAAACGAATTTATTAAAACATGTTTTGGGTATCTACTACATTGCAAAACAAGAATACGTAAAAGCAATAGAAACATTAAAAACCATACAAAATGAGGATTATATTAATCCAGAATATTATTATCATCTGGCAATAGCCTACCACACTATACAATCACCCGTTTTGGCTTATTATTATGCTGAAAAATCCCATCAATTCTTTCAGGATATGAATAACTATCTTAGAGTTATTGATGCAGAAATGCTTATGATCATTCAGGTTGAAGATGATGAAGGTAAAGAGGAAATCATACAACGGTTTAAAAAATTAATTAAAAGCTGCGATTTACTTAATGCCCCTGAGCGAAAGGCAAAAGTGTTGCATAACTTAGCGACTGAATACTTCCGAAGAAAAAACTATGAGCAAGCAAGCAGGTTTTATAAAGAATCCATGTCCCTTAAGGATCAAGAATCTCCTGTCTACTTACTTTCTTTAGAAGGTTTTATTCGCAGTTCGTTTGATGGGAATCTAAATACCAAAGATCAACTAATACAACTAGCAGAACATGGATTAACGATTGCAACTAGGATAAAGGAGTTATTATATATCCATTTATTTAAACTTTTACTTTACTTATTAAAATCTAAAGAAACTGAATATCATCAATATTTACTCAATAAAGCATTACCTATGTTTAGTAAATCTGGTTATACTTATTTGATAAAGCGTTCTAAAAAAGAATTATTTTATTATTATTCTAAAAATAATTTACCAGATAAAGCATTGGAAATGGCAAACTTATTAATCAAAACTTAAACTTAATAAACCTTTAGGCAAACCCGTTTTCTCATTAGATTTGTCTACAGTCTGGAAGGAGGATGATTCATCCTCTTTTTTCGTTTGAACAAAAATATCCCTGAAAATTTTCAGGGATATTTTTGTTTCTTATTTAGTAACAGTTACTTTTGTAGCAGCACTTACGTTACCTGCTTGGTCTTTCACTGTTACGTAAAGGTTTGTGCCTTTTTTTTGTTTCTCAATGGAAATAGTGAACTTACCATCTTGATCCGTTTTTCCAATTCCAATTGTATCTTTACCTTCTTTTACATAAATCGTAGAGTTTGCTTCAGCTGTACCTGTTACTTCTCTTGTCTTAGAAGTCACTGTATCAACTGTCGGCGCATTTGGAACTGTTTTGTCAATTGTAAAGTTTACGATTGTTTCGTTTCCAGCTGCGTCGGTTACCACTAATGTGTGACTTCCTTCGCTTGTAACTGTCTTACCGCTTGTAAAATCATTCCCATCTAATTTAGCCGTTCCTTCATTAAAGGAAATGATCACATCTTTGTTGTAGAGTCCATTGTTGCTTACACCCGTTACGACTGGAGGTGTTTTATCAATGGTAAATTTCACCGTTGTTTCGTTTCCGGATGCGTCGGTTACCACTAATGTGTGGTTACCCTCACTAGTAACTGCCGTTCCGCTTGTGTAATCTTTGCCATCTAATTTAGCTGTTGCTTCAGTAAAGGTAATACTGACATCCTTGTTGTAATGCCCATTGTTTTCTACACCCGCTGCCCATTTTGCGTAAAGTCTTGTATCAGCTTCAACCTTATCTGTCGCAAAATTCCAAGCCGTTTTACCTGCAGCATCTTTATACCAACCAAGGAATGCGTAACCAGGTCTTGTTGGTACAGTTGGAGCCGTAATTGTTTTTAAATAATCTCCTGTCTTGCTATCTACTAAACTACCATCTTGATGATCGAAGACAACACTGAATTTATGTGGTGTCCATTTTCCATAAAGTGTTCTATCAGAATAGATAGAGTTTGTGAATTCCCATGGAAGAGTACATGCCTCATCTGCGAACCAAGTTAAATCATAACCATAAACAACTGGTTCTGTGATTCTGCGTACTACAATTTTGTCCTGTACGGCAAATGGAGCATTTTCTTGAACTACGAAATGTACATTATATCCATTCACTACTTTTTGAACAAGTGTCACATCCGCATAGTCCGTTGCCTTGATAAGAATCGTGTAATCTCTTGCTCTTGAGAACAGGCTCTTATCTAGCGTAATTGTACGGTTAACCGTATCTACACTGTACTTCGCTTGGTCTACCGCAATACCGTTTATCGTGATGCTACTAATCGCTTTTGCCCAGTCACTATCACTGAATTCAAGCTCTATTTTGTTCCCTAGAGCATAATCGGTTGTATCTGGCGTAACAACAGAACCTGCTAATGCGTATTTTGCATAAAGCGTGATCGGTTTTGTAACAATGCTTGCAAAATCATATGGTGTTGTTAAGTTTTGATCACTATACCAACCGTAGAACTTAAAGCCAACTTTTGCTGGATCAATTGGTTTTGAAGCACTTCTGTCTACGATTTGAGCTGGAACAGGATCTCCTCCATTTGATTCAAACGTTACCGTATAACCGATGACTTGATCGGTCACAATCGCGTCCCGATACCCTTCCGAAACAATCGTCACATTGACCTTTTGTCCGTTTGTGAATAGGTTATGGTTAAGAATGATGCTGTTATCCGTCATCGTGTAATCTGTATTTGCTACTAATGTTTTAGAACCAATTTGCACTGCTTTGATGTTCTTTTTCCATGTTCCGTCATCGTTGAACGTTAACGTAATTTCACTACCTACAATGTTTCCAACTGTATCCTTTGAAACCGCAGGTGGTACTTTTGTCCAACCTAAATAGTAGATGGCATTATCCGTTAAAAGAATCGGACCGTCTGTAATAGTGGACTTCTTGTCGCTTGAACCCGCTGCGTCTAAATAGAGGTATAGACTAGGTGTCAGATCGCCTTTTGTGACATGTGATGGAACCTGTGACATCGTTGGCGCACTCGCTTTTGTATTGATAAGCTGATCAGCCAAGAATAAGTCATTTGCATTTTTTAATGTTCCGCCGTTTAAATCAATATGACGTCTGTATCCAAGACTAATATCAGGGATTGTCACCGTTTCTCCTGTCGTTGCCGTTATCGTGACCTTATACCCTTTGATCGCCCCAATATTAGCAAGTGTTGGCATTTCACTGAACGCAAATTTCTCTCCCAAGTTACTTTGACCAGCTTGAACAGCATGATCATGTGTGGCTGTTTTGAAGGAAAGGATTCCGTTACTACCGTTTGACGTTAAGTCATAGGTAGTTGGGTCTAACGTATAAGTCGTTGGTGTTGTGGCTGTTGAACCATCACTATTTAGTTTATAGAAAGTCGCCTCAATTTTGGAAATCTTCTCTTTTCCTGTTAACCATGAAACATTGGTTAAATAGTCTGGGATGTTGATGTTTAAATCGCCTTCCCCAAGTACCCAACCTTTTCCACTCACAGCACCGTTACTTCCGTCGAATTTTAACCCATTCGGGTCCGCTGCATCAACAGGTGAATAGTTTTGAGTGGTATTCATTTGCCATTTCGCATAAACCGTCTTGTCTGCTGTTAAGACCCCTGAAGGATCCCAGTATATCGTTCCAGCTGGATCGCTCCACCAACCAAGGAATTTATATCCCTCTTTTGTTGGTGTAGGATTAAACGAGCCTATTAAACTACTACTCGGACCGTTAGACCTACTTGAACTTGCTTTAAAACCGACAGCCATTGATGGAATCGTCGAGCCGCCTTGGCTGTTAAACGTAATGCTGTAACCAACCGGCTGTTGACCTGTATAAACTGGGTCATAACCTGCAATGACATCTGGATAAGCATTGCCATTACCATTAGAACCAATGGTGATTTTGTAAAGCTGCGGCAGGAATTTCGCCCCACCAGGGTCGACCGTCGCATTACCATATGAAGCAGGGTTATTCGGGTCAAGCGTTGAATTCGTCATAAATGTTTTCGCGTTCAACGTAATTTTTCCAGGCTGACTAATATCGTAATATTTTTGATTCGTATCTGGATTGATTAACGTTGTGATATCCATATTTTTACCATTGTTTGTCGTCACGATCACTTTATTGATTCCATTTCGCCAGTTCGCATCTTCCGAGAAGGTTAACGTTAAATCCTGCCCGATATGAGCTACGGCCGGGTCTGTGATAATCGGTACCGCAGGCGTCGGAATTGGGACAGTTGAAATCGTAAAAGTTTTGACCACATCTTGGTATCCTGTAGCCTTCACGGTCATAGTGTAACTCGTAGCCGTAGGGAATAAAGAACCAGGGAACGTAATCTTCGATGACATCGACTGTGTTGCACCATTTGCATCAAAGTACGTATAACCCTTCGCGATGGTCACTTGATCGGTGACATCTGTTGAATTAAGCGTGATGTTCGTAATCGCTTTTCTCCATACTACATCATCCACGAACACTGGGCTTGTTGGAGCAAGTGAAATCGTAGCCCCATTCTGCAAGTCCTGTAACTTCGGTGTTGATGCGATTGCTTGGGCTGGAGCTGCAAAATTTAACTTTTGCATCACTTGTTGCAAGGTGTCGCCTGCATTTAACGTGATGCTACCACCATACTGAGTCGTAATCGTCATGTCTTGATCGACTGTCATTTGAGCATTTGGAACCGTTAAACCTGCATCAATGGCACTTTTATTTTTCTCCCCAAAGTTTTTAAAGATGAAATAGAAATCGTTGTAATCAATTCCGTAACCAAACCCCGTTGGCTTGATCCAATAAATATCTGCGTTACGGTTGGTGTTCAAGAACGCCGTCTTTTTCGCTACTGTATTATCTGGATTATTAAAATTATTTAGGTTTTTGTACTGATAGTAGACATCGATTTCATTCAGCAAATCTTTCATGTCGATGACGTTGTCGCCATTGACATCTCCACCTAAAAGAATCGGGAAGAGACCCGGAAGATCTTTGACGGTACCTGATTGATAACCAAATTTGTTTTCACCAATGACAGGTGTTTTTTCATATCCCTTGAAATGTCCTGGAACACTCGCTTCAACAGAATATGGTTGATCACTTACATCCATCGTCACGGCATAATACGGGTCGATGAACGTATACTTGATTGTATTATTAAATGAGGTAGGGTTGTCTGTTGTAAAGGTTTTACCCTTATCGTCTCTAACCGTTACCTTCGCTCCTGATTCCACCGTAAACTGTGGATATTGATTGTTTACGTTGTTTTTTTGGAACGATTCCGCCGCCACACGACCTCGAAGGACAGAGATGGACTGACGCACATTCGGTGTATTGGTTGGGAACCATGCTACTTGGGTATCCTCACCTGACAAGGTTAAATTCGATTTTAATAAAACGAAGTCAACTGGTCCTGTAATGGGGTCAGGGTTCTCATAAGTAACATCTGCTTCGATAATCTTCATATCGTGGTCTAAGGCACCTGCTGCACCGATTCCAGAGATGGTGACATCAATGTTTTTACCGACTTGATACACCGGATGAACATAGGGTTCACTGACTGTTAAAGCAACGTCATCAAGGTTAATCCCTTTTCCAACGAGATACTCTTTATATTCATCGGTTAGTCTGATATGGCTAAATGAATACACTTTGCTATCATTCAGCGTGATGGTCGCACCCGTCATGCCGATTCCATATTTGGTTGCAATCGTCGTTTTGAACGGTTTATTATTATCGACAACCACTTTATCTTCATTTCCTGGACCTGCATCGACTCCATTCGATGAAGTTAACGTTATATACGGATTACCCTTTTTGATAAAATAATAAGTCTCTTTTTTCACATCGTAATCTTCTGCACCCGAATAGTCGACGGGATTAAGAATAAATTCACTACCAAATTTGCTCGCTACATCCTCCGCTGTGACACCAAAATGGAAGCGACCATTCTCATCTGTATTGAAGAATACAGTTGGGAACATACTATCTTGGTAGCCCACAACAGCGTTCAATCCTTGATCAACAGGGACTGGTGTTACCCCGTCTTTCGGACTTGGAACACTCGTTTCACCATTATTTTTCATGACATCAATGTTCGAATCATAAACGGTACCATAAAATCCTTTAATCTCTTGCCCTGGTAGGTACCCTGCAGTATTAATTTCATAAATGCCACCGTTTGAATCCTTGTCCATCGTCATTGTTGGTGGTGTCCCGTCTACATAGACAGTGTCTTCTGCTGTGTAGCGTTTCCCATCTTTATCCGTCGCAATCATCTCAAGAGAGTAAGAACCTTCTGGTAAAACGGCTATATTACTTGAGATTCCAGACTGGTCATACGTTCCATCATAGTCTTTCGTAAATGGAAGATACATTCCTCTGAAAAGGGTGATCAAAGGACCGTAGTGAACACCTGGGGTAAAGTTTTTACCATTACTTAACGTGTTCGCTAAACCGATATATTTTCCATCTTTGTCTTTTATGAGAATATAGAAGTTTTCCATTTGGTTATTCACGGTTAAATAATAGGCTGAAAGGTTACCCACTGTCGTTGCTTTGATCGCAACCTTAAACGTATCAATTCCTTTTTCTGCCACTGTAACCGTGAACGGTATGCGATACGTTTCGCTTGCATCCGCCTCATTGACAAGATGGACATACCCTTCATAGGTGCCCTCTAATGCGTTCGATGGTACGGTGATGGTCGCGGTTGTTTTCGCTGTGTTTTTCCCACCGACCAAGATGCTAGTGACTTTTTCCCCGCCGTTCGTAAAATCAACCTTCACATCATTTCCTGTTCCAGGACCTACTTTATTGGATAAAGCAAATTTCGTAGAAAGAAACTCGGTGCTCACCTTAAAGGTTTTAGGGCTATCTCCTTGGTTAACAACGTTGAAGTCTTTTGACGAAACGACATCATCTGAGCCATTTGTTGCACCGTCACCACGGCCTTTAAAACCAAAGAACATGCTTCCGTTTTTGTGAGCAATTGGTTCCGTTTTTCCATCCACAATCGTCGTTGATAGGTCTTCTACTTGGACTTTAACATCCGATTTGATCGCTCTCTCAGGATCAATACGACCTGCACCTACTTGATAGACGCTATACGTTTTCGAATCGGTGTTTATGTCTTTCGCCGTATTCATTAAAGCCGTTTTCACGTCAGCTGGCGTGTAATCTGGATGAGCGGCAAGTACAAGTGCGATTGCCCCTGTTGTATGAGGTGCCGCCATAGACGTACCTGACATTGCTTCATAAGCATACTGATAATCATGTTGGGTAACGCCTTCTTGTGGACTCCATACGTCATATGGAACTGTCGACAAAATGTCAACACCAGGTGCCACTACATCTGGTTTAATGGTCCAATCTTTAACGGGACCTGTTGAACTGAAGCCTGCTAGTTCATCGCCATTTTTCTTGATAGGTGCATCAAGAGTCATTGGGAACGTAACGCTTGCTGAGTTTGGATCTGCTTTAATCGCGTTCGTTAGGGCTTGACCCTGTGCTTGCGTCAAGGAAATCGAATAAACATTATCTTGGCTTACACCTAAGAAATTTGGGATATATCCTTGTGTTTCAGTATCGTCTTGATTATCCCAAATGATCATTGCTTTTACGCTAGCATTATGAGCATTGGCCATTTTCGTTTGCAAAAACTCTCCACCGCGATGGACAAGTACGATTTTCCCTTTTACGTCTTTTCCTTGGTAATCCGCTGCACTACCTAAACCAACATCTACGATTGGTAATGTTTGACCTTTTAGCGCATCATCGGCATCTGCAAAAGTTTTACCGAATAAACGAGCTTGGTAAGAAGTATTTCCATTTTTTACAGTCATCACAGGTATTTCTACTGGTATACTACTTGCCCCAACCGTAATCGCTAGTGGAGACGTTCCTGGTGAACCGACTGTTGCGACACCTGGACCACTGTTACCTGCTGAAACCGAACAGACCACACCCGCTAACGTAGCGTTGTTAATCGCAATACTTGTTGGGTAGAATGGGTCGTTTTGATTTGCCCCTAAAGAAAGATTGATGACATCCATTTGATCTATTACGGCTTGGTCAATCCCTTTTAAAACGGAGTCTGATAAACCGGATCCGCCTGGCCCTAATACACGATATCCATGAAGTTCCACATCTGGCGCCATCCCATTTGCTGAAAACACGCCGTTATTATTCGTTGTGTTGGCTGCAATCGTCCCCGAAACATGCGTTCCGTGAGATGTGATATATTGTTTGTAATCTGCTGGAGCCGGCATAGTGATAGGATTTGGATTTGGATTTGCCCTCGCTTCCACCCAATCCGGATAAATCGTTTCCATTGGGTCATGGTCATCAATTAAATTGATATTTCCTTGCGCATCCAGCGTAGGATTGGCAAAGTCATGCCCTCCATAAAGGTTCCCATTCGCATCATGTGTCACCTTGTAAAGGTCTGGATGATTATAGTCAATCCCTGTATCTAATACCCCGACTTTTACTTTTTGACCTGTACGAGGACCCGTTTTGATAATTCCTGTATGCCCCTCCGCTTGAAGCTTGTCGACTCCCATTAATGTAAGACCACCAGTTGGCTTACCTACATTACCTGCTTCCGAAGTCTTTGATGTGTTTCCTGATTCCGACGCCGAATACTCCACTAATGGCCAAACGGAAGCTACTTCAGGGTTTTCCGCTAATTTTCCAACTTGATTTCCTGGAAGAGTTAACGCTACACCATTAAAGGCATCCGTGTATTTTCGCGTAATACTCATCTTGGTATTGACCGTTTTTCCGCCGATCACTTGCGTTTTCACCTGCGTATTGACAAAGGATTGAAACGCTTTGTGAGAATCTTTCACTTTTTGTTGAGCTTCTACAAATTCAGACGCAAATGCTTGAGCGCCCGCTGTTGCCCCACCTTTTTTAAGTGATTGTTTGATGACTTGGATTTTCGCTGGATCGGTTTTAAACTGAACTATGACTTGAATGTTACCTGATTTACGTAAATCCTTTTGCTCTACATGGATTTTTTGCGCAATATCTGCTCCCGTAAGCTTATTAATGTTTGCTTTTTGCTCAGGAGTAAGACCTGCAAGAATGCGGTTTACTTCTTTTGCATTAAAAGTTCCACTTGATACACTTTGCTGACTTGGATTAGGAGCAGCTTGTACGACTGTTCCACTCTGAGGTAGTACAAAGTTTAAAAGCATTACAATCAACAAAAAGATGGATACCATTCTCTTTTTTTGTCTCATTCTCTTACTCATATTTACCCTCCTTTTAATATATAAAACTATGAGCAATTTAATAGATGATCTACTTGCCCATACTTTCGCAAAATATTAAAGTATTAATAATTTTCTAAATACTTAAATATAATTATATTATAATAGCATTTATATAAATCGTACATTGGGGGAAAACTACCTTTTCGAATAGACGTTTTTCTTCCCAAAAAATAAATAATTGGGTTTTTTGCTAATAAATGATAGATTTTTAGTTAATTAGCGAATAAAGTCGACTAAGAAAAGGATGCTATGTTAAATAAAGGAAATAAATTGTTACTTTGTATTTGGGGTAATATTAGAAATTCTCAAGAAAATTGTCGAGCGCATATTGATTTTAAAGAAAAAATCTATCAAATTCCTTAAATAAATAGGAAGGATAGCTTTTAATAATCGAATTGTATCTCTCATAACTTTATAATCATTTCCTTGTACAGTTGTATAAATATTTCAACCAGGAACAGAAATCTCTGGTTGAAAATCTAATGTATTTTAATATTCTTCAACATTAATATTAGAAAAAAGAATGACACAAAATCCTTTCCACGTTCTCATTCTCATTGGTATCATTTCCTAAGCCCATAAATAAAAGTGCTACTCTTTCAAAGAGCAGCACTTTTCATTACCTTAGATTATTTCACTATTGTCCGCCGGTGTTGAATGCGGTTTTAATTGTTGTTCTTTTTACTTTTTAGCAGGTAGTAATGGATCTGCTGTTGTTACCGTTACAACGTTAGATATACCCGCGTTCAATCCACCTGTTACTTTCACTCTAAACTTGTAGGAAGTATTAGCTGACAATCCTGTTATTACCGCTTTGTTAGAGTCTACTTTAACTGGTTGTTCTGTTGTCGCAGCGCTCCATGTAACACCATTATCGCTCGATTGCTCAATTTTTACTTCCGTTGCATTGACAGCGGTAATCCAGCTAAGAGCGGCCGTATTTTTAAATATAGTAGTATTTTTCAATGTGTTAACAGTAGATGCAATTCCCAATTCATTGAAGTAATGTGTACTGTACTTACCAGCAACTTGTTCTTTCGGCTTAACGGTTGCATCTGCGTTTGATTTATACAAATTCTGAACAATAAACATCATATCTGTTTCATTAACAATGCCGTCTTGGTTCAAATCTTCTATTTTGAAGGTCTCTGTATCTTGCATACCAATTTTATTCGCTACTTTCTTAACGTCAAGGACATCAATAACGCCATCACCATTTACATCACCTGCAGCAGAAACTGGTTGCTTAGATGTAGCGTATAAATACTGACCAACTTCCTCGCCCCAAGTCGTTTTTGCACCTAGAGTCACTTTTTGTATACTCTTTAAATGTCCAGGAGCTTCCACTACAATATTATATGGTTCTTTTGAAAGAGGAATATTCTTTACGTCGATATAACCGTAATTATCAACTGTCCCTGGGTATTTCTCTCCGTTAGAACTTTGCGCGTATACTGTTGCTCCAACTTTCGAAAAATCTTTACTCCATTGACCGTTGAAAGCTTGAAGACGTACATATGAAACTACATACGAATGCTTCGGTATAATTTTGTAGCTGTCAATCTGGTTGAACAGAGTCATTTTTGTTGGTTCAGACTCTCCAAACTTCGTGTAGCTGAAGTCTTTCGTATTTTCTTCTCCGTCCATTGTATCTGCAAGAATATAGAAATGATCGTCTACAAGCTTAAACGTTACATCAAGGAACGGGCTATCCCCGCTAAATCCTTGGAATCCATCTCCGCTTATATGAGCTCCTACGTTAACCATTTTTTTAGACCAGGTATAAACTGAGTGCTCCTTTACGACTGGTTCGTCTACAGTTACAGTCAAGCCTTTATCTTGTGCATATTGTTGGAACTCTTGATTCACTTTTACATCTAAAAATTCAAAGTTCGTATAATAACCTAGATCGTACGTACCGGACATAAGTTTCTCAACATTGTTTAAACTTAAAGTCATTGTTAACGTATCGTTTTTATACACTTTTTCTTTATCGTAGGTAGGCACTACATACGGCGTACCTTCCTTAACAAAGGCATAAGGATAAAATTCATTTAATAAATGGGCGTTTGTAGCCTTATCCATTGGGAATAAAATAAGGGTTGCAGGACCATTCTCAATGTCTTCTTTCTCAATACCAAATTTCACGTCTCCGTTCGCTTCAACAGGAAAATCTCCATTAGGGAATATTTTCTGATTTTGATAATAGAATAGTGTGTTCGAAGACTGTGTAAGACCAAGTGGTGCTAATTGATTTGCACCTTCATCATAAAGATTTGCATGAATCCAAAATGCGTTATGAGAATTACCGTTTAGTGTTTCTTGTGTAAAGTCTGAATCTTTTAGCTCATATACTTTACCAGGAGCTTTATCTTTAAAGGTAAGCTTAGGTAATGTATTGTCCACAATAAACTCATGAGATTCCTCGTATGAAATACCGTCTGCATCTACTGCTCTTAGCTTCAGAGTATATTGACCTTCTGCTAATACTGATTGTGGTAGGTTAATATCCGTTATCTCATCTTTTGGATCTCCAATAAACGGATAGTAAGAAGCGCCAAAGCTTAAAAATAAATCTTCGTCTATCGGTGCAGTTCCAGCATTGATAGTTCTTGGACTTGTGCTTCCTAGTGCACGACCGTCTTTGTCATAGTAAATCGCTCGAACATTTTTCATCGGGCTATTTAATTTAAATTTCACCATATACACAGGACCATTCATAAATGGATGTGCAGGATCCCATTTCACGGTACTGATGGCTGGATTACTCACCTCAATACTATTAATCCCTTTTTCAACTGCACGAACAGCGAACGGAACACGATAGCTTTCTTGTGGATTTGCATGATTGACAATATTCACATAACCTTCGTATCTGCCCGTTTTTGCTGTTCCTGGTACACGAATCGTCGCTGTTAAATCAGCGGATTGCCCCGGTTCAACAGTTAACGACTGTGCAGATGTCGTCATTTCTACCTTATTGGACACTGCGTCAAGAACGCCACTTTTAGCCTTCGAATATTCATAACTGATATCAAAAGTTTTTGCTACAGTTCCTTTATTTTTAAGAACAACTTTACGACTGTCTTCATTCGTAGCGTTTTCTTTTCTATAAATCGTACCATAAGCAATTGATCCTGTTTCTTCGTCAATCGTGACAAGGCTGCCGTTTTGATCTTTATTTTGCGTCTTGTCCATAACTTTAACAGATACATCTGAATGAACGGCTTCTTTTACATCGACTAATCCTGCTCCTACTTCATATACAGAATAATCGCCAGATAATTTATCTGATGTATTCATTAACGCCGCTTTCACATCAAACGGAGTGTAGTCTGGATTTGCTTGTAAAATAAGAGCAGCAATACCGGCTACATGAGGCGATGCCATCGACGTTCCAGAAATACGTGCGTATGCTGACGAATAATCGATTCCGTCTTCTGGACTATGAATGTATTCCGGGTAAGTAGAATGAACAGATACACCAGGTGCTACTACATCAGGTTTAATGTCATAGTTCTTCGTAGCAGGTCCTCTTGAGCTGAAGCCCGCTAGATGATTTCCTTCTGTCGTAATTGAACCAACATTACTAAAAGTAATTGAAGAAGATCCTGCTGCCGCTTTTAATCGCTCTCCATCCGCTTTCGTTATACGGAAAGCAGGGATGAAATTGGTTTCATTAGCAAGATAACTGTCGATTTCGCCATCGACATTGTTATACATAATCACAGCGGCTGCTCCCGCTTTTTTAGCATTGACCACCTTATCGGCTAACGCGTACGATCCACGCTGAATTAATGCTACTTTTCCTGTTAAGTCAATTGGTTGACCATTAGCATCTTTAAAATCGTTTTCCCCACCTAATCCAACATAAACAACAGGATACGTTTTATTCACTAACGTTTCTAAATTGTCATTAAAGCCTTTACCTAAAAGCTTCATGTTGTTGAACGTTTCACTGCCAACGGTCGCTGATGCTGTAGGAATGCCCATCGGGAAGTCGCTTGCTCCAACTGTGATAGCAAACGCTGCTGTTCCTGGAGATCCAAGCGTTTTCTCACCTGGACCTGCGTTACCAGCTGATACTGTACATGTCACACCAGCAAGTGTAGCATTATTAATGGCAACGGATTCTGCAATTAACGGGTCGTTTACGGCAACACCCAATGACAAGTTAATAACGTCCATTCCATCTTTTACAGCTTTATCGATACCTGCAATAATGTCACTAGACCATCCGCTACCATATGGACCTAACACACGGTAACTATATAAATCAACATCAGGCGCTACACCTAAAGAAGGATTATCAACACTATTTTCCCCTTGACCTGCAATCGTTCCTGCTACGTGAGTACCGTGAGACGTATAATATGAATGACCAGGATACTCCGGCTTTCCTTCATTTATCCAATCTTGGTATGTTGTCTCCATGGGATCAGCATCATCACCGACAAAATCCCAACCTTTTACAGTTGTCGGATCAATAGTCTTTGCATCTTCTCCATCTTTTTTACGATATCCATTATATGCGTTTGTTAAATCTGGATGGTTGTAATCAATACCCGTATCGAGAACGCCGACTTTAATTCCCTTACCCGTAACACTATCATTATGCAAATCTTCAATACCTGGAAGTGGAATATAATTCTCTTTCAACGTTTTTGTAGAAGTATTTTGCTCGGAAACACTTTGCTGCTGGATTGAGGTTGCAGCTGATTTTACTTGCTCGTTTCCAGCTGACAAATTATCTTTATAGGACCCATTTAATTCTTTTGGATCAAGCTTTACAACTCGATCTTCATAAATACTGCTGACTAAGCCTGATTCTAAAAGTTTATCCACATCTGTTCCTGGGAGTGTCATCGCTACTCCGTTAAACGAGTGCTGGTATTCTCTAGTAATCTTAATTTCTGGTTGTGAAGCAGGAGTAGACGGGGTAATGACACTACTTTCTTCTTTTTGTTTCCCCAATCCTTGAACATAATCTTTAAACTTTTTATGAGAATCTTTAACCTTTTTAGCAGCGTCTGTCAATGAAATCTCGTTACCTCCTAATTGCTGCTGAACTACCGCTACTTCTGCTGGAGCTTGTTTAAATTCAACAATGACGCGAACTGGATCAGCACTGTGAACGTTGATATTTGGTGAAATTTTCACTTCACTCTCTGTGCTAATTTTGTTCATTGCTTCTAGCTGCTCTGGGGTTAGCGTATATGTCCCCGTATGAGCTTTACTCGGAATCGTACCTTGAGTGATATTTTGGACTGGGTTTGTAGCTAAAACATTAAAAGGTATGACTGAAGACATCAATATACAACTCATTGTTGTCGTTGCAAAAATCTTTTTAAACTTATTTTTCCCCAATTGACTTCTCCTCCTGAAATGACTTAATTTGTGTTTCTTTTTAAAATATTCCAACAAATATCGCTATTTATTTTATTGTACTTGGGGAAATTATGTTAGTAAATTGGGGGATTTTAATGATTTAGATATAAAAAATGGAGTATTTTATCGCTTAAATTTTTATAAAATCCCATCTCTGTGTTTTAATATTTGGGTTTTGAAGTAAATGAAATTTGGGGGATATCCACGAATTATCCAATATTATATTAGTTGAATATGTAACTATAAATTTTACCAATTTCATATTTTTGTTTTGAATATTAATCAGCATAATAAAAGATCAAAAAAAGCTATCCAATTCCTAAATTAAATAGGAAGGATAGCTTTTTAATTAATCTAAGTTTAATTTTTTAAGGTTGTTGTAGAACTGTTACTTGTTTGGGTGTTGTTGTTACTTTGAAACCGTCTTTTGCAACGACATCGGCCGTGATAGAATACGTACCATTTGGAAGATTTGTATTTGGTACCCATTGCGCTTGAAGTGTATGTTCATTTTTCACTTCAAACGAGTCAACAATCTGTCCGCTTGCATCTTTAACATTAATCGTCCAGTCTACTCTAGCAAAAGCCCAGGCAGAAATTTTTGCTGGTTTGGTTTGGTTAATATTTGCCGAAGGAGTTATACTGATCGTTTGAACGGCCATACTTGGTTTAATATAGCTCGTATCTCCCCAAACTTTGTACGATTGATTTCCTGCATAATCAATTGCTAGAATAACAATACTTTTTGGTTCTGTATTTGACAGTATAGATTTTACTCCAGTTGCAGGTGAATAATAATTCCCATTCACCCAAAGAACTGCCGAATTAAAGTCAGTTGCATTATCTTGCGGATCAAAGGAAACTTCATATTTTCCGTTCTTTGGCGTTACTTGAATATTTGAAACGGTCGGAGCGATGGAATCTACCGTCATTGGCATTTTAACAATCTGTGGTTTTGCGTTTTCATATTCTAATGTTGATTTGATTACATATTGGTAAATACCGTCTGGTACAAATTGACCGGAAGTGTCCTTCATATCCCATTTATATCCGCCATACATTATATCCCCATATGACATAATATTTTTTCTGAATTTCCATGGTGTTCCAGTGTATTCACTAAAATCACCTAAATTTTTAATAAGATTTCCAGATGAATCTTCAACATACATTTCAACTTTTTCTAAATTACGTAAGGCTTGGAATGACGGAAAGATTCCATCATTAATATAGTTCGGTGAGAAGGCAATATGGTTAAGAGAGAATGTATCAGTATACGGGTTATATCCCAAAGGATATCTTTCTGCACTTTCATCCCAAAGTGCCGTATATCCTACAAATGCATCTTTCTCCCATGCAGGAGCATCGATATTTCGTGGTTCATCCCACTCCCCATAGAATCCCATATAAGGAACCGTTAAAGGTACTGCCTTTTCTTGGTCTTTGGCTACTGGAACTAGACGAACAAATCCTTCTACAAAACTATTTTTCTTTAAGGAATCTGGTAATGTTACATTAACAGTAAGCATTTTTGTTTGGCCTGGTTTGATTTTTATTAATGCTCCTGTTTTATCTGTTACTGTATGATCATTTACAGTGACAGTCGCACCATTAACACGCTCGCTAGTTAATGTTAAATATTCTTTTGAGTCCAATACCCCATCACTATCTAAATCAAATTCCTTCATTTCCGTCTTATCTTTCAGTACATCAATATACACATTGTATTCAATATCTTCACTATTATTTTTACCCTTAGGAACGTCGAATGCTTCCATGTTTAATTTAAAGCTTGTATTTTGACCTATTTCCTTTAAAGCAACCGCTCCTGCTTGTTCTAAAGGCGTGTTTTGACTTGTCACAATGACAGGTGTGTTAATGGCATTTTGAATTTTCATTAACCCAGATCCTTGTACACGTGGTGAATATGGAACTTCTCCATTTGTTCTTGGATCCATGGCCACATTAGCTGTATTCATTAAAGCAAGTTTAGCCTTTAAAACGGTATCTTCTGAATGTGTTAATCCTTTTTGATAAAGTGCCTGCAATAACAATGCTGAACCGCCTGCAACATGAGGAGTTGCCATGGATGTCCCACTCATCACTTCATAATTATTTCCCGGCATAGTGGAATAAATACTTCCACCAGGAGCAGAAATCTCTGGTTTAAAATCTAATGTACTAGGTGAACCAATAGATGAAAAATGGGACATCGTGTCTTTCGCAAGGTTATCTACCCAAGTATCGCCTGTAAATTTCATGCTTAAATATTGACCACTTGGCATACTACTCATTTTATTCAATAATGCTTCACCTACAGCTTTACCTGTAGTGGCAGCTCGTGCCATATTTGGAGCTACGCTAAATTGTAAAGTAGGATAATCTGGTAAAACAGCAGCCGGTATTATAATTAATGCACTTGCTCCGGCAGCCTTAGCTGTCCTCTGAATGGATGAATGATCACTATATGCATTTAACATTTTTGCAACAGCAATGTAGTTAGTTTTACCAATAGGAAAATCAGTCGCATTCTTTCCTTCCCCTACGAATACCATTTCATAGCTAACATCTGGTGAAAGAACCTTAGAAAGTTTAAAATTATAGGATGCTGGGTATTGCGTTTGATCCTTGAAAGGGAGCGATACACCATTTCCTTCATCTAGTTTATGTACATGAAGTTTAGAATTTTCATAGGAAGCAACCGATAGAGCATATGGACTTACACCCGGTGCACCAACCGTTCCGATATCAGGATTTTCTGCATAGGGTCTTAATGAAGACGTAACGATATTATTTTTCGTACTGTAGGAAGAATTACCGGCTGCCACGACAACTAGGGTACCCTGTTCTGTTGCAACTCGGATGGCCTTTTGAATCGGATCAAATTCTTCATCTACATAGCCTGCATCTACACCTAAACTCATGTTGATAACATCTGCACCCATTGTGACGGCATGCTCAATACCTGCAATAATATCATCTTCATAAGCACCACCGCGACCATCTGCAAATACCTTCTCCGCTAATAATTGAACTCCTGGTGCAATACCTTCAACTCCACCATTCGTTTCGTCTCCACCTGCACCAATTGTACCAGCAACATGAGTACCATGCGCACTGCCTGTTGCTCCAGGTATAACATTCGTATCGTTATCTGCCCAATCATAGCCTGTTGGGACTTTATCGGAATACCAAATCTCGTTTACGTCTGTCTCTTCCATTTTTTGATTCATTTGATCTTGAGTCCATTTTTCTTTCGCTTTTGCTTCATCTGATAGTTTCATATCCTTGTGCGTATAATCAATTCCGGAATCAACGACTGCCACTACCAAGCCTTCACCTTTATAACCATATTGTTCCCAAACTTTTTGAGCTTGTACTAATTCTTTACTTGCTCCCATGGTTTCCTCGAATGTTCTAGCAACATGAACATGCGTAACACCTGGAATAGATTGGATATCCTTCAAATTTTGGAACTCTGTTTCGACACTGAATCCGTTAAACCCTTCAAAATAACGGTGTTTCACTTTAGTAGACGCATTGGATTTAGATGTTTTCGTGTTAGCGATTTGCTCGATGACTTTGTCTTGCTTTTGCTTCATTAATGATTTTTTATTTTTAGAAGTATTGTCCACATCTTTTGGTTGTTCCACTTCTACGATTAGACGAACCACATCATTGGGCTTATATGCTTTAATAGAACCTTCTTTATTTATGTCTTTAGAATATATATCCTCACTTCCAGGTTCCAGCTTGTCCCTATCAAAAAATAAATTCCGGCCTTGTTCCACTATATCTTCTAACACTTCTGACTGGGTTGAACTGTCATTCGTTTCCGCAAAAACTGTGAATGATGAAAGAAGTAAAGATGTTACAGCTGCAGTAGTCATCACCTTAAATGCCTTCAATTTACTCTTGGTCATTAATTTTGCTCCTTTTTTATTTGGTTTAAATTCTATATTTATTACATTTTACGAGATTAGTAATTTATCAAAATTACCATTACTAACCATTGCAAGTAATTAAATACAATTAGTATTGTACATACACCAAAAATCACAGTAAATCGGGGGATAAAAGCATAGTTCGATAGACTTAAATGTTAAAAGTTTCATTAAAAAGATTGTCAATTAAACAATATTAAAATAAAATTTCAAGTTATTATCGGGAAAAATATATCTAGATTTTGTCGAAATCAACATTATTAGTCGAGTACCCTATCTTAAATTGGGGGAAATAAACATAATTAATAAATTTTGTGAAAAATAAATAAATTCAATCAATTAAAATGTGTATAAAGAACTAGAAACCAATATGGTAGTTTGGACATGTATTCATTATGTAGAAATCTAATATTAATGCTGAATGGCCATTACTTTCCTTGATCCTGTGCAATAAAAAAAAGCCAACCCTTTTGCAAGGGTCAGCTTCATCTGTAGCAAATCTATATGATTCGCAATACTGAAATATAAAAAGTTATTGGGAGGAAGCAGAAGAACCGTCTCCTTGCTTTCTATTAATTCACTACCGTTACCGCTTTAGGTACGCTGGTTACTTTGAAACCGTCTTTGGTAGTGGCCTCAAACGAAATATAATACGTGCCATTTGGTAGGTCTTCAGGGGCCCATTTGGTTTGGACGGTGTGTTCATTTTTGACTTCCATCGAATCCATAATATTTCCGTTTGCATCTTTCACCGTCAACACCCAATCGACTCGGCTATACGCATAGGCAGAGATATTAGCTGGTTTGGTTGGACTCAAATTGGTATTAGGATAAACTTGGACCGTTTGAATCACCATTCCAGGATTTATATAGCTCGGATCTCCCCACGTCGTCCAAGACATATTTCCTGCATAATCCACGGCTAAAATTACAACACTTTTCGGCTCTGTCGCAGTGAGTATCGATTTTTGCCCAATGCCTGGTGTTGGTTGATGCGTTTTTCCATTCACCCAAATAACGGCAGAGTTAAAGTCACTTGCATTGTCTGTCGCATCGAATGAAATTTTGTATTTCCCGTTTTCGTCCTTTGGCGCGATTTGAACATTGGAAACCGTCGGTGAAACGGAATCGACTGTCATCGGCATTTTCACTATTTGCGGGCGTGCGTTCGGATAATCTAAGGTAGTTTTGATGACATATTGGTAGACACCGTCTGGTACAAATTGACCGGATGCGTCTTTCATATCCCATTTATATCCTTCATACCTAGTATCACCATATGACATAATATTTTTTCTGAATTTCCATGGAGTTCCCGTGTATTCACTAAAATCGCCTAACTGTTCAACGATATTTCCAGATGAATCTTCCACATACATTTCTACCTTTTCTAGATTACGTAACGCTTGAAAGGTCGAATAGATCCCTTGGTTTTGAAAGTTTGGTGAGAAGGCAATACGGTTCAAATGGAATTTACCTGTTACCGGGTCATGTCCTAATGGGAAACGTTCTGAAGCATCATCCCAAAGTGCTGTATACCCGACAAAGGCATCTTTATCCCATGCTGGAAGATCGATATTCGATAGTTCATCCCATTTCCCATAGAAGCCCATATAAGGAACCGTTAAAGGCACTGCCTTTTCTTGGTCTTTGGTTACTGGAACTAGACGAACAAATCCTTCTACGAAACTATTTTTCTTTAAGGAATCTGGTAAATTCACATTAACTGTCAGCTGTTTTGTTTGACCAGGTTTGATTTTAATTAATACTCCTGTTTTATCTGTTACTGCATTGTCATTTACAGTGACAGTCGCTCCATCAATACGTTCACTAGTTAATGTTAAATACTCTTTTGAATCCAATACGCCATCAGCATCTAAGTCAAATTCCTTCATTTCAGTCTTATCTTTTAGTACATCAACATACACATTGTATTCAATATCAGCACTATTAATTTGACCCTTAGGAACATCGAATGCTTCCACGTTTAATTTAAAGCTTGTATTTTGATCGATTTCCTTTAAAGCAACCGCTCCAGCTTGTTCTAAAGGCGTGTCTTTTCTTGTCACAATGACAGGTGTGTTAATGGCATTTTTAATTTTCATTAACCCAGACCCTTGTACACGTGGTGAATATGGAGCTTCGCCATTCGTTCTTGGATCCATGACCACATTAGATGTATTCATTAAAGCTATTTTTGCCTTTAAAACGGTATCTTCTGAATGGGTTAATCCTTTTTGATAAAGTGCCTGCAGTAGCAATGCAGAACCGCCTGCAACATGAGGAGTTGCCATTGATGTCCCACTCATCACTTCATAAGAATTTCCCGGCATAGTGGAATAAATATTTCCACCAGGAGCAGAAATCTCTGGTTTAAAATCTAATGTACTAGGTGAACCTAAACCTGAAAAATGGGACATTGTGTCTTTCGCTGGGTTATCTACCAAAGTAGCGCCTGTATTTTTCATACTTAAATATTGACCACTTGGCAGACTACTCATTTTACTTAACAATACTTCACCTACAGATTTACTTGTTGAAGCCGTTGGTACTCCAAGTCCGACTGGTAGAGTAGTATAATCTGACCATGCTGCAGGTGGTATCACAATCATAGCCTTTACTCCCGCACTCTTTGCAGTAAACCCAATGGATGCAATAGTACTATATGCATTTAATAGTTTTACTACCGCAATATAGTTAGTTTTGCCTTTAGGATAATCTGAAGCATACTTTCCTTCGTTTACGTATACCACATCGTAGCTAACATCTGGTGAAAGATTCTTAGAGACTTTAAAATTATACGATGCTGGGACTTGCGTTTGATCTCTGAAAGGGAGCGATATTCCGTCTACTCCATCTAATTTATTTACATGAAGTTTAGGATTTTCATAGGAAGCAACTGATAGAGCATATGGACTTACACCCGGTGCACCCACTGTTCCAATATCAGGATTTTCTGCATATGGTTTTAATGACGAGCCAGTGATGTTATTCTTCGTACTGTAGGCTTGATTACCTCCTGCCACGACAACTAGAGTACCCTGTTCTGTCGCCACTCGGATCGCTTTTTGAACCGGATCATATTCTTCATCTACATAGCCTGAATCAACACCTAGGCTCATGTTGATAACATCTGCACCCATTGTAACGGCATGCTCAATACCTGCAATAAGATCATCCTCCTGGGCACCTCCACCATTATCTGAAAATACCTTTTCAGCTAAAAGTTGAACACCTGGTGCAATACCTTCAACTCCACCATTCGTTTCGTCACCGTTTGCTCCAACTGTTCCTGCAACGTGTGTACCATGCGGATTACCAGTTGCTGCAGGAATAACATTTGTATCATTGTCTGCCCAATCATATCCGGATGGGACTTTATCGGAATACCAAATATCGTTTACATCAGTCTCTGCCAATTTTTGACTCATTTGATCTTGAGTCCATTTTTCTTTCGCTTTTGCATCATCCGATAGTTTCATATCTTTGTGAGAATAATCAATTCCGGAATCAACAACTGCGACTACTAAGCCTTCACCTTTATATCCGTATTGCTCCCATACTTTTTGAGCTTGTACTAATTCTTTACTTACGTCCATCGTTGCCTGGAATGTTCTAGCAACATGAACATGTGTAACGCCAGGCATGGATTGGATATCCTTTAAATTTTGGAACTCTGTTTCGATACTGAATCCGTTAAACCCTTCAAAATAACGGTGTTTCACTTTAGACGGAGTTTTTGATTTAGTGTTAGCGATTTGGTCGATAACTTTGTCCTGCTTTTGCTTCAATAATAATTTTTTATTTTTAGATGAATTGTCCACATCTGTTGGTTGTTCCACTTGTACGATTAAACGAACAACATCAGTTGGGTTATAGGCATTAATCGAACCTTCTTTATTAATGTCTTTATTATATAAATCATTACTGCTAGGATCTAACTTGTCCTGATCAAAAACTAAATTCCTTCCTTTTTCTACTATATTTTCAAACACTTCTGACGCGATTGAAGTGTCATTCGTTTCCGCAAAAGCTGTGAATGATGAAAGGAGTAAGGTAGTTACAGCTGCAGTAGTCATCACTTTTAATGGCTTAAATTTACTATTCTTCATTTACGTCTCTCCTTTTTTCTTAGGTTTTATATTTATTTCACTACAATTACGAGATTAGGAATTTAATAAAGTTATAGGATTAATAACTTTACGGTTAATGTTATCCCTAATGAGTAAATAAATATAATTCAAATTGTACATGCACCATAAAACACAGTAAATTGGGGGATTAACGCATAGTTCAAAAGTCTTATATTTATCTTTGGAATTTCATTAAAAGATTGTTAAATAAACAATATTTAAATAGAATTTCAAGTTATTATCAGGAAAAATGTTTCTGATTTTGTCGAAATCAATATTATAAGTGGAGTGTTTTCACTTGAAAATAGGGGGAAATACACATGTTTAATAGAATTTTATGATTTTATAAAATAATGAGTCGATTAAAATATGTATAAAGAACTAGATAGCAATATGGTATTTTGGAAATATATTAAATATCTAGTAAATAAATTCCATTACCGAATGTATATATGAGCTAGTCTCATTACCAAAACATATAAAGGAAAGCTAACCCTATATTAGGATTAGCTTCCATTATTTTTATTAGTTTATTGAAGAACTGTTACTTTAACTGGAGTTGTTGTCACTTTAAAACCGTCTTTTGTTACTAGGTCAGCTGAGATAAAGTAATTTCCATTTGGTAACTCCGGTTTAGGTTCCCATTTTTTATGAACTTCTTTTTCATTTTTAATTTCAAACGTATCGACTATATTTCCATTTGAATCTTTAACATTAATCGTCCAGTCCGATCTGTTTTGGGCAAAGTAATCTAACTCTGTTGGAGTGTTTTTGTTTAAATTTTTAGTCGGCCATACACTAGAATTGGAAAGGACCATCCATTCACTCATATATTGTGGACTTTGATCTCCCCAAACGGTGTAAGAGTGGTTAAAAGCGTTGTCTGCTCCAATTACTACAATACTTTTCGGTTCGTAGTTTAATTCTAACGTTGTCGCTTTTCCTGGTAGATAATAATTTCCGTTCACCCAAACCATTGCAGCTACATATCCACTTCCGTTTTCATTATCTGTGCCTTTCCAGGAAATTTCGTATTTTTCATCCTTTGGAGTTACAGTAATGTCAGTAACTTTAGGTAGTGTCGAATCTACTTTCACAGGCATTTTAACTTCCTGTGGTTTAGCACCTGGATAGTCTAATGTCGTTTTAATCACATATTGATAATTTCCATCTGGTACAAATTGTCCAGACTCATTTGTCATATCCCATTGATAGAGTTCATTGTAATAAGTATCCCCAAATGACATGATATTCTTTCTGAATTTCCATGGTGTTCCTGTATATTCACTGAAGTCACCTAAGTATTTAACGATATTACTTGATTGATCTTCAACATACATTTCTGTTTTTTGTAGATTACGTAAAGCTGTAAATGAAGAATAGATACCATTTAGATGGTAGTTTGGCGAGATGGCAATTTTGTTAAGATCAAACGTTCCAGTACTAGGATCATATCCCTTTGGATAACGTTCTGATGTGCCATCCCAAAGTGCTGTATAGCCTAAAAATGCATCTTTCTCCCATGCAGGAGGATCGATATTTAGTGGTTCATCCCAATTTCCATAGAAGCCCATATAAGGAACGGATAAAGGCACGGCTTTATCTTGGTCTTTGGTTACCGGAACGAGACGAACAAATCCTTCTACAAAACTGTTTTTCTTTAAGGAATCTGGTAAATTTACATTAACAGTAAGCAGTTTTGTTTGACCTGGTTTAATTTTAAGAAGTGCTCCTTCTGTTTCAGTAACTTTATTATCATTGACAGTGACAGTTGCTCCATTGATTCGTTCACTTTTTAAAGTTAAATACTCCTTGGAATCCAAGTCACCATCAGTGTCTAAATCATATTCTTTCATTTCAGTCTGATCCTTTAAAACATCTACAAAAACTTTGTATTCGATATCCTCACTATTATTATTTCCCTTAGGAGTTTCGAATGCTTCCACATTTAATTTAAAGCTTGTAGTTTGTCCTATTTCCTTTAATGCAACTGCTCCAGCTTGTTCTAAAGACATGTTTCGACTTGTTACAATGACAGGTGTGTTAATCGCATTTTGAATTTTCATTAAACCAGATCCTTGTAAGCGTGGTGAATATGGAACTTCACCGTTTGTTCTTGGATCCATGAGAACATTAGCTGTATTCATTAAAGCAATCTTTGCTTTTAACACCGTATCTTCTGAATGGGTTAATCCTTTTTGATAAAGTGCCTGCATTAACAATGCAGAACCGCCAGCAACATGAGGTGCTGCCATTGATGTACCGCTCATAATTTCATAATCATTTCCTGGAACAGTTGAATAAACATTTCCACCAGGAGCAGAAATCTCTGGTTTAAAATCTAATGTGCTAGGAGAACCATAGGATGAAAAACTGGACATGTTGTCTTTGTTTGCGTTATCTATCCAAGTATCCCCTGCTAATTTCATCTTGACGGTTTGACCACTTTTTAGTTTATTTACTAGTTCTTGGCCTGGAGCCTTACCTGTTGTAGCAGTTGGAATGGAATTTTGAGTTAATCTTAGATAAGGATAATCAGTCGCCATATTATCAGCTGGTATTATGATTACCGCTTTTGCTCCATACCTTTCTGCGTTAAATTGAATAGAAGAATAGAAAGAATATTCATTTAATAATTTTATTACTGCAATGTAGCCAGTTTTATTGACAGGAAAATCTGCTTTGCTTCGTCCTTCGTTTGCAAACACCATTTCATACTCTTGATTCGGATTTAAAAATCTTGAAAGTTTAAAATTATATTTTGCAGGAAACATCGTTTGGTCTTGGAAAGGAAGCTTGAAACCATCTGTATCTGCTAGAGTATTTAAATGCAATTTTGTATTTTCATAGGATGCTACCGATAAAGCATATGGACCTACACCCGGTGCACCAACTGTCCCAATATCAGGATTTTCTGCATATGGCTTTGAAGCAGAGTCAAGAAATGTATTATTTTTCGTACTATGAGCGGAATTACCAGCTGATACTATAACAAGTGTTCCACGCTCTGTCGCAACTCGAATGGCTTTTTGAGTCGGATCATCTTCTTCACTAACATAGCCTGCATCAACACCTAAACTCATGTTGATAACATCTGCACCCATTGTAACGGCATGCTCGATTCCTGCGATAATATCATCCTCATAGGCTCCGCCGCCACTATCCGAGAATACCTTTTCTGCTAATAGTTGAACACCTGGAGCAATACCAGCGACCCCGCCAGTTGCTTCGTCCCCGTTAGCTCCAACTGTTCCAGCAACGTGTGTTCCATGTGGACTACCATTTAATCCAGGAATGACATTTGTATCATTGTCTGCCCAATCATAACCTGTCGGGACTTTATCGGAATACCAAATTTCGTTTACGTCTGTTTCTGCCATTTTTTGATTCATTTTATCTTGAGTCCATTTTTCTTTCGCTTTTGCATCATTAGATAGTTTCATATCTTTGTGCGAATGATCAATCCCGGAATCTACGACCGCGACAACTAATCCTTCACCTTTATAGCCATAATGTTCCCAAACTTTCTGAGCCTGTACCAATTCTTTACTAGCTGCCATGGTTTCATGGAATGTTCTAGCAATATGTACATTCGTAACCCCTGGAATAGCCTCGATTTCTTTCATATTCTGAAACTCAGTTTCTAAACTAAATCCGTTAAAACCTTCAAAATAACGGTGTTTTACTTTAGTTTGCGAATTTACTTTAGAATTTTTCGTTTTAGAGATTTCATCAATAACTTTGTCTTGCTTTTGCTTCATTATTGACTTTTTATTTTTTGATGATTTCTCCTCATCAGTTGGTTGTTCAACTTCAACGATTAAACGAATAACATCATTTGGGTTATAGGCTTTATTCGAAGCTTCTTTATTAATGTCTTTATTATATAAATCATCATTTACAGGATCTAACTGGTTCTTATCAAAAATTAAATCCCCCCCAAGTTCCACTATATCTTCAAACACTTGAGACTCGGTTGAAGTTTCATTCGTTTCCGCAAAAGCTGTGACTGATGAAAGAAGTAAGGATGTTACAGCTGCAGTAGTCATCACTTTAAACGCCTTCAATTTACTCTTTTTCATTTACGTCTCTCCTCTATTATTTGATCTTGGCGGTTTATATTTATTTCTCTACAATTAAGTGACCAGAGACTTTATAAGTTTAATCGAATAACTTTACTTTTATCTCTAACTCTATTGATTAAAACAAATTGTACATTCACCATTAAGCACAGTAAATTGGGGGAATTGAGCATAGTCCGATAGACTTATATTTTAAAATCAACTGAAAGATTGTCATTTAAACCAAAAATAAGATAGAATTTTTAACTCCTATCTGGAAGAATATTTATTTATTTTGTCGAAATTAATATTATTAGAGGAGTGATTTTTCTTTAAATTCGGTGGAAATAAACAAAATTAATCTAATTTTATGAATTTTTAAAAAACTAGTCGATTAAAACAGGCATAAAGAACTAGATACGCCCCACTTTGACAACATACTAAGAAGAACGGTTTTCAGATTTTGAAGTGGAAATAAAAAAGGACCTCATATCCAATCTCCATCAAAGTAGTGAACATGTTTTTTTCATATGCCTCGTATAGATTCAAATTTTATTTCAAATCCTAATTTTAAATAGTTAATTTAATTGCGAAAAAACAATCCTATAGTGAAAGGCGTTGTTATTATGATCAAAAAATATATAAGCGTTGTATTGATTTTGATTTCAATAATAAGTGTTGGTGGTTGCAACAAAGATGAGGATATGTCTTCCTCTTCTAAAAATATGCAGAGTGAGACAGAAAAATCTGTAACTCCAATTGTAAATAAACCCAATTCCAACCAGCAAGGAACCGCTTCAAAAATGTCTTATATAAAGAAAGAGAAAACGCAAAATGGAAAAGTGGTGTATACGACCAAATATCCTGCATCTATAGCTGTAGTTGTAACTAAAAAAATATACCTCCCTAATGGTTATGTTCCTCAGAATTTAGTTTTTCCACAGACCTCTTTTATATTTAACGAAAAAGTAGAAAAACGTAAATTACGGAAGGAAGCGGCGGTTGCCTTAGAAAAAATGTTTGCAGCAGCAAAAAAGGATAAAGTTTATTTGAGCGGAGTATCGGGTTATCGTTCTTATGCAACGCAAACCTCAGTCTTTAATCGATATGTAAAAAGGGATGGTTACGAAAAGGCAAGAACATACAGTGCAATTCCTGGTACAAGTGAACATCAAACAGGATTGGCCATTGATGTTAGTGGAAGTAATGGGAAATGTGCTGCAGCTTCTTGCTTTGCCAATACAAAAGAAGCGAAATGGCTCGAAAAGAATAGTACAAATTTTGGTTTTATTATTCGTTACCCAAAAGGAAAAGAACATGTAACAGGCTACAAATATGAACCTTGGCACATTCGCTATGTAGGTACACCCATTGCACAAGATATGAAGAAACAAAATTTGACATTGGAAGAGTATTTCGGTATTTTCCCGATTATTAAGTAAAGCTGATTTTCACCAAGGTGAAAAACGTGAAGATTAGGCGGGGAATCTCACCTAATCTTCACGGATGAATGTTATTTGTTTGCCAGGATCTATATACAATGATTATTTTTATGTTCACTTAATTCTTAAGTTTTAATTCTGAGAAGTTAACTAGTTTTACTAAATGATTAAAATCATTTTCTTTTATTATTTCACAGTAACCACATGCATGTTGATGTAGAATAATATATTCCTCGCCTTCAAAAATTACTATCAATTGCCCCATCAATGACCACACTCCCTATGACAAATATTGTGTTATGCCTTTTATATGGTCTACTAATCTGTTGCTGTAATTGATAGTCTTAAAAAATATTAAAGACATCTAGAAATGCAATTAACAAAATTCTATTTTCACAATGATGCATCTGCAATAATTCTACAATTTTCGACATGAATAGGAAATCATGGATTTCTTACCTACATGTTAAGTATCTCTTATATTGAATACAAAACTGAGATAATCGAGGAACCAAGCATAATTTGGAACTCTTGACACCTATTCGTTACGTGTTCTTCTGCAGGTCAATAAAGGTAAACAGAACATAAAAAGCGTCAACCTCCTAAAGGAAAATGACGCTTTTTGTTACTTATTAACTGGTTCTGCATGATAAAATTCTTCCAGTGTAATTCCTTGGTTCATAATTTTAAGAGCGATCGATTTCCCAACATAACGTAGGTGCCAAGGCTCATATTGATAACCAGTAATGGCTGTTTTACCTTTCGGATATCGAATAATAAATCCGTAATCCGCAGCATTCTCCTCTAGCCAAATTGCCTCTTTTGTTCCGGCGAAGCAGTCTTCTGCAGCACACTCGCCATCTCCTCCGGTAACATCGATTGCAAGACCGGTTTCATGTTCACTCGTACCAGGTAATGCACTGTACGTTAATGCTTTCTCATACCCATCCTTACTTACATAAGAGTGAAATAATGCTGTTTGGGTTGCATGTGACCGATAAGCCGAAACACCTAAAAATGTAATACCTTGTGCTTCTGCATCAGTGAATAGTTCTTTAATCGCTCCGGCGGCAACTGCACGCATTTTTCGTTTTTCAGTTTTCACTTGGAAAACAAATGGAATATCCGCAATAATCAGCTCTGATGGGTAATAACTTTCTGGCAGTTTATGTAAGTGATTTACTAGAACAGAAATGCTCTCTGGGTTAGTGTCAACATCGATACTTTCATCATGCTGTTTTGCATGAACGGCTGTGGACGTTGTTGATACAGGTTTGATTTTTGTATCTCGATTAATATCTGTAAGTAAAGTACATAACACTGCAAATATAACGATGCAGTCCCTGACTAATAATCTATCCAATGTAAGCACATCCATAATAAAAACTGTATACATAAACTAATGTTAATTGACAGTTTAAATTTTATCATGGTGTCATTATGTTCTGAACTCCAGATAACTTAATATGTTATGAAGTAAAGCTTAAAACTAAAGATTTTATGTTCATTGTAAATAGATTTACCCCTTTTCTAATATTAGTAATACTTACTTACATATTAAAATCGTTAATTTTATATAATTATAATTTATAAGTATAATGAATATTATAAGGATTTTAAAATCTTTGAATATTCACAATACAGGAGGAAAACAGCATGTCATTGAACCAATTTTTTGATTTAACCGGAAAGACAGCAATTGTTACTGGAGGAGGCAGCGGGTTAGGCCGTCAAATGGCAATTGCACTTGCAAAAGCTGGTGCTACCGTTGTAGTAGGTTCACGTCGTTTAGAAGTTTGCGAGAACGTTGTAAATGAAATTGAAACGTCAGGAGGACAAGCATTTGCCCTGGCATTGGATGTAACAAATCCTGAATCTGTTGGACAAGCTGTAGAGAAAGTAATTTCTCAATTTGGCAAGATTGAAATTTTAGTCAACGCTAGCGGAGTAGCATATGAAATCCCAGCGACGGAGATGCCTTTTAAAGAATGGCAAATTATGATCGATACAAATTTGACAGGTACATTCTTAATGTGTCAGGCTGTTGGAAGACATATGATTGAAAACAAATACGGAAAAATCATCAACGTTTCTTCAACAGTTGCAACTAGGGGTACGGATCCAGAAGTAGTAGACTCCGTAGGTTATGCAGCAAGTAAAGGTGCCGTTAACACGTTAACGAAGGACCTTGCAGTCAAGTGGGCTCGTCATGGACTGACTGTGAATGCTATTGCACCTGGAATCATGACTACTGGAATGAATGATCCGCAAGTAGAAGGTACACTTGCAAATAAATTGGGCGGGGTAGGTACTAAGACTCCTTCAAGAAGATTAGGCGGAGATAATGATATAGCTGGAGCTGTTATTTACTTTGCTTCGGCATCTTCTGATTATTGTAATGGAAATATATTGGGTATTGATGGCGGACTTGGGGCTAAGTAAAATTTATACCCAACATTAGTTTGAAAATGGATAAAAATATTATTTTACTTAATTGTAAGTTAAAAATGCTATTTACAAGTAAATTAATCTTAGATTTCCTAGCAAAATTAAAACAATATTTAGCACAAAAAACAGAGGCTTCTTAACACTCCTCTGTTTTTATTTTGATTTTTTTGGACAAGTACTTCTCTTCAAGGATTTGTAAGTATTATCAAGAAATCAGATAAAATATCTAACAATCGGATTTGCTATTTTTTCAAAAAAACCTTGGTAAATATGCTTTGTGTGCCTCTAGCATTTCGTCTACAATCGCTATAGCCACTTTATCGTTTGCAACAAGCGGATTGATCGTCAATGCAACGATTGCTTTTTCACGACTTCCTTCTACCGCAGCCTCAATGGCCATCTGTTCAAAAGATTTAATCGTTTGTATCAATCCTCGAACTGGAACTGGTAATTCTCCCATCGTTAGTGGAACCGGACCATCCTTTGTAATGACACAGCTAACTTCAACAGCAGCGTTATAGGGCAGGCCTGAAATTGCCCCTTTGTTCATTGTATTCAATGGTTGAATATCTCGCGTATCATTGTAAATAGATGAGATTAAGCGACAAGCCGCATCGGAGTAGTATGCTCCGCCACGTTTTTCTAACTCAGGTGGTTTTACATCTAGCGTTTCATCTTTATATTTTTCAAACAGAGATGCTTCAATCCGTTGGACGACTTCTGCACGCGTTTCATTAGACTCAAATTCTTTCAATTCTCTCTCCAGCATTTCAGAGGTTTTGTAGTAGTAATGATGGTATGAGCATGGGATGACATTGATACCTTTGAGAAATTCAGGTGCCCACTCCTCGGCGTCAATATTTTTTACAAAACTTGCATTGGCAGGATCCATGATCATTTCAAGAACTTTATCTTTTACACTTACTCCATCTAGATAAACTTCTAATCCAAAAACCATATGATTAAGACCTGCAAAATCAATACGAATACGAGAGTAATCCACGTTTAAAAGTTTTGCAATGCCCATTTCCATTCCAATCGGAATATTACAAAGGCCAATAAATTTCTTAATATTTGAATATCTTAATGCTGCCTCTGTCACCATACCTGCAGGGTTTGTAAAGTTAAGTACCCACGCATTTGGACAAAGCTCTTCAACTTCCCTACAAATATCTAAAATAACGGGAATCGTACGGAGCGCTTTAAACAATCCACCTGCACCATTGGTTTCTTGCCCGATAACACCATGCTTTAATGGAATTCTTTCATCAAGTGCACGTGCAGCCAATTGCCCAACACGAAGTTGTGTTGTAACGAAATCAGCATCTTTCAAAGCCTCACGACGATCATACGAAAGGTGAATCTCAATTGGAACTTCAGCTTTTTTGACCATGCGCTTTGCTAGCGCACCAACTATTTCTAATTTTTCGCGACCTGCTTCGATATCCACAAGCCAAAGTTCTGTAACTGGTATTTTTTCATAACGCTTAATAATGCCTTCAACTAGTTCCGGCGTATAACTGGAGCCCCCGCCAATTGTCACAACTTTAAATTTCTTTGACATTACTTAAGGCCCCTTTCATATATGTCTACAATCTCTTTTGCCAAGTCTTTTACGGTCATCGCATTCATCAAGTGATCCTGGGCATGAATCATTAAAAGTGAAATTTCAGTTGGGTTTCCACCAATCTCTGATTGAATTAGCGATGTTTGAATATGATGTGCCTCATTTAAAGAATCACTTGCTTCTTTTAATTTCTTGCGTGCTAAATCCATATTCTGCTCTTTTGCGGCATGAATGGCCTCCATTGCTGCACTTCGACCATTTCCACCATGTAAAATCAATGTAAAAATTTCTGTTTCATGCTTTACCATAAAACTGACCTCCTTCCTCTTTCAAGAGAAATTTTGAAACTCTGTAAGCTTATGGCCACAAATTTTCTATGTTAAAAACCCCTTGGGATATTCTTGAATTCTATAAAATTTTCAAACTTAAATTTTTTTTATTATAATATTTTTTTCATGTCCTTCATAATGCCTTTTGAACTCAAAGTCATTTGCTTTCAAAAGGCATTATATAGGAAGAGACACTTCTTTCGATTTGTATACTACTTATTTTCTATTAGTTTTATTGCTTGCTCGAGAATAGCTTCACCATCACACATTCCATAATTCATCATATCAATAACTTCAACTGGAATGTTTTTCTCCCCACAGATGTTTTTCATTTCGTTCAATAGAAAACGTACTTGTGGTCCTAACAATAACACATCCGCCTCTTCTACTTCTGAGCGAACAACAGATTCAGAAACTGCCCAAATATGTGCTGAAATCCCTTTTGACGTAGCAACCTTTTCCATCTTTGTAACAATTAGACTTGTAGACATGCCGGCAGCACAACAAAGTAAAATATTCATTATTTTTTCCCCTTCTATTCTAAGCTAGTAACGTCGTTCTTATTGACTACGACTAATCGAGCTAATCGATCGTGTGCAGCTAATGAGTTTGGATTAGCAAAAATGCTTATAACGGATATCAAAAATGGAAGGCCCTGAAAAAGAAACATCGATAAAAATTTAAAGAAACTTCTAACAATCACTAATAATCCATAAGCAAGCTTACCTTTTTTGTTATTGATGTGTGCTAGTTTCAATCGAAAAACCATCTTCCCAATTGTAGAACCTCTTAATAATAAGGTTGTTAAGACATCATAACAAAACCAGATAAGAAGCGATTGGAGAAAGGCTTCATTAAAAAGAGCCATTACCTGTACAGTAGCATCTTGACTAGCTGCTTCACTCATTGTTTTTTGAATTTCAATCATCTTTGTTAAGACTCCAGGAAAGTTTGCAAAACCTGTTATTCGATAAACAATTGAAAGGAGGATTGAGACAATCACCGCATCTATGGCAAAAGCAGCTATTCTTTTTATTCGAATCTGAGTAAATATTTTCTTTTTCATATCCATAGTAAGTATTCGCTAAAAATTAAGATTTCCTTTGGAATCTATAATATTATTAGCTTTCTCCATTTCTAAGTTTTTCTTATCCCACATCTTAATGAATGGGAACCAAATTGTAGAGGCAACTGCAAAAGCAACCAATTGCATGACTACACCCATAATTTTACCGCCAGTCATAAGATAACCACTGATGAAATATGGTGTTGTCCATGGAATAATCGTACCAGTCGTTTGTGGGAAAATTCCCATTGACGTACCAAAATAAGTAACGGTTAATACTGCTACTGGTGCCAGCATGAAAGGAATCATTAAGAATGGATTTAAGACAACCGGAACTCCAAACATAATTGGTTCGTTGACATTAAAAATGGAAGGTCCGATCGCCAAACGTCCAACCTTCTTAAGAAGGTTTGATTTTGCTAAAAACATCATATAGATAGCAACTGGTAACGTAGCACCTGATCCACCCATCCAGATACCATTCTCATAGAATGTATACGTAATGATATGCGGCAGTGTCTTTGCACCCTCTTTTACTGCTGCTAAGTTTGCATCTGCATTTGTAATCCAAATAGGTTCCATAACAGAAGTGATGATGGATGAACCATGGATTCCAAAACTCCATAAGAGATGTTCCATTAAACTTGCGATAAGCGTACCAATGTAGGTTGAACCTAAGATCGTAAATGGTTGTGTGACAACGACCTGTATAAAAGTTGCGAAAGTTTCCCAACTAGTTTGCACAAATATAAATCTAATAAATAAGAAGAAAATAATAATAACCAAACCAGGAATAAGGGCTGTAAAGGAACGTGAAACGGTTGGTGGTACAGTATCTGGTAACGTAATGACCATCTTCTTTTGTAAGAAGAAACGATAAATTTCAGCGGTAATAATGGCAACAATTAATCCAACAAACAAATACTGTGCACTAAAAATATCAGGTGACCAAGCGGATACGCTTTCTTCATCAACCGTGAATGTGCTCATAATGTTAACAATTAAATATCCTGCTAATGCTAAAACACCAGCTGGAACACCATCAATATTCTTTCCATCGACTTTATAACTGCCTGCTAGTGAGTATGCTACACCAAATACAGCAATTAATGCGATGATACCCATTGTACCGTTATAAACGATGTCTCCAAAAGCATTCCAATTGTCCCCAAAGGTTTTTGCCATGAAGTTTTGATACCATTCTGCTTCTAACCAAGCTACGATAATGAAAAACGAACCAATTATCATAAGAGGCATTGCAAACATAATTCCGTCACGTAAGGCAAGCAAATGTCTTTGATTACCTATTTTCGAAGCAATCGGTAAAAATTTCTCTTCAAAATAATTACTTTTCATTGAATTATCACTCCTAAAAGGATTAGGATCTTGGTAAATCAGAAATTTCCCTTATACCAAGATCCTTTTAAAATATTAACGATTCGAATTCTTAGAAACAGGTCTTACAAAAGTCATCACGTGGCTATCGTTTTCAAATCTAGGCTCTCCATCAATTGTCATTGCAGAGTATAGAACAGTAGCAATGATGAAAGCTTGTTTATCTGTTTTATACGTAACTTCTCCAGTTTCACTATCAACAGCTACATCGTCTGGTGAAGATGATTCGTAACTAACTTCTACAAATTTGTTTCCATCTGTATTTAATTTTGAATCAGCCATTGCAGTTTTCAACCATGTTGGATAGGCAAAAGAATTCTTGTCAAGCACAGTAGGAGCAATTGGTTTCGCTGATTTCTTAGGATCAATAACTTCGATTGTGTATGTTATTTTAGCAGGGGTTCTAAAGAATCCATCAATAACATACGCCGTAACGGTAGCAGTTCCTGGTTTTAAACCAGTTGCATAAGCACCATAGTACTCGCCGTTTACACTTAAATCCGTTGGTCTTACGTTTCCTTCATCACCGTACGTTGCTATATTTCTTAGGTCAATGACTTTAGATACATCTGCTTCAGCATTGATTTGTGTAGGTAATCCATTGATATATCCTGCTTGATCCCAAGCATTCGTTGCCCAAGACACATTTTTAATATATCCCGTTGTTTTAGCATCAAGCTTTACAGAGTCACCCACGTTAATTGTAAATGTATGTGTGTCTGCATTATATTTAGCATGAGGATTCATAGATGCTAAATTAGTTGGGTATGCAAGGCTTTCTGTACCATTATTAACTGGTTCAGTAACTTCTGATCCTAAATCTTCTACATAAGCAGCATCTTCAGGGTTTTGAGTGATCCAGTAAGGCATTGAAATGACAGTTGAAGATTCCATTGTTAAACTGTTACCAGAGTCAATCGTTCTTCTATCCATCGTTCCGAAAATGTTTGTGTTGTACTTGGACATCATAACTTCATCACGAGGAATTAATTGGTCAACCATAAGATTTGGTGCTACGTGTGTTATGTCATTTCTGTTTGCTGATAATACATCAAAGTTCATGAAATTGTTAGGTATACGAGTCATATACCAATCTGAACCTGCAAGGTCAACTTGTGCGTTTCCGATATCAATACCTTTAGCTTTCAAAGCACCTAGAGAAGCCGCGTAGAAAGTTGTCATGAATGGGTTTTTCTCTCTCTTTTCGTTTGTCCACCATTGATTCATGCCATCTAAGATTTCGTCACCGTTAAACTTATCAGCATGGTGAGATAATGTGTAGTATGCTAGTGCTTCTTCTTCTTCATCAGAATAGTTCATGTATGATTCGTGAGTTACACCACTTACACCGATATCATCACCGTTATGAGCAGCAATACCAAAGTATCTTGCAAGATATTGTAATGTCATATCAAGCATCGATTTTGAGTTATATGTTTTTGGATATCTTACTTCAAAATCATTATGTTCATTAGCTTTTTCTGACGCTTTTACGCCATTCATTACTTTGTATTCGTTTGCAAAATCAAGTGGTTCAATTACATCAATGCCTTGATCTTCAAGGATTGCTTTTTCTTCAGGAGTATACGTACCCAAATCTCTTGCAACTACAAGTGCTTGTAACTGTAATTGCGCATTTAATGGACCGTCTTCATAGTCTGCGTCTCTTCCCCATGCATCCTTATTACCATCAAGGTATTCAGGGTTCATATTTGCCCATCTAGTTGGAGCATTCGGGCCGTTTAATCCATTTCCAGGAACAGAACCACTAGCAAAACGAGATTCAGCAGGGTTCTCACCATTAACAGTCAATTGGAAATAGTTATTTAGAACTAGTGCATTTGTGTGGTTAATCATATCATTTTTGATAAGCGCTGCTAGTTCTGGATCATCTTCTTTGAATGCCTTATATGCTAGGTCTAATGTAAAATAATGACCTACTAATTCATCAGTTGATGTTGTTGCTTTGTAATAAACTTTATTTGAGTCTAAATCCATTGAATCCGCATCAAAACCTTCGTTTTGGTTTGCAAATATTTCTGTTAAACGTGGAGGTACTGCAACTGTGTCATATGCTTTAAGATCAGTTTGTGTTCCATTTTTGAAAGAGCCAGGGACATTATACCAAACTGTATTTCCATTAATATCTTCAGCTTGTCCTGCCTTCTTTTGAATCCATGCATTATCCCATGTTCTAGCTTCTGGAATTGTAGCGCCATTGTTACTTGTGTCTACTTTGTACGTACGAGCAAAGAAACCAGCTGAAGCAGGATTTCCAGTGTCAGTCAATGTATATTTACCCTTTTCATCAACGAATACTGGCTTTCCTTCGTTAGCAGTAAGCCATGCTTTTGCTTCAGCGATCGTTTTTACGTTTCCACCATAAGAGTTAACAACGTACATATAGTCGTTTACATTGTATTGAGAAGTAACTTTTAATTGCGTACCAGATACATAACCAAGCGTTACGATTGATTCAACTGCACGAATAGCAGATGCTTTTGCATCTTTTGTTCTTTCATCATTTGGACCAAATGTATTTTTCATGTAGTTGTATCTCCAGATTTCACCAGAAGCATACATTGTCGTCCAAAGACCGTCATTGTCTGTATCATAGTTTCCTCTAGCAGCATCTTTATCAGCTGTCATAAGCGCTTTCATCATGTCCTCTTGAGTAGTGAATCTCATATTACCAGATTGGAATCCGTATCTGTCTGTAAAATTTCTTGAAATTTCTGTTTGAAGTAATGCTTTACTTTGTAAGGACATTTGCTTTCTCACAATGTGAGTTGCGTTTCCTTTTTCGCCAAGAATCCAAAGTCCATTATTACCATCAGGCATGATGTTGGTAATCACTTCTTTTGCGTTAAATGTTGCAGTATTACCAGCATTATTAGTACCAGAACCTGAAGAACCACCAGTTTGTGGAATATATCTTCCACCCTGCAAATATTGAATTTGATCAGCCGAAGATACGTTAGGATCGTAAAGTGTAATTGCATCAGATACGATACCAGTAATTACTCCATGCGCTCTCTCATCACCCAGGATGATTTTATCATTTGACTTGATTAAAGTGTCTTTTGAAATTAACCATTTTACACCGTCTTCTCCTTCAACATATCCCACATAGCTCTTTGATGGGAATTTCTTTCCTGCTGGAGCAGAAGGAATATTAGTTGTTTTCCAAGTCGATGTTGAAAGGGCAGCTGGTATCCTATCATCCCCAGCATTATAGTAGTAAACTAATTTTTCAAGATTAGTAGTACCTTGTGCTTCTACTACAGTAACAGTAATCTCTACAGTTTTAGCAGCACCAGTTGTATCCACTCCAGTACCAGTGATTTTTGCCGTACCACCAGTTACGCCTAAAATCTTTCCGCTGAAATCACCTTTTTCGTTGCCAACCATATCTACATATGCAACATATGGATCAGAAGTTGTCCATTTTACTGGCTTTGTTGTATCTAAACCAGTAGGTTTTGCATGAGTGATATGTGTAGTGTTCATGTAAATACTTGTGCCAGTTGAAACAGGAGCTACCGTAAAAGAATGGGCTGAAATTGTAGGAGCAGCTTTAACAACTACACCACTATAATTACCTGCAGCTATTGTAGCTGCTAAAACAGCCGCCGTAACAGGTTTACCAAAACGCAATTTATTTCTTTTCATTATGTTCCTCCTAAATAATATATTCGAATCCATTTTCCAACTCAGAGATTTAACCATACATTCTAAACCCTTCATTCCCCTGCTACTATCAACCCCTTTCACATAATTGGCAAAAATCTTGTTAGTCTAGCAGAATAATATTTTAGAAACCTCGTATTGAAAATCATTGAAGTTAGTTGACTTCAGAATTCTCTGTTTCGCTTCGGGATGCTCCATTAAATGTAAAACTAACCGACTTAACTCCTTGTGTAGAAACAAGTCTCCCGCCCGCAGATTAATTAAAAAAAGTATTTGTACAACCTTTCCATCATAAGTTATTGGATTCTTAAATATCACAACACTTATCGAATCTTGAATAGCAACCATTTTTAATGCATGTGGCACTGCTATCCCATTTTGGAGAATCGTCGATATTTTTTCTTCCCGTTCGGCAACCAAATCAGGAAAGTCAAGTGTTGCAAAACCCAATTCAACAACTCTTTTCGCTTTTTCTTTAATGTAAGCTTTGTAGTCAAAAGCCTCTCTAGTATCTTCGATATAAAACATTTCTGAATGAAACAGAGATAAGAGTGTTGGTGCATTTTCCTTAACTCTATTTGCCGGATACCTAGTAAGCGTTCGACAAATTCTCTGGATATCCGTCTCAGTTAGTATTGGTGGTACTTGAATATATGGAATTGAAATATTGTCAAAACGAATCGGATGGGATGAAACTAATAAATCATATTCTTCTAGACGAACCGATTGAAGTTCACTGTATAGAACGACGTTAATCGTTGCACCTTGAAAAAGTGTTTCGAGTTTCATTTTAAGTAAATCAGCCGATCCTGCTCCTGATCCGTACGATAGTAGAATCTTCTTATAGGAACTTAATTGTTTTTGCTTTTCTCTTTCCATATGAGCTGCAAAATGCATGGTAATGTATCCCATTTCATCGCTAGAAAGTTCGAATCCCCATATTTCCTTTATCATTTCAGAAAATTTTAATGCAATCATAAAGACGTCGGAATATCTACTGTATACATCATCTATCAATGGATTTGTAAGCTTTAGGTTGAAATAGATTCTTCTTAACAACGGATACATATGCATCAAAAGCATATCCAAAAGTTGCTGATCACCTGTAAACTGTGTCAAGAAAGTTTGATCTAATTTTTCAAAACAATTCTTTAGTTTCTGTTCCAAATCATTCTTTTCTTGTTCCTCAATATCATCCACACTAGATTTACCACTTATATGTGCAGCAAGATAGATCATTTCACTCTCTGGAAGTACAACATGGTATAGTTCAGAAAGTACTTCACAAATTCTCTTGGCTATATTCATATAAGATGGCTTAATCAGGGAAACATCTAACTTCTTTTCTTGATTAGGCAATATAAAATTGTGTTGAGTGACTCGAAATGAGAGTATTTGAATATGCACTAAAATGTTCTCAAGGGCAAAATAACTTACTTTCAAATGATTGATTTGTACCTCTTCACTCAAAACAGCTCTAATTTCTTCAAATGGAAACGCTTTCTCGAAATTTAGATAATTAGATTTTTTTAACAATCCTGTTTCCTTTTGACTTAAGAAATAGGAAAACGCCCTTCTGAAATTTGTTTCGTCACCTAGTAAACGAACACCGTAACGTGATTTTGCTTCTACTTTTAAATCAAAAAGCCTAACTTGCCTTTCAACATCAACCATATCGCTAAGAACGGTCGATCTGCTGATCAATAGGCTATCAGCAAACATATCAATGGTTTGAAACTCTGTCGTTTGTAGCAATAGCATAATAATATTGATTACACGAACACGAGGTAAATCCGGGGCTAAAGCTCCCTTAATTTCTTCTAAATACGATTGAACCATTTCTTGATTTTCTACATGAAGTAAATATCCTTCACCGCGTTTTTTCTGAATAACAAATCCAGATTTTTCTCCAATAACGTTTAATTCCTTCAATTCATTTCGTAATGTCCGATTTGAAATGGCGAATTCTGATTCAAGTTCATAGGATGTAAGTGTTTTGCCTTTTTGATACAAATATTGTAAAATTAAATCTCTTCGCATACATTACCTCATCACTCTAGAAACTCTTCTAGTTGGTTTAAGTTTACTTCCCGCCAAATCCATTTAACAGTTTGATTTTTTCCAATATACCTAGCAATTTGAAACAAATTAATAGTCTAGCTTATAAATTTGATGCTAAATAGCACTATCTACAACTTAAAAAATAATCTGAACGAATCTTAACATAGATCTACACATTTAAAAATTTAGAATTACTTCATACATGTTAAGTAAAACTTATATATCCCTTGAATTTTCCTCCATGTCCAGTACATGGCAAATTTTATATAAGCCAAATAAGCGTTCCCATGTCTTGGAAACGCTTTTCTCATTGAGCTCATATTCACTTTACTAGTTACTTATCAGGGCTTGATTAAACACCATAATACTTCGCAAAAAGTTCTTTATTCCATTCATCTCCGCCATCAACATTAGAGCTCTTAAACACTGGCGGTTTCATTCCAGCTTGTTGGTATTTTTTTGCTAACAAAATAGAAATGGTTTGAGCAACAAAAGCTCCCGCCATAGTAGAAGTTGCCCCCATACCAGTGTTTGCTTCTTCTACATAAAAGTGAGCATCCCCAGGTCCAGTACAACTATCAATAACAACATCACTGAAGTCAAATAGGTATTTTCCGCTGCTGTGTCTTGATTTTGAACCTGTAGGATGATTCGGATTTGTAAATGCAATGACCTTTGTACCACATTCCTGTGCCATTTTTGCAAGTTCCACAGTCATTCCATTTCTTCCAGAATTGGAAGCAATGACAAGTACATCCTTTGAGTTGATTTTATATAAATCAAAGATAACTTTTGCATAGGCTTCTAGGCGTTCAATCACAGTACTTTTTAAAGGATGATCGTGTAATAAAAATTCATTTGGCAAAATAGGCGAGACTTGTGCAAATCCACCCGCTCTTACATAAAATTCTTCCGCAAACATATGGGAGTGACCTGAACCTGTAACTAGGAAGCGACCTCCATTTTGAAGTGCTTCAAAAATGCATATGGCCGCTTCATCCATTTTTTCATTCTGTGTCGTATGCAGTTTTTCGAGATTTGCTGTCACATATTGATAATAATTCTCCATTATCACTATTCCTTCTTTTATTAATTTGAATACCCATGTCATAGGTTTCGAAAACTTCTAATCTATCTATTACCAGCCGTATTTATTTTCGGTCCATTTTTTTATAATTAAATCTTGTTTCACGAAAACAAGACTATTTTTTTCGATATCTTTATCGATGATTGCACCAGCTCCGAGAACACTATATGCACCTATTTTACATCCAGGCATAATAATCGTATTTACGCCCGTTCTGCAATAGTCGCCAAGATAAGCAGCATTTGAAAAATGTAACGGTACTTCTTTTCGTCCATTCACAACGTGCTCCGTTTCTCCGTCATCAAAGCGTAATGTTCCGCAAACGGTTGCTGCCCCGATATCCGTATGACTGCCAATTGCACCATAAAACTCGCCATAGTGGTAAAGATATACCTTATCCATCACCATTCCACCAAGGAACTCTGCACAATGGTCGAATATACAATTCGAACCTATCGATACTCCATCGTAAATGATGCAGTAATTACTAATTTTTGTATGATCACCAATCACAGCATTGCCATTAAAAATGGCTCCATTATCAATGTTTGTATTGTCACCCACAATCAGGTTACCGTGAATGACAACTCGATCACCAATTGAGGAGTTCTTGCCAAGTTTTACAAGGCCATGAATGGTTGCATTTGCTGAAATCGTTGCACCTTCTGCTAGTTGGTTCTCTTGTAGGGAGTTACAAAAATGATCTACCATAAATTGGTTCGCTTCTAACATATGCCAAGGCTTATCAATATCAAAGAAAAATCCACTACATTCGATCGCATTCAATTTTATTTTATCAAGCGATTTCAGAAGTCCCGCTTCAATATATCTCTCTTTTGGTACCCCTACACCTACTTTTACATCTGGAAAATAATCTGGAGTTCTTTTCACATAATCTAGAAGTGTATCATCAAAGTGAAAGCCGGCAAAATGATGGGTAATGCTGTTCCCACGATAGTGGGCACCAATCGACTGAATAAACCCATTTTCAATACTCGCACCAATCCAGTTTCTTGAGGATTCCTCCAAATTCTTCAACAACACAGCAGGTTTTATAGAATTCACTAAGCTCTCTAAATCCTTTTCTTCAACGATGGTATCCCCATAGAGTACAATAAAGTCCTTCGTATCAGAGAGTTTCTCAGCCCCTTTTACCAGACTTTCTGCACTTCCTAAATTTGTCTGATCAGTCACAAATTTAACGTTTTCTATATCTGATAAAAGATTTTCTATTTCTCTTTGATGTTCCTCATTAACAACAACAATAATTTCTTCTATTCCCATCGCCACAATGGATTCAATGTTATAGCGGATTAATGACTTCCCTGCGATTTTTATTGTCGTTTTGGAGCGAACCGCATTGAAAGGAAACATTTTAGTACCTTTGCCTGCCGCAAGAATAATGGCGCTTTTCACCATTCCACCACCTCTAGTTTCATTCACGTTTTATAACTTTGTTTTTTAAACACATCAAATAACAGTCTAAAATCATTCATCTACTATAAAATATTTTCACTTATATTCTACTAATCGAAATTTATTTCTGCCTGCTAAAAGATAAGGCAATAAATCTTTTGCAAAGGGATGAACAAATCCAATCACATTGTGTTCAACAGATTGTCCTAAATCTTTCAATGAGATTTGTAATTCTCCTTCATATTGAGCACTTCTATTATTTAATACAGAGATTGTAAACTTTCCTCTTGGTGCACAAAAGCAAGGAGGCACTTCCATTCCTCTCGTATCCGTCGCCCGAATGAGATTGGCAGGCTGATCAACTCTTGAAATTAGGATGGACTCTTGAATTTTCATTTTTGTATTTTGAGGAACAAACGGATTAAATACAACTGGAATCTCTATATAATCTTGCTTGTAACATCTTGCCATTTCGGCAAGCTCTGAAAGATCCGCAAACGAGTCACCAATTAGCACATCATCAAAACCATTTGCAAATAACTCTGACATTGCAATATGACAAGGCAAAAAGCGGTGTTTTTCAATCGTACAAACCCCATGACCTAAGTGGTGCAAATCTTTTGGCGAAAGTTGCGATGCAACAAACCCTCCGACCGGCACACCGAATGATGCAAACAAGTTGTTAATTGGACGAATGTTCTCAAGAGACAATGCTGTATCGGGCAGCGGGAAAAAATTGTGACAGGCCGTTAGTTGACCAATATTTCCTTCTTTTTCTACTGTTTCTAAAAATTCACGACATTCACGCAAAGCGTTTCCATTCTGATTATCAGAAGAAGACATCGAAGCATTTACTTCTATTTGAATCCCCTGCTGATTTTTTGAAAGAAGTGCAATTTCTTCGCCCGTAAAACCTCCATCAATACGGAGTTTTGTGATGCCCATCTTTTGTAACGCTGTAAGATCGGTCAATGTACAACCCAACTCATTGAAAACTTCATCATTCATATCAGCTGATACAGTCATACCAAGTTCTTTACAGTAATTCAATATGTTATTCCAAGTGTTCGCATTTACATCCTCGGCACCTTCAAAACCATGATTATTTAAAATCAGTGAAACAAATACTTTTTTAAAACCAAACGAATGGGCCTTTTCTAAATAATTTTTGATTTGATCTAAAGGATAAAAGTTAGGATACACACTAATTCCTATTTCTCGCATGTTACGTCACATTCCTTACTATTCTAAATTTGTATTTACTTGTACCTGCGCACCAATAATGATGGCACCGAATACTGGATCATAAAGTGGAGTAGAAATCTCTACTTGTGGTAAAACCACACGTAACTTCTCTTTTAACGTGCCGAAATAATCTGTTGATTTCGTCAACAAACTGCCTGCAACAGAGAGACCGAAGTTTTCTGACCCCATTTGTCGACTGATTCCAACGACTAAACGAACTAATTTCTCTAGCTCTGCTTCAACAATCGTACAGGAAGCTTCGTCTCCTTTTGCCCATGCTTCTAGAATAATTGGCGTACATGAAGCTACCTTGTCAACTGGCAGCGTATCTTCCAAATATAATAAATCCATAAAATCTTCTGGAGAATTCAACTGAAAATGAGCAAGCAACTTTTCCGTAAAGGATGTAGGTGCAATAACTTTGTCGTACTCTTGCATTACGGCCGCAATCGCATGTCGACCAATTTGGAAACCACTTCCTTCATCACTTATCAATCCGCCCCATCCACCAGAGCGTACGATTTTTCCTTTAGAATCAATTCCCACAACAATGGAACCTGTTCCTGCAATCATCAAAGCATCTTTTCGATCTCCATTGCCGCCAACAAGTGCAATTTCTGCATCATTCACTACTTCTAGTCGGCAAGTGAATCCGCTTTCTTTTAATGCAGTCAGATAGATTTCGACATCCTTCGGTCTATCTACACCTGCAGAACCTAATACGAGAATCGCATCATGCAGTTGCTCTTGAAAACAAGAGAATAAAGCTTCATAAATTTCGCGAAATACTGGTCTAAGTCCGTCTACGCCGATGTTATTATAATTTGACATCCCGAAATTTTGGTCAAATAGCGTTTCTCCATCTGGTCGTTCTTTGACCATGACTCTCGTTTTTGTCCCTCCGCCGTCCATTCCAATAATCAATCTATTACTCATTATCTGTCCATTCATCCTTTCATTAATAATTTATTTCTTTCTAAAAGCAAGATCTTGCGCTTTGATTTTATGGTTATAGTCAGATTTAAACAAAAAAATTGAAAAAGTTAGAACATCAAAAAACACAACTATGTTAATCATCTAATAAACCTAGATACTACTCTAGTTTATTTAAGTATACTTACCACCCAATACATTAAACAGTTGGATTTTTTCCAACTTATTTTGAAATATTATTAGTCATATACCCTGTAGTTTAAGGGAAAGGGACCGACACGACCGAAAAACAGAAAAATCGGCTCAAAGAGCCTTACTTTTCGTCGAAAGATACCAAAGGGACCGGTCTAGGTATGCTGACTGTATACCGAATTGATGATACAATGCAAAATTTGATTGCTTTAAGGAATACTTAAGAACCTATTAAGATATCTGGAATTTAATTACTTTACCAGACCATGTTAAAATTTTCATTGTCAAGCGGGCAGTTCAGATTGTAGTTGTTTTTTTTAATGGGAGTTACTAATTCGCATGCAAGTTGTTTTTATATAAGGAAATTTTAAATTAGAACAAGGAGGCTCCTATGACTAGAAGCACAAAAAGAACTCCTGAATTAATAAAAGAAGTTGGTTACTTTTATTATGACAAGAAGTTAAGTATCAAAGAAGTCGCTCAAAGATTAAATATAGGACAAACGATGACATTAAAAATTTTGAACCAAAATTTAGACGGTAGTCGAAACCCTAAAGAAGCAGCAAAATTAAGAATGAAAAAATACGGTAATCCCAAACTTACCCCTATCCAATTAGATCATTTGCGTAACAAAATTAGAGTTCGTGGTTTTAAAGAGGAATGGAAAAAACAAATTTCGCTGAAAAATCGCGGCGAAGGTAATAAACGAGCAAAATTAACCGACCAAACAGTGATGGCCATAAGAAATGAGTATGAAAAAGCTATAAAGCAAGGAAGGCAAAAAACAGCAACTCAGTATGAATTAGCAGAAAAATACAATATTAAACGACCGACTGTTTCCGATATAGTACTTTGTAAAAAGTGGAAACATATTTAAAGAGAATGAAAAACAAAAATGTTTCTAATAAAAAAATGAAACCTCCAGTTCTGGAGGTTTTGATTTTTAAGGGGTTGCTGTCGAGCAAATATCGATAGTGTCTTTTTCAATCAATTGATTTCCTTTTGCGTCACTCCAACCCCATAGAACCATTATATCGTCCCGATGAAATTAAATGATGCGATATCCCTGGAATCGACGACCCCGTCTAAAATTTTCTTTACATCATTTAAGGTATCCTTGAGACTTACTTCCTTACCTTTAATACCCGTAAACGCTTCAGCAACATAGAAGGGCTGAGTCAAATATGCTTCTAAACGTTCTCCGCGATGAAACGTTTCGATTTCAGATGCTGGTATCCCGTTAATTCCTTTCACATTTACAAGCGAACGTAATTCTCGGTAACGGCGTAATAGTTTTTGGGCTTTTTGTTGGATCGTTAGGTGGTTTTGGTCTAGGTGCGCACCTTCTAATACAGAAGATGTAGAGTAGATTGGGTTAACCGCTGGGTAACGATGTCTTACTGCTAGATCCATATCAAACTGCCATAATGTTTCAAGCGGTCCATATGGAAGATCCTCATCCACAGAAGCACCTTTTAAATCTAATAAAAAGGTTGTGACGGTCTTGATATCGACATCTTGTAATTTTTCCTGAAGTTCAAAGATTTCACCTGTTAATACATGTGAACGGTCGGCAACGAAAATGATTTCTTTATTTTTACCAACTACGGACATTTCCGCAAAAGCCTTTTCAATACTTTCAGCAACAATCTCTGTATCATCTAGGATTTCCGCTAACTCTGGATGATCGTTTTCTGGTTTCAATAAAACGGTAGTATAACCTTCTCTCTTAAATCGATAAAATAGTTCCGCCAATACAACCAGCTGACCCATTCCAGGCCGAGCAACAAGCCCAATAGTTCCTCCCTTAACGATCGGTGCAAATAAATCTAATGTTTTTATTTTTGTCTCAATCATCTCCACATTCTCCCCTCGTAAAATTAATTCATCTAGACTACATTGTGCTAATTCTGCTAAAGCTACAATCGTGCGAACTTCAGAGCGTCCCACTGGAATTTTCCCCGTACATAAATTCGATACAGTTGCCGGCCTTAAGCCGACCTCACGTGCTGCACTTGTAAGGTTTGGCACCCTCCTTCGCAATAATGGAACATTTAATCTTATATTTTCCATTATTTCCACCTCCTTACTTTATATAGTAATTCATCTTACTCTAAAACGCAACAATTAATTACTCTGAAGCGTAATTATTTTTCTCCCAAACGTAAAAAAAAAAAAAAACGATATGATTGAAAAATCATATCGTTAAAAATCATCACCATATCGAGTTCTTCTATATTTAGCACTATGGCAGGCGTCACAGGTTGGAAACGAGTGATCCCAAGCAAGGTTCTTACCACAGTTTTTGCATTTTTTTACAAAATTTTTGATATCTGTTTTTAATTTATCTTGAACTTTGTCGCTCATTTCCTCACGAAGCCGTTCCCAATAAATAGCCTCCGTCCGTTCTCCTAACCGATACAGAAAGAGCAGATGCAAACCAAGCGCTTTATACGCTAACTCGAGATCCTCCAAGCTTCGTTCCTTATATGGCGGTTCCGGAAGAGGAGTACCTTGAATAATTGCATACATCGTATCTTCCCATTGTCTTGTTAAAGCCTGTTCATTTTTCGAAAAAGGAAGATGTAAAAACCCATATAAGTCCATCAAAGGTAAGCGTGCTTCAATTTCTGTCCCGGCAATCAGGTTGTAAAGTGACCGTTCCTCAGCTAATGAAGCTTTCTTCGTTCCTGGCGGGCTGTTGAATTTCCCCCAGAGCTCAAAGAATGTTCCTAAATCCCGGTAATATCGCTGGAACCGCTCAAACACCGAGTTAGTTGGTGCAATCGCAAAGGTATGAACAGGCTCATCCTCTTGAATAAGCAATTTCTTCATCATCCTAATGTCTTTTGTGAAAGCAACCTTCCCAACATCATAAATCCCTTTACGGCCGGCACGACCGGCAATTTGCTTTACCTCCTGGGAGGTTAACAGCCGTCTTCTCGTACCATCAAATTTCTCATTTTCCAAAAACACAATCCGGCGAATCGGTAAATTTAAGCCCATTCCAATTGCATCCGTTGCAACAATTACCTTTGTTTTGCCGCTGTTAAATTGCTCAATTTGTTTTTTCCTAGTTTCAGGCGGCATGCTGCCGTAAATCATACTGACAGTATGCCCGTCACTTTGGAGCCGAGAAGCTGTTTCAAGCACCCGTCTTCTTGAAAAACAAATCAGCGCATCCCCTTTTTTTACATGTTTAATATGGAATTCCTTTGATTCCACTTCAAGAGGAATATCACGGCTATATTCGTGGATGACAATATCCGATTCTCCTAACAGCTGCAAAAGCATCGGTTTCGAGTTCCTGCTCCCGATAATATGTACTTCTCTTGCATTTGCTTTGGTTATCGCCTTATACCACGAAAAACCACGATCCTTGTCTGTAATCATTTGTGCTTCATCAATGACGACGACATCATAGTTTTCTTTTTCATGAAACATCTCCACCGTACATGAAAAATGGTTCGCGCCAGGAACGATTTTTTCTTCTTCGCCTGTTTTTAACGAGCAGGGTGTTCCTTCAGCATTTAACTTATCATAAACCTCCAGCGCTAATTGCCTAAGTGGAGCTAGATATAAACCACTGTGTGCTTCTTTCATTCGCTCGAGGGCATGGTGTGTTTTCCCGGTATTTGTTTCCCCAATATGAAGGACATATCGAACCCGTTTTCCAAACGATGGATTGTATTCCTGGCCGAAGATATCCTCCATCATTCGTTCTTCTTCTTGTCTTTTTCGTTGTAATTCTGCCTCTTCCTCCGCCTTCTTACGTTCTCTTTCAGCAAAGTCCTTTTCAAAAATTTGCTGATGAAGTGAAAGGTCAAATGGTATATCAGGAATTTTCAAGAGATCAGAAAGGTATTCGTCTTGAATATCTTCAATAAAATAGTCTTCAACCTCATAAAGAAGCTGTGTCAAACTACCCTTAATGAAAGAGGGAGTAAGTTTTTCACCAAATGTTTCTTGGAACTGTTCCTTTATTCCATCTGGAAGATTCTCTAGAACCCTTTCCGGAATCAGTTCTGACAGATAATCTGAAATTAAGCTTTCGTAAACAAAAAAGTAGGTTTGATATTCATATAAACTTCTTCCCCAATTTACCGTTTTATGAATATCCCCTGTCAGTTCCTCAAAAAACTTTGCGACCGTTGTGTATGATTCGGGGTTAAAATGACCTTCGTCCTCCAATTTCTCTTCCAGCGCAAAGGTATCAACATTTTTAAATTTCACATTGTTCTTGATGTCTGCAGCTAATTGCTTGGCCGTAAAATGCCGAACATATAGATAAACTTGAGCATAATCCTTCTCAAGCATATCACCCGCAGTCTCTTCTATCATTGCTCGAATTCGAAGTCGCACTTCCTCTAGACGGGTGACTTCTTGTCTTTTTATAAAATCAGCTTTTGCCTGCTGATATCGTTGTTCCCATTCCTCTTCTTTATCTGCAAAGGTTTCCTTCGTCCATTTCAATACATGAAAAGGCTGATAATCTCTCATTTCATCCCGAAAAAGTTTATTAATCAGCTTGCGGTCCACTCCCTGTACCTCAAACCCTTTTTCCCGCAAAAACTCTTTTTTCTCATTCTTTGGGACATCATTGGTGACCTTATTCAACCAGACATTGACCCAAATTTGCTCCAGATAATGCCCACGATCGGTTAAATATTGGCTAAAAGAAGGCAGACTCTCTTTTGTCTCTAAGTAATAGTTCATATCTTCCATTACTTTATTCTTCGTATGTTCAATCGCTTGAGGGTAAATAGCGGTTAATTTACTCAAATTTTACCCCCCTTTCATATTTTTGGTAATTCTAGTATATCAAAAAACAAGAAACCGAACGAGTATTCGATTTCTAAATTTGACGGCGGTCGCAGTATTGATCCACCAAGTCCTCTATTTGATCTAGTTCAGGAAAATCCCCTGAAAACTGAAATTTGATTTCTTCTATTAAACGATCCTTGTTATAGACATGAATCGCCCCATTTTGATGGCTGACACTATATTCAGGTACAAAGCGAAATCCGTTTCGTTCAATGGCTCCCATAATAATCTCCTTTTTTGAGTTTTTTTTAGTATTTACTATTATCCAGTCGTTAATCTCCAAAAAGAATCTCCACAATCCATATTTGGTACTAATAGAAAAGTTTTAGTCATATTCTTTTAGGAAAAATGCATTTAGAAGGGGTGAAAAAATAGGTGGTTAACGTTCGTTTGCGGCCCGTTGTAAGTAAGATAAATTTACCCACTGTTTTAAAAACAGCCATACTGCCTGGTGACTCAATGGAAAGATTATTTATTGCAACCCAGCTAGGAGAGATCTTTTACATAGGAAACTCAAGTTTAAAGACATTTTTAGATATTCGGTCGCGAATCATTAAACTAGGTTCTTCTGGAGGTTATGATGAACGGGGATTGCTAGGATTAGCGTTTCATCCCCAATTTTATTATAACGGTCTGTTTTATCTTCATTATTCAGTAACTGGATCACAAGGTCTAGGTGCTCTTTCTGAAGATTTTATGCCTAACCCATGTGATCCTAAAACCTTAAACCTAAGATGGACAAATAGAGAAACTCAATTTGATCATATTGATACTGTTGAAGAATGGATTTTACAAACAAATGGCCAGCCTCAAAAACGCCGGACATTGCTTAACTTAAGAAGACCATTTATGAATCATAATGGTGTCAATAGCTTAAACTTTTCCCCTGAAACAGGAAAACTTGTTTTAACAACTGGTGATGGTGGATCAGGCTACGATCCCTTTAATTTAAGTCAGGACGATATGGAAATTGCCGGTAAAATAATTGAAATTGACGTGGCTAAGGATACCTTAATAGCTAATCCACCCGTGGTCACACGCTTTAATGAACTTCCAGTACCTATACAGGAAATGCTTACGGTAATCGCTAAAGGTGTTCGCAATATACCAGGCATTTCCTATCAAAGGTTTTATCATCAATATATCAAATATGTGGGAAATGTCGGACAGGATTTGGAAGAGGCAATTTTTTCATTCATACAGTATAAACCAATACCTGTGACTCAGCTTATTCAAGCTTCATTCATGAATTCCGAACCTGCCCAAGAAGGATTTATTAACTTTGGCTGGCGAGGGTGGGAAGGTGCTTTTCCAACCTCGATGATGAGGGGCTGCTCCGCAAATCCAAGTTTAGATGAGAAAACCATTGTTTTTTACAATGAAGCTATAAAAACTTCAGCAAGACGTCTTCCACCTTTAACTAGTTATTTTCATAAGGATCCACGACCCAATAAGTTTAGTGGAACGGCACTTACAGGAGTGCAAGCTTATATGGGGAATAGTATACCTGGTTTAACCGGAAGCGTTGTGTTTACTGATCTTGCCCGGAAAGAATCCCAACCTCAGGTTAGAGGGGCTATAGCTTTCACTACTGTAAAACCAGATGGTAGATATAATGATTTTAGTGTCATTACACCCAATTATGATTTTGGGTCTCAATCCGCTTATTATGTTAATTTGGGAAGTAATCTGGATCAAACCAGACTATATTTAGGAGTTTATGGATCTATGAAGGTGACTGATCTTAACCAAGGTACTGTTTTTGAAATTGTTCCATGATAAAACAAACAAGAGAGCAATAAACGCTCCCTTGTTTGTTTTTTACTATTTCCTTCACGGATGTCAAATTGTGTTTAAAATTTAGTGAATTTCAGTTTGAAATCACCTTTATATGGAATATGTTCAACAGTTATCGTTATGTCTTTACCATCTTTATCTTTACCATTTCGTTTATAGGTGAATTTATTTTCATTCAGCTCTGTAAGTTCAAGAACTGCACCATACTTCATCCCCAGTGAAACATGGGCTCTTATCTTATTCCCATGCACAACATCATAATAGCCGTAATCACCGCGGCTTTTTCCTGTTTTCGCATCAAAAAATTCATATTTATTTGTCTTAAAATCATATTTAGCAAGACCCAAATAATTTTGGTTATAAGCTGATACATCATTGCCGTTTTCATCTAATGCCACTGTCCCTTGCCAAAGGGTGTCAGATAAAATTTTATCTCCATCTTTGTCTGTAACAATTTCTCCAGTTTTTGTTTCCAAGGTCTTATCGGGATCCGTAAAGGTAAGTTCTGTTTCTTTATATGGAATATGATCAACAAATACCTCTACTTCGTTCCCTTGCGCATCTTTTCCCATTCTTTTATAAGTAAACATATCTTTATTGAGTTCTGTTATTTCAACCACTGCTTGGTAGCCCATTGATTCCGAAATTAATACTCTACTCTTTCCATCGTTGGTGATAAAGAAAGTTCCTTTATCGCCACGGCTGTTTTTTGTCGTTTTATCAAAAAATTCGTATCTCGCTGTTTCATCATCATATTTCGCTAGACCAATAAAGTTTACGTTCTCTTTCGTTAAATCATTTTTATCTTTATCATAAACTTTTGTACCCTGCCAATTTGTGTTACTAAGTATTTTAGCGAATTCCTGACCTTTTGTCGCCTTGTCTTGTTTCTTATTCATATTTTCTGTTTGCTCTGCCTTCACTTCACTCGATTTTACAAGTGTGGTTGTGCCGAATCCTGCCAGCACTAGGGTTAATCCAAGTAGTATAGCTGGTACTGCTTTTGTTTTTTTATTCATTTTATCGTCTCCTCTTATTTTGTTTCTTATTGGAATGGACTTCGACCTGATTATTTTGCTCCGGCTCTTACCAAAATATGTTCAATCTCTTTAAATCCTTTCTCGCGTGCATGCTGTAAAGGGGTCACATTATTTTTATCCGGAATGTTGACATCTGCTCCATGATCGATTAATAATTGCACTGTTTGCTGCTGTTTTCCATCACCATTATTTAAAATGATAGCTTCAAGCATCGCTGTCCAGCCGAGATCATTTACATGATTAATATCCATATCCGTTTTAGTAAGGAGTTCATTAATAACATCTACATATCCATGTTCTGAAGCCGGGATTAAAGCAGTTCCGCCATATCTGTTTGTTATAGATGGGTCAGCACCGGCTTTTATCGTAAGTTTTAGTATGTCGAGATACCCTTCTGCACCAGCATATAAGAAGGGGTTATTTTTCATGTCATCCTGGATGTTGACGTCTGCCCCCGCATCAATAAGTATTTTTGCCGACTCTGTATCATTGTTGTAAGTCGCAATCATTGTGGAAGTTCGCCCATCTGAATCCTGGGTATTAATATCGACACCTTCCTCAATTAATCTTAATATAGTATCTACGTCTTTACGTTCTGCAGCTTGAATCAGTTGTTCTTCCATATCCCCCTCAATCATCTCCTGTTTATTTGGTTCTCTATCGTTATTTAAGTTACAACCCTGCAGTACCAATATACTGCCTAAGACTAGTGTCAGGCACTTCCACATATTTTTCACCCCTGTAAGTTTTTTTCACATTCTTGCAACCCTCCCTACTAAATTTGAATTTATCTTTATGTTAATATCAAATCTTAAACTCCATCGAAAAAATTTCTTAAAAAAAGATAAACTTTATCTGAAAATTTGTTCATATTTATAAAAAAATCCGCCACTTTTTGTGACGGACTGGTTAAACATTGAATCGATAACCTGCACCCCAAACCGTTTCTAAATATTTCGGCTGGGCAGGATCTTTTTCAATTTTCCCTCGGATTTTTCTGATATGAACTGTCACAGTTGAAACATCCGCTGCCATTTCATAGCCCCAAATATTTTCATAAAGCTGTTCTTTGTTCAATACTTGATTCGGGTGATTCACAAGAAATACCAACAGATCAAATTCCTTTGTTGTGAAGGCTGTGTCCACTCCGTTTAGATAAACTTTGCGTGCTGACTTATCAATCGTAATCTCTTTAACCTTAATACTATTTGATTTTGCTTGATTCCCTGCTAATCTTTCGTAGCGATCTAAATGTGCTTTCACCCTAGCTACCAACTCGCTTGGACTAAAAGGTTTGGTAATATAATCATCAGCCCCTAAACCAAGACCTCGAATTTTATCGATATCCTCTTTTTTCGCGGAAACAAACAAAATCGGAATATTTTTAACTTGGCGTACTTGTTTACATATTTCAAACCCATTTACTCCTGGGAGCATGATGTCCAATATAATCAAATCATAATCATTTTGAAGTGCCAGTAGTAGTCCTGAATCACCATTATGTTCTACATCAACATGAAACTGATTAATTTCTAAATAATCTCTTTGCAATTCTGCTATGCTCACTTCATCTTCAATCAATAATATCTTTTTCATCCTTACACACCTTTCTTCAAAGAAAAGAAAACACTTGTACCTTTGCCTTTCTCACTCGCTGCCCAAATCTCCCCTTCATGCTCTTCAATAATGTGTTTAGAAATGGCTAGCCCTAACCCACTTCCGCCAGTCTGGGAATTTCTTGATATTTCAGCTCGATAAAAACGATTAAAAATGTATGGTAACGCTGAAGGGTCAATTCCATAACCGTTATCCGTCACTTCTACGACTACATCAAATGGTCCTTCATGCAAAGTAATAGAAATGTATTTATCATCTTTATTCATATACTTAACACAATTGTTTATTAGATTTACTAAAACACGTTTTAACTTCTCTCGGTCAGCTGTCACGTACATAGGTTGATTCATTGTATGATAGGTAATCTGTATCCCTTTTTGAACTAAATCTAAATGAAGTTTTTCTACAAAATCCCGCATGTATTCAACTAGTTCGATTATTTCAAAAGTGAATGATTCTTTCTTTAAATCAAGTTTTGAGAATAAAAACAGCTCATCAATCAATGAATCCATATCTCTTGCTTTTACGTGAATGGTGGTTAAATACTTCTCCATTTTCTCTCGGGTGTTTGCCACACCGTCTTTTATCCCCTCCACATAGCCAATTATGGAAGTAATCGGTGTCTTTAAATCATGGGAAATATTTGAAAGTAGTTCTTTTCGATTTTCCTCATATTGAATCTGTAGGGTTATCGACTCCTTAAGTTTAACTCTCATTTCTTCAAAGGTTTTATTTAATTGGCCGATTTCGTCACTTGAAGCAGTTTTGATTTCAAAATTTAAATCTCCAGACTTAATCCGTTCTGCACCTTCTTTTAGAACGGAGATTGGCTTGATAATGCTCCTTGACACTATATAGTTTAATAACCCAATAATCATGATAAACAGAAGCAGCAATAGACCTAATAAAATGGGAAACATTTCTCTAATCAACTGAGCATTCGAGCTTACCTTCCTCAATACAAAAATACTTCCTTTACTTTTATCTGAAAAGTAAAAATCAAACTTTACATACGTAAAAAAGAAGTCATTTATTTTAATGGAATCCCTCGTATTAATATTCGTTTCTTCAAACTTAGGAAGTGATGTATCCAATGCCTGCTGATCTAACGTGGAAGTAGCGTACTCAATGTCCTTATCTTTTCTAACAACAATTTTGATATCTTGATGTTCAATCTTCTTCAGTTGTTCAATATTTAATAGCTGCTCAGAGTTATTTTTTGCCAATAGCTTTAAATCAAGAAACACACTTTCCTCTATAGGAGTCAAAGGTTTTTGAAGATAAGATTTTTTATAAAAGTTCGCTATAGAATTTACATCGCCCGTTATTGTAAAAATAAGTAAATAACCAGCAGCTAAGAATAAAGTGATAGAAAACAGTATTACCCCCACGTAAGACAACAGAAATCTCATTTTAATGGACATATAATCACCTCCGATTCATCCCACGCTAATCTTTATAAAAACTTAAGAAAACCATATCATACAATTCTTAAAATTTTCGAAAATAAAAATTAAAAAAATGAAAACATCTACAAATTATATCCCCAAGTAGGCGCATTTATTGTAACAGAAAAAAGCATACCAATTCTTAGCGAATTGATATGCTAACTATATGTTTCTCAAGAAAAACGGTACGTAGTACACGTCCTCATACAAAATTTATGCAGTTGTATAAACTTCTTTTTTATTTGATTCATGACGAATCGTTGCTTGTGCAGCCGCTAATCTTGCCAGCGGCACACGGTAAGGTGAGCAGCTTACATAATCAAGTCCAGTTTTGTAGCAGAAATCAATGGACGTTTTCTCGCCGCCATGCTCACCACAAATTCCGGTTTTTAATGTAGGTTTAGCTCCACGGCCGAGTCTAACTCCCATTTCTACTAATCTGCCAACACCGTCTTGATCAAGGACAGCAAACGGATTTTCTGGCAAAACCTTATTTTCAATATAATTTTGAAGGAATTTCCCTTCTGCATCATCACGGCTGTAACCGAATGTTGTTTGTGTTAAATCGTTCGTACCAAACGAGAAGAAATCTGCTTCTTGTGCAATTTGATCAGCGGTAATCGCCGCTCGTGGAATTTCAATCATCGTTCCAATTGTGTACTCAAATTGCTTTCCTGTTTCTTCCTGCACTTTTACAGCAGCATCGATCACAAGCTGGCGCATTTGTTTCAACTCATTAACATGACCAACAAGTGGAATCATGATTTCTGGCTGAACTTCCATCCCTTTGTCAGCAAGCTTAGCCGCAGCATAGAAAATTGCCTTTGCCTGCATTTCATAAATTTCTGGATATACCATACCGAGACGGCAGCCGCGGTGTCCGAGCATTGGGTTGTATTCATCTAATTGGCGAACCTTTTTCAATAGTAATTCTTTTTTCTTCAGCTCAGGAGAGGAAGGATCAAGAATTTGCAGCTTTGTCACTTCGACTAATAGCTCTTCCTTATCTGGTAAGAACTCATGTAAAGGCGGATCCAATAAACGAATCGTTACCGGGTATCCCTGCATCGCTTCAAAGATTCCTTCAAAATCGCCTTGCTGCATTGGAAGCAACTCAGCAAGTGCATCCTTACGCTCGCCGAATGTTTCAGCTAAAATCATTTTTTGAACGATTGGAATACGTTTCAAGTCCATAAACATATGCTCTGTACGGCACAATCCAATACCGCCGGCACCAAATTCAAAGGCTTTTTGTGCATCTTCAGGATTATCAGCATTTGCACGAACAGCTATTTTTCGCTCTTGGTCAGCCCAAGCAAGTAAGAGCTGGAATTCATCTGAAAGCTCTGGTTCAATCATTGGAATTTCTCCCAGCATGATTTCTCCTGTTGAACCATCAATCGTGATTACATCACCGTAGTTGATAACCTTCTCGTCCACTTTAAATTGTTTTGCTTTTACATCAATTTTTAATGCGTCACATCCGCAAATACATGCTTTACCCATACCGCGCGCAACAACTGCAGCGTGACTTGTCATCCCGCCACGGCTTGTAAGGATTGCTTGAGCTGCAACAATTCCGTGAATATCATCAGGTGTTGTTTCTGGACGAACAAGAATAACCTTTTTACCAGCATTTCCTAATTCCTCTGCTTCATCTGCATCAAATACAACCTGACCAGTAGCCGCACCTGGTGATGCTGGAAGACCTTTTGCTAATAAAGTACGCTCATACTTATCATCTATTCTGCGATGAAGCAGCTGATTTAATTGATCTGGGTCGACACGAAGCAAGGCTGTCTTCTTATCAATAATTCCTTCTTCAACCATCTCAACCGCAATCCGAATGGCAGCTTGAGCTGTCCGCTTACCATTTCGGGTTTGAAGAATAAATAAATTCCCGCGTTCTACTGTAAATTCAATATCCTGCATTTCTTGATAATGCTGCTCCAAACGTTTACATGTTTCTGAGAATTGTTTAAAAACCGCAGGCATCTCATCTTTTAAGGTTTGAATTGGCTGTGGTGTACGAATTCCAGCTACCACATCTTCACCCTGTGCATTAATTAAGTATTCACCATAAAGAACGTGCTCCCCAGTAGATGGATTTCGAGTAAAGGCCACGCCAGTCCCTGAATCATTGCCCATATTACCGAATACCATGCTTTGAATATTGACAGCCGTTCCAAGGTGATCCGGAATTTTGTTTAAGCGGCGGTAGACGATAGCACGCTGATTATTCCAAGAATCAAACACCGCGTTAATGGCAAGAAATAGCTGTTCCTTCGGATCCTGAGGAAAGTCTTTTCTTGTATGCTTTTTAACAATTCGTTTATACCCTTCGATGACCTCTTTCCAGTCCTCAGCAGTCATTTCTGGGTCTGCGCTATAACCCTTTTCTTCCCGTGTTTCTTCTAATAATTGTTCAAAATAATACGTATTGATATCAAGGACAACATTGCTGAACATTTGGATGAAACGGCGGTAAGAATCATAGGCAAAACGAGGATTATTCGTTAACTTCCCCATTCCAATAACTGTTTCATCGTTCATTCCAAGGTTTAAGACCGTATCCATCATCCCTGGCATTGAAAATACAGAACCTGAGCGGACAGAAACAAGTAAAGGATTATGTGCATCGCCTAGTTTTTTCCCCATTTTTTCCTCTAGAGTGTTTAGTGCTCCCAATACTTGACTTTCAACGAGCGATGGAATCATTTTTCCTGCATCATAATAGGCATTACATGCTTGTGTTGAAATCGTAAAACCATAAGGAACCGGCAGACCAATCCGCGTCATTTCCGCTAGATTTGCTCCTTTTCCTCCTAGCGTTTCCTTCATATCTCCATTTCCTTCATGAAATAAGTAAACGAATTTATCCATCATCATAAGCTCCTCTCTTTTTTCAACACTTCCAAAATTAGTCCAGCGGTTTCTTCGATTGCTTTATTTGAAACATTGATAATAGGACAGCCTACTCGCTTCATAATTTTTTCAGCATAATCCAGTTCATCAAGAATTCTTTCGAAACTTGCGTAACTTGCTTTAGAGCCTAACCCTAAAGCTTTTAGCCTTTCAATACGAATTTCGTTTAATTTATTGGGTGAAATAATTAATCCAATACAATTCTTCCTCGGAATCTCGAACAATTCCTCTGGTGCTGGTACCTCCGGAACTAACGGAACATTGGCAACCTTAAAACGTTTATGAGCCAAATACATCGATAATGGTGTCTTCGAGGTTCTTGAAACACCGATTAAGACAATATCTGCCTTGAGAATTCCTCGTGGATCACGCCCATCATCGTATTTCACCGCAAATTCGATGGCTTCTATTTTTCTAAAATACTCTTCATCTAGTTTTCTCATTAAGCCTGGCTGATGATGAGGCGTTTTATTAAAACTTGTGGTGAATGCATTCATCAACGGACTAAGCAAATCCACTGCCCTAATGTTTTCTTCTGCCGCACGACGATCTAAATACTCCTTTAATACTGGAATGACAATCGTATAGGCAATGATTGACTTTCCTTTTTTTGCTAGTATAAGGACATCTTCAATGTCTTCTAGATCATCCACATAGGAATTGCGTCGAATCTCTACATTTCCCCCGTTAAATTGTGTTGCAACCGCTTTTACAACAAACTCTGCTGTTTCCCCAACAGAGTCCGAAACCACATAGACTACTTCCTTCTCTACCAAAATTACTGCCACTCCCCTTTATACCGATTTTTGCTCCATTATTTCTAGGTATGCTCGTGTGATGGTTGTTTTTGTAATCCGACCGACAAGTAAATATGTATGGTTTCCCGGATTGATTTCTTTCACTACAGGTAAGGAGTCAATGTGATTCGTAATCATTTTTTTAGCAGCTTCTAACATTGTTTCCTCAGGTGTGATTGTGATAATGTTAGGCATTCTGGTCATAATGACACTGCAGGGTAATTCCTGCAAATCTTTATTGCCTATAGCTGTTCTTAGTAAATCTTTTCTAGAAATGACACCCGCTAAATAGCCGTTGCTATCTACCGCATATAGAGTACCGACATCTTCTAAAAATAGTTGAACAATCGCATCGTATACAGAAGTAGATTTTTCTACTACGATTGGATGAGCTTTATAATCTGCCACTTTTTTATGGAGAAATTTCTCTGCCTGATGCTTTACCTCTTGGTTATTATTAAAAAAATAACCAACTCGAGGTCTGGCATCCAAATTACCAGCCATTGTTAAGATAGCTAAGTCTGGTCTTAATGCTGCTCTTGTTAAGGAAAGCTTTTCTGCAATTTGCTGACCCGTAATAGGTCCACTTTCCTTTACAATCTTTAGAATCTCATCTTGGCGTTTCGTCAGTTTAATCACATTGACCCCCTTTTCAATTTAATTAAGTTATATTTTTTAACAAAAATACAAATGTGTTATACTTATTAATATATAGTATATTACATTTATACAATATAAGGAACAATTTGTTCAACATATTTTTGACAAATTATGAAACTCTTCAAAAAAAAGAATCCTGCCGAAGAGGTAGGATTCTTGCTATTTTTGACAATTGGGACAGAAATAGGTTTTACGAGAAGAAATCATTTCTTTAATAATGGTGCTGCCACATCTTTTGCACTTCTCTCCTTCCCGGTCATACACAAGACAGAGATTATTATAGCCCCCCGTTAAATTGTCCCCTTGGAAAAATGGATTTTCCATGTATCCACCATGCTTTAAAGCATCTAGGAGCACATGCTTCATCGATTGGTAAAGTTGATTTCGTTCAGGCTCACCCATGTCTTCTATACTCCGTTTCGTCTTAATTCCAGCATGATAACAAATTTCATCAGAGTAACAATTCCCAATCCCTCCAATAAACTCCTGATCAAGAAGTTTTGATTTTATTTTTCCACGTCTATCATCAAGTATTTTTAAAAATGCCGGCAAAGTGAACTGAGAGTCCAATGGCTCCGGCCCCAATGAAGATAATTCTTTTTGAACATCCAGTTCACTATATAAATGCAAATAACCCAGCCGCAATCCAATAAAATAAAGATGGTGATTTCCAAATGATAATCGAACCTGTATGGTTCTTTCCGGTTTATCTTCCTCTCTCCCAAAATACATCCAGCCGCCAAGCATCAAATGCAACAGGAGGACCTGCCCATTTTCTAAGTGAAATAATAAATGCTTACCTCTTCTGTTGACGGTCATAAGCTTCTGATTTGTGACACTATTAATAAAGAGCTTAGTGTTCACATTAACCGATTTCTCACGATTGATTTGTACCTGTGTAATGGTTTGACCTGCTATTTTTTGATTTAATAATCTTCGGTAATTTTCCATCTCCGGAAGTTCAGGCATCTATCTGCTCCTCTTTAAGGCTTTTTCATATCTTTTCCTCATAAACGCAAAAAAACCGAACTAATTAAAGTTCGGTTTTTGTATCGATAATTTATTAAAGTGGGCCTAAATGGACTCGAACCATCGACCTCACGCTTATCAGGCGTGCGCTCTAACCAGCTGAGCTATAGGCCCATTTAGATGAATTGGAGCGGGTGATGAGAATCGAACTCACAACATCAGCTTGGAAGGCTGAGGTTTTACCACTAAACTACACCCGCATTAATAGCACCCAACAAATAGTACATGAAATATTATAACACCCTGCAAATAAGTTGTAAACTACTTTTTATCAACCTCTAGATGTTTAAGTTTTTCCAATAATTGCTTTGAGTCTTTAGCTGCAATAAATTCACCATTTACAATCGCATAAGGAGATATTTTGCATTCCTCACATCTACTTTGACAATGGTACTCTTTATATTCAATATTTTTTTTACCCAAAAAAGCACTGTATTCATTTTGAAGCTCATCAGGCAAAAAGCGATTTAGATTTTTTTCACAGAAGTCAACTTTTAATTTTTTTTCCTTCGTAAAAAGTTTAGTAATAAAGTTCATTCGCTGCACATCTCCACTGCTAGGCATTTACATTAAGTATATCAATTTAATATAAATAATTCTCCTAAAATAAATGATAAAGAGCAACCATTTCTAATAGGGTTGCTCTTTTTTTATAGCAATATATGAAATTTTTATCTTTTTGAATGTTTTTTATCAATTTTCGCCTCAATTCTCTCCATTGCTTTTACATCACTTTTTAGTTCCTGTTTATTATCATCCACTAATTTCTTAAAGCTTATACTGCGTTTTCTCATTTGTTTCTCCACCTTTCTTATGTTTTTATTATACTAAAAGTAAAAAGCTTAAAATCAGCAGAAATATTACAACTTTTTGAACTTTTTTATTTTATCAGAACATTATAAAAAAGAATCACCTAAATTATGAACATAACTAGAAAATCCATTTAGTGGATAATTCCCCGCATCATAAAATTATTTATCAATGTTCATCGAAAGATTAACAATTTCAAGAACGGATTCATCAATTGCTCTGCCGAATTCTTTTGGATCTGTCATCGCACGCCATCTTTCTTTCCTTACATTCGATAACCCCTCTTCGAGCGCTTTATCCTTTATCCCAGCTTCTTGAAGAAGAGAAATAGCCCTTTCCATTGAATCTATCATTCTCATTGCTCCATAACTATGCGGTTCCCGATATAGACCTTTTGCGCTTGTAAGTGTGTATGCTACATAATCGCGTAGCTTTTCGATGATTTGTTCCTCTGACTTAATAGTTTCCATATTGGTCATGTGAAATCACCTCCACTGCCAGTTTGCTCGTTTTAGGACGGGGAGGCATGCTTGTATAGCCAAGACTAATTAATAATTCTGGTTCTACATCTTCTGGAAGCCTTAGAATCTTTTTAATAGATTTGCGATGAAAGGAACGGACAGGACAATTTCCAACACCATTTGAATGTGCAGCCAAAAGGACATATGCTGCTGCGATACCTAGATTTACAAAGCGAAGGACTTCAGCTGTATCCACTCCTCCACGATTTATTGATTCCGTTGCATTGGAGCAAAATACTACAACAGCAGCAGGATCTCCTGATAATCCTGGAGCAAAACGTTTGATTAGTCTTAATTGTCTATCATCCTGAACAATGACAAAGTGCGATTCTTGTGCGTTACTCCCAGACGGACTATTTAGTATGGCACTTTCAATATCTTGTATAAATTCAGGCGGTAATTTACTAGGTTCAAAGGACCTTGTACTACGCCTTGATTTCACAGCCTCCATTACTTCCACTTCATTCCACACCCTTCCTTATTTTAATGAAAAACCATACTCTTTCAGAATATGTTTAAGATTTTCTCTTAAGCTTGCAGATACAGCTATGGTTTCAGGACGAGTGCAGCGGCGGGCAGTATGCTCACACCACCCATACTCTATTCCCTCTTTTTCTGGTTCACCAGCTAAAGAAACGCGCCGTCCATCATATGTTCTTCGTGAAATCATTGTTTGATCATATTCATTCAAATACTTATCCAATTCTTCACTGGAATAGGTTTCTTCATGTACAGTCACTTTGGCAGGAAGCCGCGGTTTAACACCTCGCCTCACTCCCTCCCTCTCAAATCCAATCGCTAAACCTGAGACAGCAAATACACCCTTTGGCAGTTTAAGCTCCTTGGCAACCGCCATAGGATCATTCCTAATGGAACCTACCGGACAACATCCAAGGCCTAGAGATTCTGCTGCGACAATTGCGTTTTGTAAGGCCAACGAAGCATCCATTGCGGCAAGTAAAAACATCTCAAGTGTATCTGCTGCAAATCCATACTCTTGTCTAGCGGTAACATATTTCAACCGAAAAATATCTGCACAAAATAATAGAAAAACAGGTGCCTCATGGATAAACTTTTGATTTCCAGACAAACGGGCAAGTTTATCTTTTCGCTGTTCATTTTTGACAACGATGATACTGTAAGCCTGTAGATTGGATGATGTTGGAGCACTACGGGAAGCAGTGATAATAGCCTGCAGCATTTCTTCAGGAATTCGTTTTTGTTCAAATCCGCGGACGGATTCATGAGCAGTAAGCACATTTATCGTTTGATTATGGAAATTACTAGGTAGGTCAATCCCTTCTAGTTCTAACCTGCCGGTAATAAGTTTCGTCATACTAACCACCTTTTTCCCTATAGCAAACTTGGTGTTTCTTTTATTGTTTAAAACTTCCTTTTTCCATCAAACATTCATCATCAATATAAACATCCGGTATGGTAACGACCCCATCGATGTGTACACCGGCAGAGATTGTCCCACCAAAAGTGTTATTGCTTCCAAAAGCAACATGAATCGTCCCATATACTTTTTCATCTTCTAATACAACGCCTGTGATTCTTGCCTTATCGTTTGTACCTATTCCAAATTCGCCTAGCAGTCTACCGTCGCCATCACCAAGAATTTCTAAGAGTCTAACTCCTGCCTCTCCTTCGGCAGAGACAATCCTACCATTTTCAATTGTTAAAAGCACAGGAGTTTCTAGTCGGCCAATCCCTGCAATCGAGCCGTCAATTAAGATTTGTCCATTTGCTGTTCCCTCAAATGGTGCGACATAGGCTTCACCTGAGGGCAGATTACCTGATTCTCCAGCATTTAGATACATTCCTGTACTTGGAATTCCATCCCTGCCATCTATGGAAAAGGTGAGTGTATATCCTTCCTTTTCGATCCTGACCTCTTTTCCTTCAGTTAGAATATCAGTAACGACATCCGTTAAAAATTTCACTTGCGTATAATCAGCAGAAATCGCTCCTTCCAAAAACATATCTTCGGTAATACCAGGCATTGTTGCCAATCGTGTCCCTGCGGCGGCAGCCTTCTTTCTTGCTTTTGTATGTGTTAATGAGTGTTCAGTAAGACATACTACCACATCTGCCTCAATCATCGCTGCTGTTACGGAAGCGGGCGGTTCTTCACCTGATTTTTTTCGTTCCTTCATCACCATTAACATGCTTTCGGCACCAAGTAATTTTCCTGCTTCGAATAAGGATTCACCTAACTCCTTTTTAACATCATCGGTTACAACAAGGAACAATTCGTTCTCTTTGAGTCCTAAACATTTCACCAATACATTTTTGCTAATTTCGATTAACTGTTGATTCATTTTAATCACCCTTTTATATCATTTCTGATGTTAATTTTGCCATAATGGCATTAGAAAGTATAACTGGCACACCTGTTGCTTGTGAAACCATTTCCCTTGCTTTCTCTGTGTAACCCATGCAATCGAGTAAAATAATATCTACTTTATCTTTCAGTTCGTTTGCAGCTGCTTCAAAGCTTTTTGGATCAATATGATAAGGCGATGCAACACCAAAAGTAGGTGATAACCCAAATGGTAAAAACTTCGATATTAATGATTCTTTTTGCTCATCTAGCGGGACAATGACTCCAAATCTTCTGCTGCCAACCATTGCCTTAACGGCTGGTGGAATAACATGATCAGGTTCTATTAAATAGGCGCTCTCAGTAGAAAGTCCGGGAAATACACCTGTACAAAGCAGCAGGATTTGTTTAATCCCTATTTTCTCAAGATCATTAATTTTTTCTTGTACAATCAGTTTAATTTTCTCACGCGACATGATAACTGATTCATTTGAGACCAATCGCGATGTTAAAACATAATCTCCCTCGTCTGGATACAAATTTTCTACTATATATTCCTTTGACATACCGTCCAATACCCCAACTTGAACCAACTGAGCACGCCCATCCAAGTATTTCTCAATAATAGGTGCGACATCGTTTCTTGGTGCTTGACCAATAGTAATCATTCCTAACCTTTCCATCCTTACACCCCTTTATAAAATGAAAATAAAAGGAGAGCAGACGCGCCCTCCCCTAATTACAGCTGAGGAGCTTTTTGCCCCATCGTTTGGAATCTTTCCATAGAACCATATAATTCTGTGATTCTATTAAACTCATCTTTACTATATAATTCACATGTTCCGTTTGTTGCTTCCTTAGCCACTTCTACGGCAAAACGGACGGCATCTGCGATATCGGTTTCATGACTCGCACCAGTTCCACAGCCTGGAACAACGGATTGAGCTGTAATGGCTACCCCGACTACAGGAGCTGATGTAGCAACTGCAGGCTGTAGGATGGAGTTTATATGATACAAATCATTCCCGTATGGTGTAATGTCTTGAGTAGTAATTGGGAAGGTTACTGCGAATTGACCTGTTGCCATCTCCATAATCCTCAGTAAATCATCGCTAACACGGAGAATATACCCTTCCTTCACAGTTGGAGAAATAGCAATTCCTTTATGATTGATAACACGATTTCCTTTTGTCGTATCAATCGATAAAATAGATTCCATTTCTGGGACCACTTCATATTTATTCATTGTAAGAATATCTACCGGCGAATCCATAAAATCTACTGGTTCATGCGGGCGTGTCGGTGCATCTGGACAAATATGGGTAGTTACAATAACGTCCCCAACAAGCGTATCACCTTTAGTTTGCATATCAGCTAGTTTTAATGCGGAAGCAACGGCTGCAACGGCTCCATCAGCATCAGAAACCATTCCAATACGACTTGGTCGGGCCCCTATTCCACCTAATCTGCCCACAATACCAAAAGTTGGTGCGTCTCCACCATTGCTTTTTCCATTTGAACCCGGAATTACAATTTTTATGAAATCAGTACTGCCCTTATCACCTTCAACAGTTTGAACCGTTACAGTTACGTTAGCATAAGTACTAAATAACTCCTTCACCTTTTCCCCTGAAACATAAGCATTGTCTAATATATCGATTGCAGTTAACGTTTGTTTAAGTACCACTTTTTTCCTCTCCCTTTGCTTAGATGTTATATTCAAGAATTGAGCGATTAATAATATCCTCTACCGGTTTCAGTAACTTTTCATTTCTCATCGTACTGCTTAAAATTAACTTTTCCTTTGGAACTGCTATAACAGCGATTTGCTGACCTTTTTGTATAGCAGCAGAAACAATCGGCTCAGCTGTTCTTGCGTCAAGTGTCATAATAAGGTCTGGAAAGGTTCCAAATCTCTCACCATTTTTTTCAATCGTCATGTATTCATTCCAAAAGGTTAATTCATAGGAATCATTTATGGTGACTGTGCCTACATCAAAACCGCCTGTTGTTTCGAGTGAAAAATCCGTTACCGTTCCTTCTGTAACCACTCTTCCTCCCAACGTCCCGACAACAGCATCGATGGCCGCTTCACCGACATGGCTTAACAATGCTTCTCCTACCTGAATCGCTTGCTGAATCGCACCAGCTGCACCATGAGCCTTGGCATAAGCAACGGTTACAGGGTTTCTAGCCACCGCTACTAAACCACCAGCTTCAATAGAAGCCTTTCGAATTAATGTAGATGCCTTGTCAAGCGATCCAGAAACACTAAATTCTAAATAGTTAGAGCCTTTGCCTCCAACTGCTGCCTGATGAGAAACATAGTCCTCTTGCTCTGAAAGGTTCATTGATCCCATTGATCCTGTTGGATGTGCTCGTCCATTACAAGGAATATCGATTACGGGGATACCTGTTACGGCTGATTGGAACCAGCCGTTAACCGTAGTACCTGCTCCATTTTCGTTTGTAATAATTCCTTTAAACGGTTTTCCGATTTTTTGTGAAAGAAGATCTAAAGCCCTTGAATAATGAATCGGTTTAACAAATTTATCTTTTGCAGCAGGTGCCCCAACCAATGAAGCTGTTACAACCAAATCTTCATCTGAAAGCTCATCTACGGTCAATAGTTCAGGCTGACCAATGTCAAGAGCGAGCCTGCCAATTTGCAGACCATCTTCAATCCAGCCTCCCCCGCCGCCGCCGAGGACCGCACCGCCATATACTGCATACTCTACAATTTTTTTGTCTAATTGAATTTTCGCCATTTTACTCTCCCTTATTTACCTATTTTGAATACAGAATTGAAGAAGCTAAATAATGCATCACCAGCGATAAATCCAGCTGCTAAAATACTCATTGGTGCTTCCGCTTCTTTACCCTTTGCTTTTACCCAAATTAAGCGAATCGCAATACCAGTAAGTACGGCAAAGCCTGCATATGGTGTTAAGATCAATAAACCTGTTGCAAACAATACCCCTAATTGACGACTTGGACCACCAATCAGCTGAAGAATGGCACCAGGTATTGCCCAGAGTAATAATTGTTTTGCAACATCTGCAGAAGTTCCTGCTTCAATCGTTGAAACATAAACAGCATCAATCGGCGGTACTAAATTTTGTGCAAAATATCCTTTGTAAGTAACAAGCACTGTTAATAAAGCCACACCAAAGGCAATCATTGATGTAAAGTATTGTTGTTTTCGGCCAGCAATTTCATATTCTCTGTTCTTACCTTCGCCGCGTAAGATATGACCTGTTTTAAAATCATAGCCCATATCAGCAAACGCGGGTCCTGTAGCTGCACTAAATCCTGCTAGCAATGCAAGCGCTAATGGCGGGAACCCAATCATCATCCCAATAAGAAGAGTAATAAATGCTACCGCAAACGCTGGGAACCAACCAGAATGCATTGCCGCGATACCTACGATCATTTCATGAACGAATGCCGCAAAAGCAGCAAAGAATAAGAATCCGATAAACATACCTGGAGACATATCAGTGATAAGGCCACCAGTAATCGCAAGGATTAATGCCACCGTAAGATAGGCACCGAAACCTAATCCTAACGCTTTTCTTGCTTTTTCTATCGGGCGAGTAAACTCTTCTTCGTCAGCAATTTCTATAGTTGCTGCCACTTCATCTTTAGTAGATGGTTGTCCGGAATTTTTCTTTTTAGCAAAAATCAATATCGAAACCTGAACTAATGCAACAATCCCCGCACCAATCATAATTCCATGAGGGATATAAAGTGCGTTTACATCTACGCCAAACACAGGAATGGAGTACTGACGGAATAATAGACCAATCCCAAACATTGAAAGGGCCCAAATATTCCCGATAAAAGCAACACCAAATGCTGACATCGGAATATGAAGGAAGGAACCTATGATACCAATAACAGTACCTACTCCAAGTAAACCAGCCCTCTTACCACCTTTATCACCTGCCAGGATTGCTTGAGCCGTTGCAACTCCAGGCGCCCACGTTCCTTTTGCTGGAAATAGTTTAGAATCAAATAGCTTATAAAGAATAGCTGCATCGACAAACATCGCTAACGCAGCACCAATTAACATTGGAATAATTAGTTCTGGTGCACCCATTAAAAATGGAATACCGATTGGAATTAATAGACTATTAGCTGCACCAAAGGTTGCAGCAGATATAGCTGTTTGCACAAGATTTTGACGATGAACAGATTTGTATCGGCTGAAGATCGTAATCGGAATCCTAGCAATTAACATCGCTATTAGGGCACCAATTATTGAAGTATTTGGCGTTACCCCTAAACTTACAATAATCTGCATCCCAATAATGGCACCAAAGACTGAAGTGACGAGCGTTAAAATAAATGTAAATGGTTCGAATAAACGTGGATGCTTTTCGTCATGAGTTTCATGTTTCATAGAAATTCCCCCTATAATTTATGTTGGTTATTCAGTTAACTCACAATCTCTATATGCTTTGAAAGCTATCTTTGCAAGTTTTTAACTTTGCCCTCCAATTTGTTCTTAATCGCATTGGCTTCAGCTAATTGGTTAGCCATCAATTCCGATGGACCTTTTCTAACAGTACTTTTTTGTAAAATGCTAAATAGGATTCCGGTAAATACAAGTGCGGCCCCGATCATTTGCTGTACCGTCACTGTGTTTTTATAAATCAAAAAGTCCAATAACATTGTCATTAAAGGTTGTAAATTTAACACAACAGCAGCTCTTGCTGCTCCAATATCATTCATGGCCTCATTCCACATTAAAGTAGTGAGTCCCTGTCCGATAATTACAGAGCATATCGCAAAACTCCAAATTGCCATTGAATGATTCCAATCGATGTTAGTACCAATCATGAGGAACGGGTCAAAAAGGATTGCACCCATCATAAAACTATAGGTTGTAATGATAATAGGTGACAGCCTTTTAGAAAGCAATCGAACAAAAATAAGGTTACAGGCAAATGTAGCTGTTCCTCCAAAGAGCAGGACATCACCTATATTAAATACGAATTGACCTCGTACAGATAGGACTAAATAAATTCCAAAGATTGCAATCAAACTTCCAATTACCATTTGCCGTGTTACCTTCTCCTTTAGAAACACAGCAGCTAAACCAGCTGTAAGTAAAGGGGATAAACTAAAAATCAAAGAAGCATTTGTAGCAGTTGAATACTTTAGTCCCATAAACAAAAAGATTTGATTTGCAACTAACCCAATTAAACCAGCAAAACAAAATAACACTAGTTCCCTTCGCTGAATTTGAACGAAAGATTTAGTAAAAGAAGCCAACAAACAAAAGAAAATCGATATGACTGTAAGGCTAAAGGCTGATAGAAAAAAGGGAGAAAATTCTTTTAATAAAAATTGACGCGCTAGGTAGTTTCCCGCCCATGTAAAGACACATATTAAGAGCAAAAGATAGGATCTGACCAATGAAAAACCTTCTTTCAAACAAATCCTACTAGTTTTATCCTATCCATTTCAATTGGACCACTAGTAAGCAATTATTTTATCACTGATGCTTGTACATGCTGATACAACGTAGCCGCAAACATTCCCTCTGCCTCAACAGCATCAATAATAGGAACTTTTATTTCTTCTCTTAATAGATCAGCTAGTCCAATCGTTGAAAATCCAGTACATGCAAACACTAATACTTTTGCCCCTCGATCAATTAACTTTTTAGCAGCATCTATAGCATTTTGGCGTCCAGCTGGTGTCATTAAATCAGTCGTGTTTGACACACCTTTTGGTTTATTATTACCAACAAGTAAGTTACCTAGAAGTTGCTCGATAACAGCTGGTGGAGTTTCAGTAATTCCTAGAACACCAACAGGTTCTCCAATCGCCAATGCGGTAAGCGCCGCCGCACTTCCAGCACCAATGACTGGAATCGATACTTCTTTACGCAATTCACTAATAGCAGGGTCAGCTGCACAGCTGATAACAAGGACTTTACATCCCTCTTTTTCCATTTGCTTGCCTAACTCAACGATTTTAGGAACAGCGATTGCTTCTGTCTCATTATTAAATATTCCTAAAGGTTGATCAGGAATACATTTTGTTACGGTTGGTACATCAAAGGATTGTGCTATCACCTTTCCGTGCTGTTGAAGTACCTCTTCTTGGTCTGTCGTAAAAACACGAATAATGCCAATCATCTAATTCATACCTTTCCTAAAAAGTTTATCCAACATATTTTCTGAAAAGAGAGAAAGTATTGAATGTTTATAATTCTAAATAAACCTATAATATTCGACAATGTCCTTCGAAACCAAAAATAAATAGGGCCAATTGTGCGCTCAGCACAATCGACCCTATGATTAAGTTTCCATTTTTAATTTATAATATATAATACATATGTAATAAACAAATCGTTCTCTGAAATTTTCAGTATCGATATCCGCTATCTCACGGATCCTATCCATCCTGTATTTAACTGAATTTCGATGAATAAAGAGTTCTTTAGCTGTTTCCATTAAACTTCCACCTGAGGCCAAATAAAAATAAAATGTTGTGATGAAATCAGTTCCATGTTCCTGGTCATATTTATAAATCTTACCAATCTTTTTTTTCACTAATTTGTCCATGTCTACAAATTCAGAGGCATCTAGTAATAATTGATACAATTCCAAGTCCTCGAAAGCAAACACTCTATAATGATGATATATTCTAGATCCGATCAAAATAGCTCTCTTTGCCTCTAAAAAGCTACCTTGAATATCCCACAACTGTGCTTTCCCGCCAAAACCTACTCGAATCCCTTGCCACTCATAGATAAAAGGTGTCAGAACCGATTTCCAATTTAGGTTATCTTCAATTGTAATCTGTTTAATTTGTTCACCACTATGCGAGGCAAGTAACAAAACTAAACGATTTCCCTTCACAAGAATATGTGAGTTCACCTTATATACTTGTGCAGTTTGTTCGATCAATAAACTGATTTTTTCAAAAAATACATCATTCTCTTCGTTTTCTAATTCAACGATCGCAATCTCCCAGATTCCTTCCGTCTTAAACCCAAATTGGTTTGCCTTATCTATGATCACTTGTTTTGACAGCGGTAATCCAGTCAAAAGTTCTTCAATAAAGTCACCACGTAACTTGTGCTCAGTATCTAATGCAGTTTTCCTTCTCATTAATTCTAAAGAAAATACAAGCCTAGCTTGCTCCACACAAATAAGCTCTAAATCATCTAAATGTTTTTTGTCAATAATCAATTTTCCTTCTAATTGGTTATCCACTCTTATATTCCAGGATAGTGTACCATTTGAAGGGAAATCGGGGGACATTTGTGGTGATGATACAATCATTTTTCCTGCCTTATCGACTAACCATAAGGACGACTTTAGCAATCCAGAAACTCTGTCAGCTACAACCTGAATCCCCCTATTTTCTACTACAAGCGTGGTAAGTGTTTTGTAAATCTCTTCAGACCTTCTAAGTAAAGAAGCTTGTTTGTCAATAATTTGCTCCATAACCGCATGAGTAATATCCATATAAGGTACATTGTTCGGAAGTTGAATAATTGGCAAATTATATTTCTGACTCATTTGAATCATTTCAATAGGCATATCATTCAAGAATCTTTCAGTTTTGATTGCTAACGCAGCTGCTTCAACCTGCGCTAATTGTTCCACTAATTTGGGCAGCAATCTCGGATCATGACGTATAGCATAGGCTGTCGTTAGCAGTAATTCCCCTTCTCTCAACCACCCAGTAACATCCGGAACTTCCATTATATCAATATATTTAACAACACGAGTTAGACCCTTTTCTCCGCCAATTACCCTAGCATCTTTTAATATTGGTAGGCAAAGAATTTCACTTAACGTTATACCGGCAGATTTCATCAAATTCACCTGATTCATATCATTTTATTAACGTGCTTCCAAAAATCCGGGAATATAGTTTTAATAATAATTCCAGTTTACCATTAATAAAAATTCAATAAAATTAAATGTTTTAAGATAATAAAAATAGACTGGCATTTATCATGTATCAGTTAACCAAATATGGGAATATTGTGTAATTAAAGTTCATCAATTATACTTAAACTTATTTAAAAATTATTATTTCGAGAGAGGTAGAATGATGAAACTAGGAGCATTTTCTGTAAGTCTAACTGTGAAAGACATTCATATATCAAAAGAGTTTTACGAAAACCTAGGATTTCAAGCCTTTGGTGGAGATATTAATCAAAATTGGCTGATTATGAAAAATGAAAATTGCATCATTGGACTATTCCAAGGGATGTTCGAAAAGAACATTCTGACTTTTAATCCAGGATGGAATCAAAATGCTGAAAATCTCGAATCATTTACGGACATTCGTGAAATTCAAAAGCAGCTTAAAGAAAAAGGAATAACAATGCATTCTGAAGCAGATGAATCAACCGAAGGACCAGCGCATTTTACAATTGAAGATCCAGATGGTAATCAGATTCTAGTGGATCAACATAGGTAATATAGAGGAAACAACCTTATTTAGAATTTCTATCTATCAATCATCATACTTATTGCAAATCAAAGTCCTCCACTTTATTAAAGTGAAGGACCCTGTTTTCTACATTGCATCTTTTATATCTGTAATGTCCCTATTTGCATTTGCTGCTTTCATGGACTTTGGCAAAAAGAACATTGCCACGATCGCTAATAAAGCGGTTGCGATTAAATAGAATGCCGGCATGAGTTTATTTCCAGAAGCTGTCTGCAAGGATGTAATGATAAATGGTGCACCGCCTCCAAAAATCGCCGTGGAAACATTATAGGAAATACCATAGGCACTGTTTCTTACTCGATTCGGAAACAACATAGGAAGTGTTGATGGGAAGACACCAATAAAGATCGCTACAATCACTCCTAAGGCAAAGAAACCGACCAGCGGACCTGCTGACGAACCACCAGAGACAAAGGCCATGATTGGAATCGCTGTAAAGATTGCCAGTAATGCCGACAATAGCAGGAACTTAATTCTCCCATAGCGATCGGCCAGCATCCCAAAGATTGGGAATAGAATCATCATTAAAACCATTCCACTTGTTGTGACAATGAGAGATTCCATTGTCGATAATCCCACTTGCGTCTCAAAATAGGAGGGAAGATAAGTCAGTAAGGTATAATAGGCACCATTGGCAAACGCCACAACTAAAAATGAAATCGCTAACGGTTTTCTTGCAGTTGAGAACATCTCTTTCAGCGGAGATTTGGCCAAATCGTTCTCTTCTTTCATCTTTATAAAGGTTGGCGTATCATCAATTTTCGTTCTGACGTACATTCCCACTAAAGCTAAAGGCAAGGAACAAATAAATGGAATTCTCCATCCCCATGCTGCCATTTGGTCTGAACTTAGTGCAGTAGTTAAAATTGCTACAAACACAGAACCAAGAATGTAGCCGAGCAATGAACCTGATTCAAGTAAACTAGTAAATAAACCTCTGCGGGAATTCGGAGCTGACTCATTCATAAATACAGATGCACCTGTATATTCTCCTCCAGCTGCTAATCCCTGAATCATCCGCATGATAATTAATAAAAGTGGAGCAATAAATCCTATAGACTCATAATTTGGAATCACCCCGATGATTGCTGTAGCCAATGACATCATCATAATCGTTACAACTAATATCTTTTTTCGTCCCAGCCGGTCCCCTATCGAGCCAAAAATGATACCTCCAAGCGGTCTAAAGAAGAACGAAATCGCAAACACCGCAAAACCATATAATAAAGCTACAGAACTACTCTCTTCTGGAAAAAACTGAGCTCCGATAATTGCCGCAGTATAACTATAGATACCGTATTCATACCATTCGACTAGATTTCCTATTGCAGTAGCAGTTGTAGCTTTCTTCATTCATGCATCATCCCCTTTTATTCTAAAACGATTTTAAATTTTAAATACCGTTATACAAATTCCTTCAACGCTAGGTTTCTTGGCATTTTAGCGAATGTTTCACAACCGGTTTCTGTGATTCGGATCGACTCACTGACCTCAAAGCCATAATTGTCGAGCCACAACCCCGGAATCAGATGGAAGGTCATATTCGGCTGTAAAATCGTTTTATCGCCTTTTCTAATGCTTACCGTGTGCTCACCCCAATCCGGCGGGTAGTTCAATCCCATGGAGTAGCCGAGTCGTGATTCTTTTACAAATCCACTTTTTTCAATGGTTTTTCTCCATGTTTCTTCAATTTCTTCACAGGCAATTCCAGGTCTCACCATTTCTAAACAGGCGTTAATGCCCTCTACCGCCACCTCTGAAAGGGTTTTCAAATTTTCATTAGGCTTACCAATTTGAACAGTTCTTGCTAAAGGTGAATGATATCTTTTATAGCAGCCCGCTAATTCGATAATTACGGCATCTCCGTCCTTATAACGATCATCAGTCCAGGTTAAATGCGGTGTGGAGGTTTTCTCACCTGATGGCAAGAGCGGTACAATTGCTGGATAATCCCCGCCAAATTCCGCTGTTCCTGAGATTTGCGTGTGAAATATCTTGGCCGCAACGTCACATTCTCTGACGCCTTCTTGAATTAATTCAATCCCCGCCTTCATCGCTTTTTCGGCGATGATCGCTGCGCGTTTCATATACTCGATTTCGGCATCTGATTTGATCAGTCGTACCCAGTTCACTAATAAGGTTGCATCGTGAAAGGCCGCATTCGGTAATCCTTTATTTAGCTGCATATAACTCTTGGCTGTGAAATAATAGTTTTCCATTTCCACACCTATCGAACGGTTATCTTGACCTATTTCCTTTAAAATCCCGGCCACGAAATCCATCGGGTGCTTGATGTCGGAATGAATATAATCATCTGGATAAGGAATAATGTTATCGCGATAAAGCCATGTTGTGACCTTTGCAGCATTGGCATCCATTTCTCTGCCAATCCACATCGGCTGATCTTCGTCAATAATGACGACTAACATCTGATGCACGTAAAACGACCAGCCATCGTAACCGGATAGATAATTTATATTAGCCGGATCGGTAATCAGCAGAACATCGATTCCTTTTTGCTGCATTCGTTCTTTTGTTTTGCGAATTCTCTCTTTATACTCATACGTTGCAAATGACATGCCAAGTTCCCTCCTATGACTGGAATTCCCATTAGTCTAATTTAATTTAAAGCACACCACTTTTGGTTCGGTCATTTCTTGAAGGGCGAACTTGATCCCTTCTCTGCCTAATCCGGATTTTTTAACCCCGCCAAATGGCATTGCATCAATTCGATAGTCGCTGCTGTCATTAATCATAATTCCGCCAACGTCCAATTGAGCAATCGCCTTATGAGCTTTTTCAATGTCTTTTGTAAAAATACCTGCCTGTAAACCATAGTCCACACTATTTGATTTTTGGATTGCCTCATCCAAATCCGCTACCGGGTAAAGAAGAACAACTGGACCAAAAATTTCTTCCTTTGCAATTTGACAATTCTCCGGAACATTTGACAGAACAGTCGGAGAATAAAATGCTCCGTTTCGCTGTCCGCCAGTGAGTAATTGAGCACCTTTTTCAATTGCTTCCTCAACCATTTTTTCAACTCGGATTGCTTCTTTTTCCGTAATCAGTGGTCCCATATCCGTTAAGGTAGATTGTTTATCCCCTACATTGTATAGCTCGGTCCGGGAAATAAATGCTTGTTGGAATGCTGTCATAATGCTCTCTTGGATATACACCCGCTGTACACCTAAACAATTTTGACCTGCTGCCCAAAATGCACCAGATACAGATGATTCAACCGCTTCCAACATATCTGCATCTTCCAGCACAATAACCGGAGAATTCGAACCAAGTTCCATACTTATCTTTTTTAAACCTGCTTTACGAACAATATCTTCTCCCGCTTCCAAGCCTCCTGTGAAACTAATCATTCGTATAGCAGGATGGGTGACAAGGATGTCTCCAATCTCACGACCACGGCCTGTTATAACAGATAACACTTTAGGCGCGAGTCCTGCATGTGAGAAAGCCTCAGCAAGCAAAAGTGCACTTAGGGGTGTAACACTTGCTGGTTTCACAATAATCGCATTTCCAGACGCAATGGCTGGTCCTACTTTGTGGGCGACAAGGTTTAACGGATCGTTAAATGGGGTAATCGCTGCAATAATGCCAATCGGGAAACGGTAATAATAACCAACCCGATTCTCACTTCCAGGCATTTGGTCAAAGGATAGTGTTTCGCCAGTGATTCTTCTTGCTTCTTCGGCACTAATGCGTAACGTTTGAACACATCTCGCTGCCTCTTTCAGCGCTTCCCTAATGGTTTTACTGCCTTCTTTACTTATGATAAAAGCAAATCTTTGTTTATGTTCTTCAATATAATCAGCAGCGGCATTGATTACTCTGATTCTTTCATGCACAGGCATGGCGGCAGCAATCTTCGCACCTTCTTTTGCATCTTCAATACATTGAATCATGTCCTCTTTACTGGCAGCAGGTACAGTATCAATTAAACTATTATCTTGAGGGTCACGAACTTCAATGATCTCGTTACGTCCTACCCATGATCCACCAATCAACATCTTCTGACCTCTAATTTGCACTGTCATCAAATTCCCACCCTTCCCTTTCTTACTTAAACCATCACCGGTTGACGTTCACGGTTGATATTAATCAAGTCTATTAAAAGAGAAAATCCTGTTTCAGTTTTACCTGCTCCTGCCCCGCTTAATGTGACTGGACCTAGTAAATCACATTCATAGGTAATCGCATTGACAGCGCCTCCGATAGAAGCCAAAGAATCCGTAATGTCAACTTTTTCAGGTGCAATTGAGGCAGTCACATTGCCGTTTTCCTTGTTAACCTTAGCAAGTAACTTCCAACGTTTTCCTTCAGATTTAGCGGTTTCAATGTCTTTTAGCGAAATATCTGTAATCCCTTTGCAGGAAACGTCTTCTACTTTTAATGGAATGCCCATAATATAATTTGCTAGAATAACAATCTTATATCTTGCATCATAGCCCTCTACATCACTAGCAGGATCTGCTTCAGCATACCCAAGCTCCTGCGCTTCCTTTAATGCAGCTTCATAGGAGACGCCTTCCTGTTCCATTTTCGTTAAAATGTAATTGGTGGTTCCATTCAATATTCCACGAATTTCCTTTATTTCATTACCTGCTAATGTAACAATCGGCATTCTTAATGATGGAGTACCACTCATGACAGTACCTTCAAAGCCCCATGAAACACCGTGCTTTTTAGCAACTTCTGATAGCTCTTTATAGGCAAGGGCAACGGGACCTTTATTCGTCATCACCACGTTTTTTCCGCTTTCAAATGCTGCTTTACAATGGTCAATCGCAGGCTGCCCTGTTTTTACATCCGTATAGGACACTTCAATTATCGTATCAGCATTTGTGTCAACAATGGTTTTAAAACTATCCCATCCTTTACTTAATCCAGGTGTTTGTGGATAATTTTCTAAATTCCCTGTTTCTTTTAATGTCTTTAAAACTATTTCTATATCAAGACCGTTTGGATTATAGATAGAACCTTTGATAAAATCAGAAATTGCAACAACTTTTGCCTCAAATCCCTCTTTTAGCTTTAATTCTTCTTTTTTCTCCAGCAATATTTCTGCTAACCCCTGACCAACTACACCGAATCCGATAAAAGCTAATTTATGAGACATGGATCTGAACCTCCGTTTTTATGTTAATGGGAGAATGGGATTCTTCTTTCAAAAAATTCAAAGCTGTCTGTGTAAGAATCGCAGCACCTTTTGCCAAGCTGCTCTCATCTAGATCATAGACTGGGGTGTGCAAATCCCTTTGAATTCCATCCTGTGTTCCACTTCCAAGGAAAAATAAAGCACCTGGTATTTTTTGAGTCACATATCCAAAATCTTCACCGCCCATACCAAAGGGACGCTTGACAATCTCAAAATTCGGATACAATTCTTCAATCGACTTTAAAAATAAGTTGTTAATATGAGCATCATTGTATAAAGCAGGTTCTCCTCTTTCTACATCGAGCGAATAGCTGCCTCCCAATGGTTCGACTATTGACAGAGCCTTCATTAACTCCGAACTCAATAAATCACGGGCTTCAGGAGTATAGCTGCGAATCGTGCCGTTTATCACTACTTCATTAGGAATAATATTGCTTGCGGTTCCGGCATGAATCTGCCCAATACTAATCACGCCCGCTTCTAGAGCCGGTAATTTTCGGGCAACAATCCCATGTAAGGCCTGCATGACAACTCCAAGCATCCAAATCGGGTCCGTCCCAAGTTCAGGATATGCACCATGGCCGCCGGTTCCGAAAATTTTAGCAGTAAACACATCAACATTTGCCATACTGTACCCATCATTCACTTGAGCTGCTCCTACAGGAAGCCATGGGCACATATGAAGGGCAATGGCAGCATCCACACCATCATACGCACCAGCTTGTACCATGTATGGCGAACCTGAAAATCCCTTTTCATCTGTACTCTCTTCTGCTGGCTGGAAAATAAATTTGACTGTTCCCTTCAGCTCTTCTCTTTCAAACTTTTTAGCAAGAAGATGGGCTGCTCCAAGTAAGATTGTCGTATGGGCATCGTGTCCGCAGGCATGCATAACCCCTTCATTTTTTGATTTATATACGAATGTATTTTCTTCCTTGATCGGCAGTGCGTCCATATCAGCCCGAATTGCTATTACAGGTCCTTCTCCTGAAGTTAATGTACCGACTACACTTGTTTCTACTCCTATTCCTGTTTCAACATGAAAACCCTTAATCTTTTTTAGGACTTCAGCAACGAATTGGGAGGTCCCGAACTCTTGAAAGCTGAGTTCGGGATGCTGATGAAATTTACGTCTCCATTCAATAAGTTGATCTGATAATCCATTTGCCTGAATGACTAAAGGATGATTAGCATGATCTGCCATCTGTTCATTTCCCCCTGGTATTTGAATGGAAGATTATTTTACTTTTAACATACTTTCAACATGGTTGAATGCTTGTTCAAAATCAGCAATGATATCTTCGATTTCTTCAATTCCGCATGAGATTCGGATAAGTCCTTCTGGAATTCCCACTGCAGCACGTTCTTCTGGGGTACATTCTACATGGCTTGTTGTACGAGCTGGTCCAACTGTTGTTTCGACTGCACCTAAGTTTGCTGCACGGTTTGCATATTGCAGTTTAGGAAGAAGATCACGTACTGTATCAACACCGCCCTTAACCGCAAAGCTGAGCATGCCGCCAAAGTCCTTCATTTGTTTTTTCGCAATATCATGGTGCGGATGTGTTTCAAGACCAGGGTAATAAACAGCTTCTACCATCTCTTTTGTCTGCAAATATTTTGCTAGAGTCATTGCACTTTCACATTGCTGACGAACTCGTAAATGAAGAGTTTTCATCCCGCGTAAAATAAGGTAAGCAGCCATTGGGTCCATTGTGGCTCCATTAATTTCACGGAAGTGATAAATCTTTTCAACTAGTTCTTCAGAACCGCAAACCACGCCGCCTAATGCATCTGCGTGTCCACCCAAAAACTTTGTTGCACTATGGATAACTAAATCAACACCTAAAGAAAGTGGATTTTGATTCATTGGGGTAGCAAATGTATTATCAACGATAACGAGTGCACCAGCAGCTTTACCTGCTTTTGCCATACGTTCGATATCGGTAATTTTAACAGTCGGGTTTGTTGGTGTTTCTAAGTATAAAATTTTGCAGCCTTTTTCCACTTCACGTTCAATTTGTTCATGATTTCCAGTTTCACATAATGCTACTTCAATTTCCTGACGAGGTAAGAACTCAGTAAAGATTTTATTTGTTCCGCCATATGTATCTTTAATAGAAACAATACGGTCACCAGGTACTAAGAAGGTAGATAATGTATTACTGATTGCTGCCATCCCTGTTGAAAAGCTTGTTGCTGCTTCTGCTCCTTCAAGGATTTTGATTTTATCTTCAAAAGCCTGAACTGTTGGATTTGTATTACGTCCATAGATATGTCCTTTCTTTTTTCCAATTGCTACATCATACCATTCATCCATATCGTCATAACCGTAAGCTACACTTAACACTACTGGTACTTGTGTTGCTCCATGTACTAAATAATCCTTTTCTCCTGCCCATACTGCTTTCGTTCCCATTTTTGCGTTTTTCATTAAAACCACTCCTCTTTAATTTTTTAGTAAGATTTTTTTGTTTTCAATTCTTAACCCTTTATTCCTCTTGGTCATTTCTTGATATGCAAACAGGGCAATGGCTGTATCCTGTACACCCGTACCTGTTAAATCACAAACGGTAATTTGTTCTTCATTTACCCGTCCTGCAGCTTTTAAAGATGTCAGGTCACCTAATTCAACAACCTGTGACTCCTCAGTGAGTACACCAGCTGTAAGGGCATGGTGGAGTTCTCCTAAACGAGCACATTGGGCTTTTGTATCACATACAAGGATGTCTGCTTTCGCCAATACTTCCGGCTCTAATTCTTGTTTATGCTCTGCATCCGATCCCATCGCAGTAATATGAAGACCTGGATGCAGCCAATCTGCTTTTATAATCGGCTCTTTTGCTGGGGTGGTCGTAATCACCGTTTCACTGTTTCTTACCACTTCTTCTGCACTTCCAACCGCAATCACTTCTACCCCTAATTCAGCTGTCATTTCTTCAGCAAATTTTTGGGCCCTTGCCAATGACCTGGCATATACAAGGACTTTAGTAAAACTTCTCACAATATTTAGTGCCCTAAGCTGATATTTTGCCTGGCTGCCCGCTCCAATAACACCAACGGTTTCAATTGATTTCTTAGAAAGAAAGGCAGCCGCAACCGCACCTGCAGCAGCAGTACGAACATCTGTTAGATATCCATTATCTAAGAGTATTGCTTCCGGAACTCCAGTTTGAGTGCTGATTAAGACCATCATTCCATTTCCAGTTGTCAGTCCAAGCTGATAATTATTAAAAAAACCGGAAGAAATTTTGATGGCAAACATATCTTTTCCCTTGATATAAGCTGTTTTTACATCTACTTCACCGTCTCGATCCTCAATATCCACTCTCATAATCGGCGGCATCGATGCCTCATTATTTGATAGCTTCGTAAATGCATCTTCTACTAGCTTCACAGCCTCAGAATTCAGTTGCACATATTCCTTTAAATCTTGTTCTGTAAAAATAAGCAATGTTTATTTCACCACCAATCTATGTCTAATTTGAATACTGAAATCCCTTTAAAGTTAGGTCCCTTGGGAGCCTAGCAAAGGTTTCACAACCTGTGTCCGTAATTCGAATGGACTCGCTCACCTCAAAGCCATAATCGTCAAGCCACAATCCCGGAATGAGGTGGAAGGTCATGTTAGGCTGCAGGATTGTTTTGTCGCCTTTTCTTATGCTCACAGTGTGCTCTCCCCAATCCGGCGGATAATTACATCCCATTGAGTAGCCCAACCGAGATTCTTTTACAAATCCACTTTTTTCAATTGTTTTTCTCCATGTTTCTTCAATCTCTTCACAAGCAATGCCTGGACGAATCATATCCAAGCAGGCATTAATGCCTTCTACAGCTACACCTGAAAGGGTTTTCATTTCATCTTTTGGTTTTCCTATCTGTACCGTCCTTGCCAGTGGTGAATGATATCTTTTATAGCAGCCTGCCACTTCTAAAATAACGGCGTCTCCATCTTTATAGCGGTCATCTGTCCAGGTTAAATGTGGTGTAGAAGTTTTTTCTCCGGATGGCAGCAATGGAACAATGGATGGGTAATCTCCGCCAAATTCTTCAGTTCCAGTAATCTGAGTGTAAAAAATCTTTGCCGCTACATCACATTCCCTGACTCCGGCTTCAATTAAATCAATTCCTGCCTGCATCGCCTTTTCTACTATCTTAGCAGCACGTTTCATGTACCCAATTTCTGCATCTGACTTTATCAACCGTACCCAATTAACTAGCAAACTAGCATCTTGGAAGCTGGCATTTTGCAGTCCTTTTTTTAGCTGCTCATAGCATTTGGCTGTAAAATAATAGTTTTCCATTTCTACTCCAATAGTGCCGTGTGCTTTGCCAAATTCTTTTAATCGATCAGCGACAAAATCCATCGGATGCTTGACCTCTGATTGAACATAATCATCTGGGTAAGAAATGATATTTTCATGGGAGAGCCATGTGGTTGCTTTTGCCCCATTGGCATCCTGCCCGCGCCCAATCCATTTTGGCTGTTCTTCATCAATCATTAAAACCAGCATCTGATGTACATAAAATGACCAGCCATCATAACCGGATAGATAATTAAGGTTAGCAGGGTCTGTGATAAGCAAAACGTCGATTCCTTTTTGCATCATCCGTTCTTTTGTTTTGCGAATTCTCTCTTTATATTCCGCTATTGAGAAAGACATATTTTCTCTGCACTCCGTTCTCCTAAGGTTTGTGTTTAATTTTTTTGAATATTTCTATTTGTTTGTATTATACGAAAATGGATTCCATTATTTCATCTGACATTTTGTATGAAAGATTTTCGAGATTTCTAGTCAAATTTATCAGCTCAAATAAACTGTTTCTTGCATAAAAAAACCGCCATAAAATCCTAAAATGGCGGATTCTTTTGACGGTCTTTCATTTTAGTTTACCAGTGTAAGTTTGAATTAACGTAAGCAGGATGGATAGATCGACATTCTGACCGCTAATAATTACAGCTATATCACCCTCTTGATGCGGGATTTTGCTGCCTAAAACAGCAGCAATCCCTGTCGCTGCTGCACCTTCCATAATCATCCTATGTTTGTCCATCATAAACGCCATACTATAAGCAATTTCCTCTTCAGGAATAAGAACTACATTGTCCATATATTGCTGGACCATTTGAAAAGTGTATTGATTATCAAGTCCTATTCCGCCTAGTAAACTATCAGCGAGTGTCTCACTTTCCTCTAACATAATTGGTTTCCCAGCTTTTAAACTTTCATACATGACTGCCGAACGTTCCATCGAAACACCAGTTACTCTTATATCACGATTATTGGATTTCAATGCCAAACCGATTCCTGAAAGCAGTCCCCCCCCTGAAAGCGGAACAATCACATCTTTTATATAAGGAAGATCCTCCAATAATTCCAATCCAATCGTACCTTGTCCAGCAATAACATGTGGATCATCAAACGGCTCAATCACGGTTAACCCTTTCTCATTTTCAAGCTCATAACAGCGAACACCCGCTTCATCTTGGCTGTCACCAACAATCTCAATTTGAGCCCCGAGCCTTTTTAATGAGTCCACTTTTGCTTTTGGCACTCGATTAGAAATACAGACAACGGCATCAATCCCAAGCTTTTTAGCAACATAGGCAACCGCCATGCCATGGTTTCCTGTTGAGTACGTTGCCACTCCTCGTTTTCTTTCTTCTTGACTTAAGCTCAGAATTTTATTAGCCGCCCCTCTTACCTTAAATGCTCCCACTTCATGAACATTTTCTAGTTTTAGATAGACATTACGATTGACTTTTTCTGATAAGATAGTTGATTGAATGAGTGGTGTCCGATTGATAATCTGACTAATTCGTTTTCTTGCATCCCATACATCACGAATTTTCATATCTTTTTTCATTTTAGTAGAAGTCATGGAACTTTCCCCTCCTTGATATTTACTATATGTTTATAAATACTAAGCTCTTCTATCTGAGATATCAATTGTCAAAATTGACGATAAGAAACGTTTCTTTTCATACATTTTTTTTATAATTTGATGATATTTATCTTATCTACAAAAAAACCAGCTTAGAAGATAAACGATATCCCTTTAGCTGGTTTCATTCTATTTAGTTCATAGTGTAAAGTATTGTGTTAATTTCCCATTTTCCAAGTTTTGATACTTAAATCTAACAAGAACAAATCATCGGGATCCACAAGTGAAAGACCTGTTAATTCTTCAATTTTTCTTAAACGGTAAAGTAAGGATTGCCGATGTAGAAACAATGCTTTTGCTGTCTTACTTACATTTCCTTGATAATGATTATATGTACTGATTGTCTCGATTAAATCAAGATTCCGTTGATTATTATATTCTAATAAGGGCTCAACTGTAGTCATAATAATTTCTTTCATCTCTGAATTTTGAAATAGATTTAAAAGCACACGGTCAACTCGGGTATTTTCATACATAACCCGATTGCCAATCCCTTTTTTATTCCTGCATATATTTAAGGCAACTTTGGCATTTTGATAGCTTTCTTTAAAACCAAATATATCCTCATTATAATTTCCAATACCCCAATAAATGACAACTTTCGGGAGTAAACTTCTTAAGCGACGTTCAACAAGATCTAAAAAGTTGGTTACGCCTTCCTTTTTCTTTTCTAATGAAATTTCAAGAAAAACTAACAACTGCTGCTCCTGATAGGTAATCATTACTTCTTTATTTAGTGAATTTGCAGCGTAGTAGATTTCTTCCTTCAGATAATGAACCATGCTTTCAGTCCATTGCTGATAAGCTCCTTCATCTATATTCCTTGTTTGAAAAAGCATTTTCAAGTTTTCAGGTGCACCAATAATGCAAATATACGGCAATTTAAGATTATAACCCACGATTTCGGCTCTTGAAACCGCTTGCTCCAATGAAGTGAATTCTCCATTAATCAGCTCTTTTATAAATGAGTCATGAAGCAGTAATTTTGCCTCCTCGACCGCATTTTTCCTTGAAAACCAAAGAGCTATTGTTGTCACTGCGTGTTCTAATACATTGACGGTATACTGTGTTAAAAACTGATCCAACGATATATCAGATGGAAGGATAACAAATAAAAAGTCTTGAGTATTTCCTGAGACCTGAATAACAGGAAGCTGTACTATACAGTAACCTTCAATTTTAATTGTTTGTATTTTTTGGATCATTGGGTCATGTGAAGATAATGACCTTTTCTTTCTATCTGGGATTATTCCTTTTACTGCATATTCGCGCCAATTATCTAGTAAACTAGGAATCTCTTCACTTTGAGCTTGAATAGTCCCAATTTGATCAGTAATAATAACTGGGCAACCTACATTCTGGTATAAATAGTCTGCAATACAGGTAAGCTCTGTTTCTTTAAGAATTAAATTTAAAAGCTCCTGCTGCACTTTTTCTGATCTGCGACTCTCTTTATGATTGATATCATTTAATTGCAGCATTACCGCTTCAATGATTTCAGAAAAACGAACTTCCCATGGAATTTCAATAAGAATAAATTGATTCTTATTCGCCAGTTCCATGATCTCATGTGGAATCTCAAAAACATGACGTCCAAGTGCCACCGCTAGAGCAGTTGCCTCTGAATCCATAACATCCTGAACAAATTTCTCGAATTCCTTAAGGTTCTGGCCACAACCAATAGCAGTAGTTAAAACTAATTCGTTCTTACGGACAAAGCTCTCAACCGGCATTTCCATCGCAGAAACCCATTGAACCACTCTGTCCATAACTAAATTCTCTCCAGCTATGACCTTCGCATCCTTCAAAATATCTAATTTTAAAATATCATATATCTTTAAACTCATATAAGCTCCTATCTACTAGATTCAATTACCAATTTGATTACTAGCCATGTTACTTATTAAAATGATTTTTCTAGATGTAAAGTAAAAATAGGAGGACAAAGCTCAGGAAATTGGATTATGATCATTCTTCTCCTCTTTGCGAATTATCAAATGTTCCATGATTACTTTGCATCATTTTTTTCTTTTTCATTCTAACAAATTCCCACTACTCAGTAAATTGGTAATTGGTTTTGTTGCCGGCAGGAAGGTAAGAGAATTAACAAAAAAACCGGTCAAATGACCGGTTTTTCCTTTTCTCATTTTATTTGGCGGAATGACTCTTGAATCGAGTGTGTCACGCACCAAAATCAGGAATGCTATGTACACAGGTATTCCTCTAACTTGATCTTCTTCCAAGGTATGCTTCTACAATCCTAGGATCTTCTAAAAGAGTTTCTGATTTTCCGCTGATACTTACTTTTCCTGTTTCCAATACGTAACCATAGTCAGCAACCTTCAGCGCTTGCTTTGCGTTTTGTTCAACGAGGAGTACTGTCGTTCCAGTATCTCTTATTTCTCTTATAATCTTAAAAATATCTGCAACAATTAATGGAGCAAGTCCCATTGAAGGCTCATCTAAAAGCAATAGTTTTGGTCGTGAAAGTAACGCTCTTGCTATAGCTAGCATTTGTTGCTGCCCGCCAGAAAGGGTTCCGCCAAGCTGATTCTTTCTTTCTTTTAAAATCGGAAAGTGCTTCATGACATCTTCAATATCATTTCCAATCTCTTTATCATTTCGATGGTAAGCTCCCATTTCAAGGTTTTCCATCACCGTCATACTCGAGAGAATCGCTCTTCCCTCTGGAACAAGAGCAATCCCCTTTTTAACAAGCTGGTCTGGCCTTAAACTTGTAACATCTTCTCCTAAAAACTCAACAGTTCCCTGCTTTGGTTTTAATAACCCTGCTATGGTTTTCATGGTCGTTGTTTTTCCTGCACCGTTTGCACCAAGGATCGTCACAATACTACCTTGTTCCACTTCAAGGCTGACTCCTTTTAGTGCCTGAATTTTCCCATAAAAAGTCTCAATTCCTGATACTTTAAGCAATATGATCATCCTCCTCTTTTCCGAGGTAGGCTTCAATAACAGCTTGATTGTTTTGAATTTCCTCAGGTGTACCCTCAGCCAGTTTCTTTCCAAAGTTTAATACGGTAATTCGGTCACACAACTTCATGACAAGCGGCATGTCATGTTCAATTAAAAGGACGGTAATCCCTTTTTGTTGGACTTTTTTTATTAAATAAAATAATTCCTCTGTTTCGGTTTCATTCATTCCTGCAGCTGGCTCATCCAACAATAATAGCTTCGGATGACTTGCTAATGCTCTGGCAATTTCAAGTCTTCTTTGCTGGCCATAGGCTAAATTTTCTGCTGCAACATCTCCATAAGAGGATAAACCCACCAGCTCCAGGAGTTCATTTGCGGTTTGATGCAGCCTTTCTTCTTCTTGACGCTGTGATTTTATCCGAAAGACGCCGCTTAATACTCCCGATTTACTGCGGGTATGTCCTCCAACCAGCACATTTTCTAAAACGGTCATTTGAGAGAAAAGTCGGATATTTTGAAAGGTGCGGCAAATCCCCTTATCGGTAATTTTGTGGGGTTTGAGCCCCGTTATTTTTTCGTCAAGAAAGGTAATCTCTCCAGATGACTGGGGAAACATGTTCGTAATGACATTAAACATCGTTGTTTTCCCTGCACCGTTTGGTCCAATGAGACCGTAGATCTCACCATCCTGAATGGAATAGGTAACATCAGTTAAAGCGGAGATGCCGCCAAAGTTTTTAGAGATGTTTTTGATTTTCAGAACCATGAGCGGCCTCCTTTTTTGAAAACTTCTTTTTAAACCACTGCAAAGTCGATACATCAATCAATCCTTGCGGACGGAATGCCATCATAAAGATCAGAATAAGTCCATAAATGACATAGCGGTATTCGCTAATAAATCTTAGCGCCTCGGGCATGATCGTCATAAAAGTTGCTCCAAAAATAGCACCCCAAATGACTTCACTGCCGCCAAAAATGGCAAAAATCAGGATTTCGACCGCACGATGATAGGAGAAATCCGCCGGACTGATAAATCCCATAACATGAGCAAATAACGCTCCGGCAAAACCGGATATTACTGCTCCTTGCGCAAAGGATAACACTTTATAATAGGTAATATTGATTCCCATGGCTTCTGCAGCTTTTTCATCCATTTTGATCGATGCGAAAGCTCGTCCCACACGGGATTTGCTTTGTCTGATCAAAAACCAAATGAGCACAAGGTTAATAAGTAATAATATGATGAGGACGAGTAAATAAACAAATTGATTATTTCTTAAGCCGATTATACTTGGATCAAATCCGGCATCTCTAAAAATTCTGAAGAGCTCTCTGCCTATTTGAGGAATACCCGAAATTCCTATGGCACCTTTCGTAACAGATTCCCAGTTTACAAAGAATACACGGATGACTTCACCAAAGCCCAGGGTGGCAATCGCCAAATAAACACCTGTTAATCTGAGAGAAGGCATTCCAATCAGAATTCCGACGATCCCTGCAACTAAAGCCCCCGCAATGATTCCAATAATCATGGGTACATCATAGTTGATGGTTAATAAAGCAGACGTATAGGCTCCAATTCCCATAAACCCGGCATTTCCTAAAGAAAGTTGTCCGGAAGAAAGAGTAATGTATATGCTTAATCCGAGAATAATATTGATCAAAATAAAGGAAGCGACTTGTAGGTAATATGGATTGATTAATTCTCCAAGCATGCTATTACCTCCCCGCCCCAGCTGTCTTTTGCCCAAAAAGCCCTTGTGGTCTTAATAAAAGGATAATGATGATGGTTACAAAGGCAATGGCATCACGATATCCTGAATCTCCGTAGGCAACTACCAACGTTTCGGACAATCCAAGAATTAATCCGCCAGCCATGGCACCCTTCACATTTCCCATTCCTCCTAATATGATAATGGCCAGTCCTTTAAGTCCCATTGATAATCCCATTTGCGGGTTAACGGAGTTGAATGCCATACCTACTAATATTCCAGCAATACCACCCATTGCCGATGCAATAACCACTGTTAACGTAATGATTCGTTTTGTATTAACTCCCAGGATACTAGCCGTTTCCAAATTTTCTGCGGTTGCACGAAGAGCTTTTCCAGCTTTTGTTTTGGATAGCCAATAGGAAAGAGACATCATTAAAACAACCGATATGACAAAAATTAGGATTTGCACAACATAAACGGTGATGGAGCCGATTTGGAAACGAATCTCAGCAAACGCATTACTGAAAGGATGATTTCCTGCACCGAATATGTGATGCGAAAGATTTTCAAGTAATATCGAGACTCCGATCGTACTTATTAATGGAGCAAGGTGTGAGACGCCTTGCTTCCCGCGCAGCGGTCTTAGTGCAAAGCGCTCTAGCATATAACCCATAATGACCGTTACAATGATGGCCGCGGCAAACGCAACCCAAAGCGGCAATCCCAGTGTACTTGTAACGATTACTCCTATAAAAGCCCCGAACATAAAGATTTCACCGTGTGCCATATTAATGATGCCAAGAACCCCAAAAACCAGTGTGAAGCCAAGGGCAACGATGGCGTAGATGCTTCCTAGTGTTATTCCGTTAATTAGCTGCTCTAATAGCAAGGCATCTCACCCTTTTACTCAAATTTTTTATTCAAATATTTGAAACTTTCCGTCTTTGATGATAAGTACAGTCGGGTCCATAACAACATCCCCATCTTTATCAAAGGAGAATTTACCAAGGACACCCTCTAAGTCTTTGATTTCAGCAAGTGCATCGCGAAGTGCGTCCCTGTCAGCTTCACCTGCATTTTTTAAAGCCTCTGCATAAATATATAGAGCATCATAGGCCTGAGCAGCAAATTGGTCTGGTTTCTTGCCGAATTCGGCTTCAAATTTTTGTACGAAATCCTTTACCTTCGGATCTTCTTTATCACCAAACCATGGAGTGGCAACAATTAATCCCTCAGAAGCTTTTCCAGCAATTTCAATGACCTGCGGTGAGTTAAAGCCATTTCCTCCTACAAAAGGTACATCAATACCAATTTTTCTAGCTTGATCCATGATGACAGCGCCTTCATTATAAAGAGCCGAGCATAGAATCAAATCTGGATTAAGTCCCTTGATTTTGGTCAATTGAGCATTATAGTCAGACTGTCCTTTTTGGAAGGTTTCAATCGTTAAAACTTCAAGTCCCATATCTTCTGCTTCTTTTTTCATCGTATCAAATCCTGATTTTGTGAAAACATCGTCATTGCCGTACATGATAGCAATCTTCTTCGCACCGAATTTATCGGCTGCTTTTTTAATGGAGGCAGGAATGGCAAGTGACTCAGGCAATGAATTTCGGAAAACGTAGTCCCCAATTTGTGGAATTCCCACAGCGGTAGTGGAAGTACCCATAATAGGAATTCCATTTAAGTCCGCCTCAGGACCAACAACATTCATTTCAGTACTTAAAGTTGGTCCCAAAAGAGCCACGATGTCATCGTCATTCATGAGTTTTTGTGCAGCTGATAAAGCCTGTTCCTGCTTTCCTGCAGAGTCTTCAATCACAAGCTCAATGTTCACATCGCCTTTTGCATTAATTTCTTTTTGAGCTAACTTCAAACCACTTGTAATCGCTTCACCATAAGCAGCTCCAGGACCACTTAAATACGAGATGACTCCAATTTTGGCTTTTACGCTTTTACCTGCTTGTCCACCTTCTTTAGAATCATCCTTTCCTGATGTTTCTGTACTACTGCCGCTGCAAGCTGTTAACGCAACAATCAATAGAACAGAAATGAATAAAAATGTCTTGTTTACAATCTTTCTCATTGCACTACCCCCTAATTATTTAAAAATTTTAAATATGTATCTATTAAATAACAAAAATTTTACAAAGTAAATCATTTCGACGGAATTTTTAGAATTTTTGAAATTAAACAACGACATGTGAAATACATCTTTTCTTAAACTCCATTTTACTTTGATAATCATCTTTCCGACCCATCATATAAATTCTCCCAATAAAAAACCTGTATAGAATAAAATTCTATACAGGTTTTAAAAATTCCTATTAGATTGTCAACAGCCCGAAATGACCGGTTTTTCCTTATTTCATATTATTCTCGCAATTATTTAGTGACGGAACCTTGCTCAAATAGCCATGCAGGCAATTGTTTACGAAGAATCTTATCCTCCCTATAACCTAAAGCGTACTCCCCCTGCATAATCGTATGGATCTCCCTTGTACCTTCATAGATTACAGGAGCTTTGGAGTTCCGCAAAAAGCGCTCTACTGGATATTCATCTGAATAACCATAAGCCCCATGGATTTGAACAGCATCATTTGCAGCATCAAATGCAGCATTACATGAAATCCACTTAGCAAGAGACGTCTCCTTTGTATTTCGTTTCCCCTGATTCTTTAACCAGCCAGCTTTAAAAACTAGCAGTCTAGAAATCTCAAGATTGGCGCTCATCTTTGCAATCATTTGCTGAACAAGCTGGTGTTTTCCAATCTCTTTGCCAAATGTTTTCCGTTCATGGCAATACTTAAGACTTGCTTCAAGGCTAGCTTCTATTAAGCCTACTGCTCCTGCAGCAACAGTAAATCGGCCGTTATCTAGGGCAGCCATGGCAATTTTAAACCCCTCTCCTTCTTCACCCAATCTGTTCTCAACAGGAACTTTGACATCCGTTAAAAATACTTCTCCAGTATTTCCTGCGCGAATCCCCAACTTACCTTTGATAGCCTTCGTTTCTACTCCTGCAAAACTGCGTTCTACTATAAATGCAGTGATTCCTTTATGCCCAATATCATGATCTGTCTTGGCAAAAATCAAGAAATGGTCGGCAACATCACAAAGAGAAATCCATGTTTTAGATCCATTCAGAATATAGTAATCTTCATTTCTTGCAGCAGTTGTATTCATCGCAGCAACGTCAGATCCCGCATTGGGTTCTGTTAATCCGAAGGCACCAATTTTACGACCCTCTGCTTGAGGGACTAAATACTTTTGTTTTTGTTCCTCATTTCCCCATTGCAATATGGTCATGCTATTTAGCCCAGTATGAACAGAAACGGCTGTACGATAAGCAGTATCTCCCCGTTCCAATTCTTCACATACAATGGCCAGTGTATTATAATCCATGCCAGCCCCGCCATACTCTTCAGGGATACAGACTCCCATAACTTGCAAATCCGCCAATTTTTCCAAAATCGCTGGTTCAAAATGACCTTGACGATCCCACTCCTTAATGTTTGGAATGATTTCCTTATCGACAAATTTTCTAACCATATCCTTTACACTTTGCTGCTCATCTGTTAATTCAAAATTCATCATTTTATTTTTCCTCCCTATATAATTTTATTTTGTTTTAAATTTGAAATTTCTTCAGAATTGTATCCAATGCTCTCTAACAGTGCTTCAGTGTGTTCACCAAACAATGGAGGATGACGCCTCATGGTTACCGGTGTTGCTGATAATTTTAGCGGTGAACCTGTTAATTGAAGATTGTCAATTAATGGGTGTTCCATCTCCACTACCATCTCTCTAGCCTTTATCTGTGGATCCTCAAACATTTCAGCAACTGTATTGATTGGTCCATTAGGAATTCCAGCTGCATCTAATACTTCTTTCCATTCTTTCTTCGGCTTTTTTGACAGCAGTTCTTCACAAATGGCAATCAGTTTATACGTATTCTGTAAACGCTGTTCATTATGAATAAATTCTTCCATTTCTGCTAATTCAGGTCTACCCAGAACAGCAGCAAATCTCTTAAACTGCTGATCGTTTCCTACGGCAATAACAAGATCGCCGTCCTTGGTCTTAAACACCTGATACGGGGTAATATTTGGGTGCCGATTCCCCATACGTTTTGGAACCACTCCGCTGGATAAATAATTGCTTGCGACGTTAATTAATGAAGAAACCTGACAATCCATCAAGGAAATATCAATTTCCTGCCCTTCCCCAGTCACATTTCTATGTTGCAAGGCACCTAAAATCCCAATACAGGTATATAATCCTGTTAACACATCTGCAATAGCGACTCCAACTTTTACTGGACTCCCATCAGGCTCGCCAGTGATACTCATCAGACCACTCATTGCTTGAATGATATAATCATAGCCAGGTAAATCCTTATATGGACCAGTTGACCCAAAACCTGTAATGGAAGCGAAAATCAACCCAGGGTTATTTGCTTTTAGCTGCGGATAGCCTAAACCCATTTTTTCAAGTGTCCCAGTTTTAAAGTTTTGAACAACGATATCGCTTGTTGCTGCCAGTTTGGAAAAAATCTCTTTACCTTCTTCTGATTTAAGATTAAGTGTCATACTTTGTTTATTCCGATTTGCACTTAAATAATATGCACTTTCGCCATTTACAAAAGGCGGCCCCCAGCCTCTCGTTTCATCGCCCGATTCAAAGTGTTCAATCTTTATTACTTCTGCTCCCAGATCCCCTAGAATCATTGAGCAAAATGGTCCCGCCAGTACCCGCGAAGCATCCAAAATGCGGATTCCATCAAGTGCCCCCTTCACGCTAATCACCTCTTTCCGACTATTTGAAATACAAAAAGGAGCCAGCAAAACAAACAATGAAGTTCCTCATTGATTGCTCTACTGACTCCTACTCTTAGCTCGTCTTCCGACAAAGGAAGATCAAGTGAATATAGTCAATTTTATTTTAATCATTTGCTTTACTTTCAATCCGGTCGTGCAGCAAGGGTATTGCTGTCACCCAGTTGTTATATAAAATAATATATCAATAGTTAGAATTTTTCAATAATAATTGTAAAGAAATATATATTTTTTTATTCTTCTAACTCTATGAAAACCAATTACTTACTTTTTTCAGTAGATTTTATTTGTTGATAATGGAGATCTAGATCTTTTAATGCAGCCACCAATGCATTCGTAGCTTTACCTCGATAATAGGTTTGAAGTGCAGCGATTGCTTCATCAATCCCATCGTTTAAACTGATCCCCCTTAACACCTGACCAACAAATTCACGGGCATGTTCCGTTGCCAATGTACAGGATGCCTCGAGTATGACCCCATATTTTCTATCAATTTCTGCTGTAATCGTCAATGTTTCAAATACACTTTTAGCTGCTATCCCTTGGGGTAACTTTGCATGCCCAGCAATAAACAGGGTTTTTCCGTTCATCATCTGAAACTACCTCTCTTTTAAAAAAATAATTAATATGTATTACATAATTTATAGATGTCTAAAGGATTACGACTTATCACCAATTTATCAAAGGTGATCTATGTTTGGAAAACTTAAGTCTTGTTAATGTATTCTCCAAATAATTCAATAATCCTGTTCATTCTATTAATTGCAAAATTAATATATTTTACTTCACTCTTATGTATTACATAGATAAACATCGTCAATTAGATTGACAATACAATCAGAAATAGTGTAAAATAAGTTTAGTCAACCTAGTTGACTATTTGTTTTTAAGGAGGTAGCACTGTGTTTAAGATTGGTGATTTGATCGTCTATTCAGGACATGGTATATGCAGAGTAGATGAAATCTCTGAAAAGACATATACCGGGATTACTAAAGCTTACTATGTCATACATCCCATTGAAAATAGTCAGAAATTAACGATTAGTACCCCTGTAGATAATGATAAAACCGTAATATTGAAATTAATGAATAAAGAGGAAGCAGAAAACATTTTAGAATCTTTTAATTCTGCTGGAATTAATTGGATTGAAAAGCCGCAATTGCGTGGCCAAGTTTTTAAAGATATTGTGTATACTGGAAATCGAATGGATATTGCTAAAGTTGCCAATACCCTGCTGCGGAAAAAGCATGAAATTGAAAAGGCTAGTAGGAAGTTTTACGAACAAGATAGTAGAATTTTAAGTACCATACAAAATATCTTGTTTAAAGAATTGGCCATCTCACTCAATACTTCTCCAGAAGCTATTTTTGAAAAGATAAAAAGCATGTTACGCATTAACAATAAAACAGCTATTCAAGATATTTGTTAAAAAGGGAGAGAAACCCTCCATTTTTAAAATAAAAAGCACTCATAAATGTTGTACTAACAACATTATGAGTGTTTTTTTATGACTTATCCAAAACTTATTTTTCATTTACACTTGAACTTTCCTTATATATTTGTTCCGTATTAAAGCTTAAATAGCAAATATTTAAATCGTTCCAACAGGGATATATTCAGAGTCTTTCGATAACTATCATAAAAGAAATTAAACTTCCTCATCTAATAAAGGATCGTTATTTTCGTTAAATGGCGGGTAAATAGCAGGGTGAAGGATACTCGCTATTTTAAATAAACCAAGTAACAATCTAGGGGATGGCCTGCAAAATAATGGCTCATCTAATATATACAATTGATTGTTTTTAATAGCCGACAACTGTTCCGACCCAGGACGTTTTAGGATAACCTTTGGGTTAACTTTTTCTTTTTGTACCCCCACCCAAATAAGGCAAATAACATCGGGATTTCTTTGTAAGATCTCTTCCCACTCCGTTTTTACACTTGACTGTGCCATATCTTCATATATATTTCTTCCCCCTGCAAGTATACTAATTTCAGTTAACCAATTGGTTGCTCCAGGAGTAAAAATAGGTTTTGCCCACCATTCCCAATAAAGGGTTGCAGGCTTTTGCACTAAATTAGATAAAGATTGATATTTTTCGAGTATCGTATTGTATTTTTCAAATAATTGATTCGCCTTGTCAGAGGTATTCGTAACTTCTCCAACAAATAATATACTTTCTCCAACCTCCGTTAACGTCTTAGGATTGGGGACAATGACAAATGGGATGTTTCGTATTTTCAACTCTTCGATATTGCGTTCCATTCCGGGTACGGAGAGAGAGGCTAATACTAAGTCAGGCTGTAAAGCTTCCACTTTGTCCATATCAATATTCAAATCCGAACCTAATCTTGGCAATGATTGAATATCCTCCGGCCAATCCGAATAGTTATCCACTCCTACTAACGAAGATGTTAATCCTAAGTAGGCTGCTAATTCTGTATTACTTGGACATATAGATATTAATCTCATAAATAAACCTGGTTACTAAAATCTATCAAATTCTACATTTCGCCTCCGAACCAAGAAAAGGAGACATACCGTGACGGTTCCCACGTCATTCCATCAGGAAGGGATTTGCACCCTTGTCATGAACCTAATGTTCAAGACAGCCCGCGTTGCTCTGTTAGAGCCGGTGATTTGCAGTAGACCATTCCTTCCATTGGTCAGCCTACCACAAAGAATGGATTTTAGTACCAGGATTACACCTCCTTCAGTTGTAATTCCTGGTTCTTACTCATTAATGTTTTATGAATCACGTTCCATAGTTTCCAACTATGGTTTTCTTTGAAAATTTCTATATTTTTCAACAACATCCCCATATACTTCCGCCTTTGCTTACCGTTTTTTGACTTTTTCTCGGATTCTTCCATTGACCCAAGAATAGAAATCAACTTTGGCTTTACTAGCGTGCGTAACTGGTTTAGGATTTCTTGTGGTATTTTTTCATCACGACCAATCCCTCTTCTCCCAATCACAAAAGCAGCTGCTTCATGAACGGATAAGCCGTACTTTTTACTATATTTAAACCGTCCGATAACGGTTGTATAAGCGGGATTTACTTTTTTTATTTTAAAACCAAATCTAATTCCCCTAGTGATAATCGCCTTTTGTAATTTTGTTTTTGCAAACGAATGGACAAGACGGTTGAATCGTTTATTCGTATCATGATCTTGTTTTAGTTTGATATCTTCTATGACGATAGCTCCCACGTTCCAAGTCAAAAGATACTGAACGATTTCTTTTGCGATTTCTCCTGAAATATTGGACCTGCGGTTGCTTTTTACATATTCCATTTCATGACAATAAAGGGTTTTAGATTCTACTAAATTTCCTTGTTTGGTTAAAATAGAAACCGCTATGCGATCAATGTTCACATCAATTCCCGCAAGTAAATCAGACTGAATCGTTTCAGTCCAATTCAGCATAGAACCATGGACAACCTCTTCATAAGTGATGTGGACAAAGATCTTACTATTTTTCCGTTTTAACTCAATGGAATAGGGGATATATACTTCCATAGGTTTGTTCTTTGAGGTAACACCAACTTCATTGGGTAATACTACCCCAACAACATCATCGAAATATTTATCCGGTACATGTAGTTTGAATCGTAATCTAGGACTCCTTTTTCTACCCTCAACGAGTAGTGGATTGGCCACTTCTATAAAAAACTGCTGTTCCACCTCGTCGAATACGATTCGGGTGTTCAAATTACCCATTTTTGACTTATCACCACGAGAATAAAGGGTATTAGAACGTAGACCTTTCCATTCATTTCTTGATATTTTCCCTTTTAAACGCTCATAAAAATTCTGTTTTCCACCAAAGATGACGGTTGGAATTGTCTGGTCTTCCTGGTGTTTTAATAAAATGGATTCCTTTACTTGAAGTTTTTCTAAGCGGGCACTCAACCCTTTTAAACAGGTCTCAAGAGGAACTTTTTTCGGCCTTTTCCTACCTGTCTGATAATATTCTAATTTCATGGAGGTCTTATTAATTTTCCCTTGTACTTCCTGGATTCTTAAGGGTAATAGTTTTTTTTGACTTGAGATCGTGGCTTGGGCTTGCATGACAGCATCTTCAGCATATCTTTTGTTCAAATGAAAGAGAGCACTTATCGATTTAATTAAATTGTTTGACTGTTCACCCTCTACCAAGCGATTAAAGGAATACCGCAAAGCAGAACAAAAAACTGTCATTAATCGATTTAGTTCTTCAAACTCGGCGGCACTACCATCGGCTATTTGACAAATTTTCGTTACCTTCATTCCACCCCTCCTAACAAGAACAAATGTTCTATATTAATTATAGGATTTTATTGGAAGAAAGTCAAAAATTAGTCCCTTTTCTTTTGTCAGATTTTAATACTATTTTGTAGTTTATTATAGATTTATTTAAGCCGTTACAACCCCCTTCAAGAATTTAAAATTCTATTCCCTTCACAGCAGGGATGCCTTCATCGTAATAATGTTTTTCCGAATCAATAACTGAAACGAGATCAGCTATGTCTTTAATTTCTTGCTTGGCATCTCTTCCGGTAATCACCAAATGAACATGGGAAGGTTTATTTTTGATTACATCTATCACTTCATGTAGAGGCAAAACATCATCAATGGGAAACTTATTTATGGCTAATGCATTATTGAGTTCGTCTAAAATGACCAAATCGTACTCGCCGCTCATTACAGCTTCTTTTGCTTTCGGCCATCCTTGCTTTAAGGCTTCTCTATGTTCCTCGGGTGTTTTTGTCCAAGTGAACCCAATTCCCAGTTGAACCATCTCTACTCCTAGCTTTTTCAGTGCAATTTTTTCTCCATATGTACGCTCAGGTGATTTGATAAACTGATAGATTTTCACTTTAAATCCTCGACCAATTCCTCGAAGGGCTAATCCTAAAGAGGATGTCGTTTTTCCTTTTCCATCTCCTGTATAAACAAGTGTTAAGCCATTTCGATTGATTGATTTAGTCATATGTCTTTCCCCCTATTCTCCAGACATTTTCTTATCCAATTCTCTACCATTTCTGGGCAAGAGGCAAAATGAAAATGAGTGTACCCCGCTGCTAAATTATGTAGTAAATACCCTTCTTTACTTACACCTCTCATGCCTATCGTTTCATACGCATAAGGTACATCCTCTTCAAGTGCTTGGAAGGTTGAGTAATGAAATTCATGTCCCCTGGCACTCCTATCATTAAGTATAAAATTATTATTTTGTCCACTAATCTCTCGATAACCTAATGCCGCTAATTTAGTTTGCATATGTACACTGCCTGGAATAACACCCGCCATTTCAAATTTTTTCTTATCCGTTGTTTCTATGAACTCAGTTAAATACATGAAACCTCCACATTCGGCAAGTGTAGGCAATCCACTTTCAATCGCATGCTTTACTGATCGCTTTGCTTTTAGATTACTAGCTAGATCTTGTGCAAACTCTTCAGGGAATCCGCCGCCTATATAAAGTCCATCAACATCATCAGGTATCTCCTCATCCGCAAGCGGCGAGAAATATACAATTTCAATCCCTTTTGCTTCCATGATTTCTAAATTCTCAGGGTAATAGAAATTAAAGGCGCTATCTTTTGCTACCGCAACTTTCACCAGATAGTCCCTCTGCTTTTCAAAAATGGAAGACTCGCGGCTTGCTTCTAACGGTTCAGCAACGGCTAATTCAAAAAATCTATCTATATCGACAGTTTCGCTGATTAGAGTACCTAATTTAGCAAAAAACGAATCCAGTTCCCCTCTTTCCATAGAAGGAATGAGTCCAAGATGTCTCTCAGGAATTTCAATATCTAATTCTCGCTTCAAATAACCGATAACAGGAACGTGACATTCCTGCTCAATCGCATTTTTTACAAGCTGAAAGTGACCTTCACTTCCTACTTTATTCGCAATGACAGCTACAATAGTAGGACCCTCAGCAAACAATTGAAAACCTTTCACGATCGCAGCAGCACTTCTCGCCATACTTTCACAATTAACAACAAGCAAAACTGGGCTTTTCGTAATCATACTTATTTCAGCCGTACTTCCCTCATTGGTTACTGGACTTTTCCCGTCAAAAAAGCCCATAACCCCTTCGATGATTGAAATATCTGAACCCTTACTGCCATGAGTGAAAATATCCAGCACAAGATCTTTTGTGAGCATCCAGCTGTCTAAATTTCGTGACTCGCGTTTCGTTACAGCGGTATGATAGGAAGGATCAATATAATCAGGTCCACATTTAAAACCCTGGACGGTTAAACCTTTTTTCATTAACGCTGCCATTAACCCAATAGTTAATGTTGTTTTCCCCACACCGCTTCCAGTACCTGCAATTACCATTCGTCGTTCTGTCATCTGCCATTCCCCTTTTTAATGGATCTAAGATTTTAGTGGACCTTCTCTAGATATTTGCAGAAACTTTCCTTTATGGAACCATAAACCATTTGTCCGATTGCTTTGCCGACAACTGTTCCTGAACCGGCGCTGGCTATTTTTTCCCCTTGCTGTGTAAAGGCAAGCAGCATGGTGTCTGATGATGCAACATTCCCACTCATTTTGGAAAAACGAAGATCATGTATGGCTTTCACTTTTGCTTCAATAGCAGACATATATCCATCAACAAGGGCACCATCCGTAAAATGGGCATCTATAAATAACATGATGTTGATGGTTTTTCCTGTCCCTTCTGTCACGATTATCATCATGTGAATACCTTCTATTTCTTTCGTAACCATGGCCATATCCTCGAGTTTTACGGCTGTCATGATTCCGGCTGATTGTTCATGTGGCATCGAATAGTTTTCCAACACCTGCAGTATATCTGAATGCGGACCTTGAAACTGACAAAAATGTTTTATCCATTGGATACCAGCACCGACGGCGGTATTGGATATGGTGCGCAGTGGCTGATCAAATTGAACATGAAGATAGTCGTCACTTTGTTTTATTTTATAGGAATCCTCAAAGTTAACTAACCGACTTGATGAAAAATGGTTTGGTGTCATCAGGAGCTGTGGTTTAGGAACAGTTGGATGTGATTGGGATTTCACTTTCACCTCGTAAACCTTCTTTAATTGATCTTCTTTCCTTAATAAATCTACATCTCCTACTTCTAAAAATTTCCCATTATGTAGTAAGGCTACTGTATCTGCATAAAGTGAAGCAACATTCAAATCATGAAGAATCGCAAAAATGGTTAGCCCTGTAGTTTGTTGTCGTTCTTTCAGTAGATTCAGCATTTGAAATGTATGTTTAATATCAAGATGATTGGTAGGCTCATCCAAAAGTAAGATTTCAGGCTCCTGTGCTAAGGCTTTGGCCAATAAGACTCTTTGCTTTTCACCACCACTAATCAGTCGAAATTGAGTTTTCCGAAACTCACTTATTTGGGTTATTTCCATAACCTCTTTAATGACTTTCCTGTCCTTCTTCGATAGTTGCTTTAAGATCCCCTTTTGATGCGGATAACGCCCAAGGCTAATGATTTCTTCAACAGTATAATCGAAAGATACTTGAACTTCCTGTGTTAAAACAGCCATTTTTTTTGCTTTATCTAGTTTTGATAGAGATGAAATTTCTTTTCCACAGATTGAAACTTTCCCGCTCTTTATTGGTAACTGTCCTGTAATAAGCTTAAAAAGGGTGGTCTTTCCACTTCCATTTGGTCCTAGAAGGGCAAAAAACTCTCCTTTTTTCACTTCTAAATCTAGCCCCTTAATAATGGGGGAATGGGCATAGCCGCCAACTAAGTTTTGAACACGTATCATTTATTGGCCCCCTTCCCAAATCGTTCTCTAATCAATAATAGAGCAAATACTGGCGCACCAATTAAGGCCGTGATTACACCAATTGGCAGTTCTTTTGGCGCGATGATCGTTCTTGCCATTAAATCAGCTAAAATGAGAAAAGCTCCTCCAATAAACAATGATAGTGGAAGGACATGGCGATGATTAGGACCCGTAATAAGTCGGACTAAGTGTGGAATTACAAGTCCCACAAATCCAATCGACCCTGACACAGCTACTGCTGCTCCCGTTAACAAAGACGCACCAATTAGAACGAATGTCTTTCCCTTCTTAACATCAACTCCAATATGATCGGCTGCATACTCTCCCAGTGCTAGAGCATTTAATTCACGATAGTGATAGATTAATATAAATGAACCGATAAGCATGAACGGAAGGATTAGTTGAATATGACTCCACCCTCTCATTCCAACACTTCCATAAAGCCAATAAATAATTTGTGTCATAGATTCTCTATCACTTAATGAAATAATGAGAGAAACAAGTGCACCAATAAAGGCACTTATAATAATTCCAGCCAGAATAATGGTTTCAATCGCTAAACTTTTGCTGCTTAATCGAACGAGTCCGAAAACAATCAATAAAGAAATTAACCCAAATAAAATGGCGACCACTGGAAGCGTAAAACTTCCCAACCCCACAATACTTACTTGGAAAAACAATACCAAAACGGCGCCCAGAGAGGCACCAGAGGATACTCCTATGGTATATGGGTCTGCTAATGGATTTCGTAATAGTCCTTGAAAAGCTGCACCTGCTAATGCTAGTGATGCTCCAATGCAAAATGCTAATAGAACTCTTGGCAGACGGATATTCCATATAATCATTTCTTCATTTTTTGCTACATCGGTAAGCCAGCCCATATTTAACGTTTTATCCAGTATGATGTGTAAAATTGTAGGAACAGTAACGGTTACACTGCTATAAAACAAGCCAAGAAGGCTTATACCAAGTAAAAGCCCTCCGCTTATAACATACAACCAACCTATTCTATTGTTTAAAAACTTCAGGATAGATAAGTTCCGCAAGTGTCTCGACTCCTTCAATTAAACGAGGACCAGGTCTAGTAACCGTATCGCTATCCACATCAAATACGTTTCCACTTTTTATAGCTGGGACTTCTGCCCATCCTTCACGCTTTAGCACCCCAGCTGTTGGATTTTCTACATAGTAGCCATACGTTGTGATAATCACATCTGGGTTTAATTTTACTATTTCTTCCTCAGTCAGCTTTACCCAGCCATCTTGATCTTCTGCAGCATTCGTGGCTTGAATGGACTCCAGCATCTCATGCATAAAGGTGTTTTGGCCTGTCGTAAAAATATCAGGAGCCGGTGAAACTTCCACCCAAACTTTCTTTTTATCCACCTTCGCTGCTGCGGCTTTGTCTTTAATCGCTTGAAGACGCTCTTTCATATCTGTAATGATTTCTTCTGCCTCCGTCTTGCTTCCGGTAGCTGCACCAATCATTTCAATATTGCTATATGTATCCTCAAAGGATGTGGCACCACCAACTACAATGACATCAATTCCAGCCTCTTCAAACTTTTGTAAAACATCAGGGTGTGTTTTGAAATGATAGTCCGTCACAAGAGCAATATCTGGAAGAAGAGAAAGAACTAGTTCTGCATTGATATCCTGTGCACCCACCTTCTCTATTTCCAGTGCTTCCTTTGGATAGTTATCGTAATCCGATACACCAATGATTTTATCGCCTAACCCTAGTGCAAAGGCTATCTCTGTATTACTAGCTTGAATGGAAACGATGGTTTCAGGTTCCTCCTCAATCGTTACCTCTTGATTCGCATCGTCTGTGATTGTTACTGGGAATTGCTCTTTACTTTCCTTTTGCTTTTCGTTTTGGGTAGCAGCCGCTTTATCTTGGGTGCTCTGTTCCTGTGTACCACAGCCTGCAATAATACCCATGCTTAGCAGCAGAACAACACCCATTAGACCCCATTTTTTCATAAAATCTTTCATCACTTTTTTCCTCCTTCTATTTTTGGCAACAAAAAAACGCTTTTCCTATGGAAAGCGTGTATAAAGGCAGATTTATAATACTTAGTCTTGTAGACAGCATAATAACTTGCAATCGTCATAATAAATAATAAATATTTACATAATAGATTACCTGCACTTTAAACATTCCTTTCCTCGAGGAAGCTTAAAAAACATAATAGGCAGGTCTCCTGACTTGCGAATCACTGGTTGGTTATCCCTTCCCATGTTAAAAACACAGTGGATATATATAACCTTCCTTCTCGCTTACAGTGGCGGGACCGTGTTGGACTTTCACCAACTTCCCTCTTAGTCTTAAATGATTCTTACTCTGATCATTTAAGAAACCTATTTGTCTAGTATTCATTTTTTTGTTATAAAAGCCATTATAGTAGAGTATTCCTCCTTTGTAAACTATTTCTATTGTCCATATTCATTTAAAAGTCCGTTTGTACATTTATATTCTTTTTAAGGTATCCTGAAAAGGTCTTAGATATAGTATCTCTGACTAATTAACTAGCCTTCACTTCGATAGAAGAACCCTTTGCTTGTTTCTTCCATAACAAGGTAATAACGATTCCCAAAGATAATATTACAGTCGCAAAGTAGTATGGATAGTTGATATCTATATCAAATAATATTCCCCCTATAATGGGCCCGCTAATATTTGCTAAACTGGTAAACATCGAGTTCATTCCTCCAACGAAACCTTGTTCATTACCGGCGATATTTGAAAGATAGGAAGTAACTGCTGGACGGAATAAATCGAAACCTACAAAAACAATAAATGTAACTAGTAATATAGAGAAATAAGAATGAACAACAGTCATCAAAAAGACCAATACAGCTGATAATAGTAAGCTATAGCGAATCAGTTTTATTTCACCCCAAATTCGTGTAAGCCTATCAAATAATATAACTTGTGAAACTGCACCAAAAATTGCACCACCTGTGATAACAACGGCTATATCCGATGGTTTAAATTGAAATTTCTGGTCCACAAATAGACTAAAGAACGATTCAAATGCTGCTAAACCAAATGAGGCAATAAATATTAATATAAACGGAAGGAGATATTTTGGTTCCAACACACGCTTCAAGCCATTCTTAGTTTCTGAGAATTGTTCATTATTTTCCTTTGTACGATTTGGCTCAGATAATAAAATAATCGAAAGAATAGCGGCTAATGTACCAAGTGCACCTGCGAACAAGAATGGTATACGTGTTCCAAATTCCGCCAAGAATCCACCGATACCCGGACCTATGATAAATCCTGTACTTATGGCAGCCGACATATACCCGAGTGCTTTGGGACGAGTATCCAAATTAGTTATATCTGCAATATAAGCAGTAACCGCCGGCATAATGAATGCCGCACTAATTCCCCCTAAAATACGAGAGAAAAATAACATTTCGATTTCTTTGCCGATTCCAAATAAAAATTCTGAGATACCGAAAATAAATAAGCCAATTACAATCATAATTTTCCTGCCATATTTATCTGCTGCTTTACCAGCAAATGGTGAAACAATCAATTGAGCTATGGCGAAAGCTGCTGTTAAATAACCGACTGTTGTTCCAGTTATGCCTAATTCATTCATCAGCGTTGGTAAAACTGGAATCACAAGTCCAATCCCCAAAAAGGCTATGAATAAATTCATTAATAATAATCCTAACGTAACTTTTTGAGTCTTCATTTTCAACATTCCCCTTAACAATTCGAGCTTATTGTATATGTTTTACATTTTCTATACTAGTGTATATAGTTACTATATAGTCAAGGGAGGAGCTGTAAAAAATGAATAAAAAGAATGGAAAATATTTAACTACGGGCGAATTTGCGAAGCTTTGCAAAGTAAACAAACAGACTCTCTTTTATTACGATCAAATTGGTCTATTATCTCCGATATTGAAAAACGAAAAAGGGTATCGCTATTATTCAATTCACCAAATAGAGCTATTCTTTGTTATCGATTTATTAAAAGATCTTGATATGTCGCTTAACAATATTCAACTCTACATGCAAAATAAATCTCCTGAAAGTTATTTGTCATTAATGTATCAAAAAAAAGAAGAAATCGTGAAAAAGCGTCAGGAAATTGAAATGAAGGAAAAATTTATCGAGGCTCAAATAGCATTAATCGAAAAAGCGTCACACATTGATTTTCACCAAGTTACACTTGAGCAATTACCTGAAGCAACTCTTTATTTAAGTAGGAACATTGAAAATATTACGGAAGAGGAATTTGTAGAGGTCGTTTCAGACTTTCTAAATGAATTGAACGAATCACATCTAGATACTGGATTTCCAATAGGTGTTATCACGAAACGGGAACAAGTATTAAAGGGCGAATATACGAATTACAGCTTTTTATATATTGAACAGCCTAAGCCAAAGGAAGGACATCCGTATTTTAAAACAGTTAAGGGTGATTTTATTATTGGCTACCATATTGGGGATGAGAAAACAATTCATCACACATATAACCGGCTTTTTTTAGAAATGGAACGGTTAGATGTAACGATAGGAGAATATGTGTTTGAAGAGTATATCTATGATTCAGTTGTAAAGAATCATAAGGAGCATTATGTCACTAAAATTATGATTCAAGTCATAGAAATTTAATCTTCAATCATTCTATAACCAATATACTTACTTACAGGAATACCCATAATGTTATAACTTAGATTTATATGATTTTGGGGATAACCCATAAAATCTTTTAAATATTTTTTAAAAATAACTTTTACTTTCGAACCCTAACTCATATGCTATCTGTTCAGCTTGTTGTACAAAGGTAAACTCATCATGGCAGGAAAGGATAACATTATATGAATTGATATTAGATTTTTTCAGTTTGCTCTATTTATTCAATTCCATCTATAATCCAATCCATCCATAAACCGCTTGTTTTCTAGTAAATGAACTAATGATTATGTCATGGTGCAAAGATTATTTGTTTTGTAGGAGCAATAAAAAACGAGCAATCCCAATGGATTGCCCGCCATTAATCTTACTGCAGAGGATTCCAGCCTTTTAGTACATTCTCAATGGTATAGTTTGACGATTCTTCATCTGTTAATTGAGGTCGTTCTAAATTAGCACCTGGCCCTTCATTCTTATATTCATAGAATCTTGCGTCCTTTGCACTGAACCCGGACATATCTGTCCAGCCCTCTCGCTGAATGTGCTCCCCTAATTCACAATTCATAAAGACCACGCTTGCAATCGCGTTCGGGTCACCACCAGGGTGCCAAGGTCTCCCTAAGTAAACAGTTCCTTCCGCAGCTTCACTTATTAATCTACTATTGATAAATAAGAAGCCGTAAGGATCATTTATATTTGTGCTTGCCGCTGTGATGTATCCGTTATTGGTGGAAGACCCACGGTCTAACGATACGATATCACAGTTATCAAATACAGCTCTTGCTGCCCCGAAAATAAAGTCAACATCCCCTTCAATATAGCAATTACCAAAATATTGGGTTCCGCCATTTGCATATAAGGTATCCTGATTACCAAGAAAACGGACATGATCAAACTTCATCCGGTCGCCGCGAGTATATACCGCAACAGCCTGAGAACCACCTTCTACGGTACTTTCATCAAACGAGTTTTCCATCGTTAAATTTTGGGCTGTAAAATCACTGGCGTACAGGTAGACACTCGCACTTCCACTCGTACCGTAAGTACCTCCTTCAGGCCTTTCCCTCTTTGCATAATTATCGTACGTTAAAATCGTTTTTTCCGCACTCTCACCAATTAATGAAAGAAATGGCTTGTTGGCTGGTACTGTTACGACTTCTTTATATGTCCCATTTTTGATGAAAATTTCTACTGGTTCTGTGTTATTGTTGGGAACAGCATCAATTGCTTTTTGGACAGTATCATAATCCCCGATGCCATCCTTAGAAACGACAAGCTTAACAGAGATAGCTCGCAAGTCTTTTGTAGAATCTTCCACTCTTGTCAATTCTCCTTTAGCTATCTTTCTGCCATAATCATCAACAGTGACACTTTCTAACGCTTCTACATAAATATGATTTTCAAAATAACCCGTTGTTTTTGCTGCCTCTAATAGTTGTTTAGCGTAGCTGCCACCCCAAGAATAGCCATCACGACGTTCCTGTTCAATCTCCTGGATTGTATGCATAATGACACCATCCCTGCCCGAGAAAATCGGCTTGTTTGTACCAATTTCATAGAAACGGTACCAGGATACTGCCCCTTCTTCCTCTACGAAGTAGACTCCATTAGGGTCTGCACTTACATAACGAATTCCTTCGAGCTTCACTTCATCGAACCATTGCAAAGCAGCTAGGATCGCTTTCCTGATTTCAGGAGTTTGTTCTGGGCGGGACATTAAAAATTTAACAATGCCAACAGATTCACTGCCTGAAATGGATGGATGCTCATAAGTACGTGCATGTTGAGGTGCATATGTTACGGGATCATGCTGAGCGCACCAGGCCGTTAATTTGCCGTCCACCTTGATTTGTGCTTTTAAAATATAGTCGATTCCTTTGTACATGGCCTGTTCTAATTTTTGTCTGTACTCGTCATTAATCATATTTTCATTAAACGGATAGCTTTCATTTAATAACTCATCAAACAGCTCTAACACATTAATCATCGCATTATCGTTAAAGGTTACATAATTTGAATAATAGACAGAGTCTTCAGGTGATGTCCCTCGCATTGGATATACCTGTGGAAATCCACCTGTTTCCGTTTGCATGAGTAAGAGGAAGTCAATTCCTTTTAACACACTTTGCTTCAAGACTTCATCCTTTGTTTCCTTGTACACTTGAGAGATAAAACGAATTTGATTAATGGTTGCATTATTATCAATCGATCCTAATTCTTCCCCATTTGGACCAAATTGTGTCGTACGCTTTTCCTTTCCATTCCATGGTCTGCTATACTCACTTTCCATACTCTTCGTCCAGCCGCCATGATCCATTTGCCAAGATACGAGATTATTTGCTTGTACTTTTAGCTCCTCTAGATTTCCTGTAAATTGATTATTAACCTCTTTGACCAATTTCCCTTCTTGTAAGGAGTCCTGTAACTCATAAATGACAACGGTATCACCAAATTTGTTTATTCCAACTGCTGCCTTTGTTGGGTACATATTTGTAAAAGAGGGATTTAATCCTTTAAAGCTACCCGTTGCAGCATGTAAAGCTAATGCTTTTACATCGAAACTCTCGAATCTTCCATTTAGCATCACTGCTACTAAATTATCGCTAACGGCTTCAGCGGTCACAATATGAACTTCGTTTTCATTATGGTTTACTGTTGAAACCATTTTTTTGAGAATGAATGCAGTTTCATCATGGGTTAATGTATGGTTTGAACCAAATCCAACCCCTTTATACATATATCCATTTGACACAACGGCCCCTACTGCATTATTGGTATCTTCCGAGTTATTGCTCGTGCTCTTTCCTGGTATGAGGTCTAGAACATCAGCAATGATAACGGCAGCCTCTCTGCGTGTAATAATGTCATCAGGACGGATCGTTCCATTTTGGTCTGCTTCTACATAGCCTGCTTGTTTAGATTCCTCAAGCACATAGCTCCACCACTTATTCTTTGACACTTCCCAAACCGAGGTTTCGGAATCCAGATTTTTATAAACCTCTTCTGTATGGTAACCAAGCACTCGATTGATGCTGGCAAAAAATTCAATTCTAGAAACCTTATTCCCTGTCTTTGAGTCTTCCTGTGATAATATCCCTTCCGTTTCTAGTCTTTTCAGCGTGATTCCGTCAACTAATTCTTCCATGCTAACTTCTTCCACCACAACCGGCTTACGCCCGCCAGTGTTGGTATCATTAGAAGTGGTGTTATGGACACGTAAGTGGTCAATATTTGACCCGCCGCTTGGACCCACACCTGTTGCAACGATTGTATTATCTCCAGCCTCTAAAACCGCCTTTGTAGAAACTGTTTTCCAGCCAGTCCACTCACCTGTAGAAGGAAATGCCAATTCATTGTTTACAACTTGATCATTTACTTTTATCTGAGCCGGTCTGTTATCTGCAGCCCCATTTGCATAACGAAATTCTAGTGTATACTCGCCGCTTGCTGGAATATTCGTTACATTCCAGGTAATGGTGCCGCCAGGTGCGTTCGGGTTGTAATCAACAAACCCTGTTCCTGTATACCCAGGATGCTGGTTATCTACGATCGCAGCTGTAATTTGTGCATCTTCTGCCTCAAAGATGGAATCAAACTCTTGATAAATTTCTATACGGTCCAGGTTAGGCCCTTCATTTTGACCGAGTGTTTTGATGACAATGACATTTTCACCCGATACTAGTGAAGCTTTTACCTGATGTAATTTCCAGGCTGTCCATTCATCTGTAGGGTCAAATCCTTCCTTTTCCTTTACCGTTTCACCGTTCACCATTATTTCAAGCGAACGTGTATCTGTTGATCCATTAGCATAGCGGAAATTTAACGTGTATTCACCTGTGTTTTCAATGTTTGCTTTCCATGTAATAGAGGATCCATCTGAAGTAGGTTTAAAGTCAACAAATCCGGTTCCTGTAAAACCAGGATGTTTATTATCGACAATGGCATTAAACAATTCTCCATTCTCTGCCTCATATACACCATTTCTATCATCATTCGTTGGAGGCTGTTCTCCAGTTCCTGGCGGCTCCTCTAGTTCTGGCTCAGGTTCAGGTGTAACTTTGATTGGAAGATCCTGTTCATAGAAACCAGCAAAAACCTGTACATCATCTAAATAATGACTTTTTGCGCTTGACCCGGTCGTATAAGAATCAATCGAGCCAATAGTTGTTACTTCACGATGAAAAGGAGCATCTTCTAGCTTAAGCTCATTATTAACGTAAACATCTGCAGTACCCGTTGATGGATCTGCCACAACCTTTATGGCATACCATGTATTAGGGTTATAATCTACAAGACCGGTGAATGTGTTATCACTATTTTTATAGGATATGACACCAGATCTTGTTTCTATATGTACTCCCGCATTGGTGCCTGTTTCGTCAAGTACTCGAAGTACCTTTGTCGTGCTTCCTAACACTGTTTGCATGAAATTTACTGCTACTGTAACGGTCCCTGTTTGAGGTTCGAAAGGTTTTACAGCTTTAATCGTATCGGTACCGTTGTCCTCAAAGTAAAGACTCTTATCCTCGTTACTTGGCACTTCCGAAACGGTTACACTGCCATTTTCACCAGATACGGTATAACCTTCTGGTACACTTCCTGTTTCTAATGCATTAAATTCGTCCTGAAAAATTGGAGCCGTCTCGGCTGCGAAAGCCCTTTCATTTTGCAAAAAGCTAAAACTAGGTGTAAGCACTAACAAAGATGTGGTAACTAGTACTACTCCCTTTCTGAATTTCATCCATCTCCTATCCATAGCTTCCTTCCTTTCTCGCTAAATTTTCTTGCAATTCTGATTTTAATTAATAAGGAAGGAAATCACTATAATCAATTCCTTAGAAATAGGTTGATAGACTCATAGATTTCTGTATATCAATAGATAAAGAGTATAACAAAGAAATTTGATTGTAACTTTTGACCCACTCCTTGCGTCCTCCATTTCCATTTCAAAGGGCTAATAAACAGTGACTGTTTTTATTAGGAATCGTGCACTTGTCGAAAGCGCACAGAAGAGTCGATTATTTTATTATCGAATCTTTCTAGCATATATCATGAAAATCTTACGTCAGCATAATGAATTTCTAATAATATCAAGAACAATCGTTCGTCAAATTCCAGGTGGTGCCAGGCACGAGAACTTTTTTTGGATTTGCAGCCGTATACTTCGCTGTTACCTATTTATCTGGAATAGGATTCTTCTTCAGTGTGAGCATATTAGGTCTTGTGGTACTCTCCTCTGCGAATCTTGCCTATAAAAGAATAGCAAGTAAACAAGAGAAATTAAGCGCTTAGCAAAGTTGAACTTTCATCTCTAAAACCTTTTTGCGACAAAACAAAAAACACTCACAAATGTTGATTAACAACATCTGCGAGTGTTTTTTTAATGAAGTTAATTTGTTCTAAGATACCGGTGGTCGGGGTCGAACCGACACATAATTAGGATGGGATAACATTGTGCTGAGGGGGTAATTCTAATAAAATAAATAATCCGAACGAAAATCACTAGGCGCACCTAACACATAAAACCTCGAAAAATGTTTCTTTTATTATTCCCTTTCCCATTCTCCATCTGATGTCTATCCATTTTTATAATTACAAATATCATCTACAAAGTCGCATCCAATACCTGAGCCATCATCACCTATCCAGCCAAATGTCTGATACTTTTTTCCATCTTCCCAATATACATCTCCAACCGTATCAGGTTCTCCTTCAAAAAGATTTTTTACCTCTTCCAACTTCATCCCTTCTTCTAACTGTTCATACAGTTGTTCATAATCTTCTCCTTTAAAACCAATAGTTGGAGTATACGTTATTTCTTCTTTTGAATTTTGCTTTTGGACTGGATCAGAGTCCCTAAATGCAAAACCAACTATAATAATACCTACTATTATTGCAAGTCCAATAAAGCTACTGACTGGGTCTATATCACTTTTTTTCTGTTTACTGCTTTTGTTATGTTTAGCTTTCTCATATTTGTTTTCACGTTTTTTTACCTCATTCCTAAATGCCTCATCATCAATGTTATAGCGATGACTATATAGGTAGTTACTATTCTTATCATATTCATGAATACATCTTATCTGAAATGTTGGATAAACCTTACGAAACTTTTCTAATGCCTCTTCCAATGATTCAGTAATATAACTTGCACTTGCTTTTGCTCCACTTGGTAGAGTATGTAATATATCAAACCTTTTACTCATACATTACTCCTTTCAGCAAATAGTTGTTACTGCATTTAATGATAATTTGGAAGCTAGATTACTATCCATTAAATAAAATTAGACAGAAATACTTAAATTTCCTTTTATTAATTTTATTTTCTATATCTCTTAATTAATCATTAAAGGTACTTAATAATCGTTTATTGTTGTCCATACGATTAGCACTTTACTTTAGTACGGTAAAATGCAAAAAAGCCAATACCTTGAATTACTCAAAGCATTGACTTTATTGGTTTTCTGATAATGTTTAGATACCGGTGGTCGGGGTCGAACCGACACTCCAAAGGAACACGATTTTGAGTCGTGCGCGTCTGCCAATTCCGCCACACCGGCAAATCGTTGGCAGGGGTAGTAGGAATTGAACCCACACCAAAGGTTTTGGAGACCTTCGTTCTACCTTTAAACTATACCCCTAAATTGGAAAGTTACTTTCACTTTCATGAAAAAACATTGGTGGAGGGGGACGGATTCGAACCGCCGAACCCGGAGGGAGCGGATTTACAGTCCGCCGCGTTTAGCCACTTCGCTACCCCTCCACATTGGAGAAATGAATATTAAAATTTATGGAGGAGGAAGAGGGATTCGAACCCCCGCGCGGTGTTACCCGCCTGTCGGTTTTCAAGACCGATCCCTTCAGCCAGACTTGGGTATTCCTCCAAATAAAATATGTTGCCCAGAACTTTGGTTATTTTACTTCGTAAAAAATCTTGGTAGCGGCGGAGGGGATCGAACCCCCGACCTTACGGGTATGAACCGTACGCTCTAGCCAGCTGAGCTACACCGCCAAATATTTGAATAAGTTGTAAGTTATTTTTACCTTCGTAAAAAACTTTGGTGGAGCCTAGCGGGATCGAACCGCTGACCTCCTGCGTGCAAAGCAGGCGCTCTCCCAGCTGAGCTAAGGCCCCGATATGTTCATTTTAAAGATGGTCGGGAAGACAGGATTCGAACCTGCGACCCCTTGGTCCCAAACCAAGTGCTCTACCAAGCTGAGCTACTTCCC
>NZ_JBUESO010000011.1:0-167131 GCF_055502545.1 Bacillus sp. CZDM1 | reverse complement strand
GCCCCCTATTATTTCAATTAATAGGAGGTAATAAATTTATTTTTTTGCCTGTGGATACATATGCAATGCTAGTGGAGGTTTTCCGTCTATTCAAAGGAATCTCCCCCATTACCATATATTTCGAGTCAATAGGCGGAATCTCTCCGTCTATTTAGGCTTTTTTATAAGGCATTTTCTAAATAAGCGGAATTTCTCCGTCTATTTAGAAAGTCGGATGTTTAACCTCATCCCCCAACTGAAGCGAACCACCTTGACTGGAAGCAGGAATCAGTACCATTTAAGTCGATTTAATTTAAAACTGCTCTCGTAAGCCGTTCCCACGGTTTGCTTAGCCAGCGTTTTAAGGCGAAACAGCCGCGCAGCCACTCATCTGCCCCTTGGGCAAGCCATATGCCTAGAAGTCCCAAACCATAGTGAATGCCTAGTAAATAACTAAGTGATACTGCTATTCCCCACATTGAAATAATGCCAATAATAACGGGAAAACGAACATCTCCTGAAGACTTTAATGAACTCATTAAGACGATATTCATAGCTCTTCCGGGCTCAACGAAAACTATGGCCCATAGGACAGGGAGTCCAACCATAATAATGGCAGGGTCCTCTGTGAATACTCTTAAGACGAAGTCTCCTCCAAAAGCGATAATGAGTGATACGAAGGTGGAAGCAAACATAGCGATCTTCAGAGTTTGAATTCCTCGTTTTAAGGCGCGATCGTATTGTTTCCCGCCAATATAACGTGCTACCAAAAGCTGAGTTCCTTGAGCAATCGCGACTGTGAACAAAAAGCAAAGCATGCTGATATTTAAAATATATACTCTACCAGCCAAAGAGGCTGTACCCATTGTAACCACAAAGCTAGTAATAACTACTTGAGATAATTGGTAGGAAAGATTTTCTCCAGCTGAAGGAATTCCAATCTCGAGCAATTCCCGGATATCTTGTTTTTTTGCGTTGAAGATGTCCTTGATAACGATTTTTAAAGAAAGTCTGTTATATAGCAAATACAATAGAGCACAAACAGCGTAGGCTCGAGCTGCAAAGATAGCCCAGGATACACCCGTTACACCTGTAATTGGCAGCCCTAAGATTCCGGTTGTCGCAATAATATTCCCGCCAATACTGATTAAATTCATAACAACAGTAACCATCATAGATTCCTTCGTGTATCCATAACTGCGAAGGATTGCACTTAAAGCCAGAGAGAGTGATTCGAAAAAGAGTGAAAGTGCACATATTTGTACAAAGGTAAGTCCGTAGTCGAAAACCGGACCATGAACATCGTACAAACGAAGCATCGGCTCTCCTAAAATAAAAACAATAATAGCAATGCATATTCCAAACCAGAAATTCAATCCAAATACGGAATAGGATAATTGTCTTGCACGTTGAAGTTTTCCTGCACCAAGATTCTGGCTGATTAGAACAGTTGCCCCAATCGATGTGACATTAAAAACTAAAATAAAAATATTTAGCAGTTGGTTAGCGACTCCAACACCCGCTACTGCTTGGTCAGAGTATTGACTTAACATCAGTGTAGCCACAATACCCATCCCCATATGAAGAGATAGTTCAATAAAGAGCGGCCAGGTAATACTGAAAAGAGTCTGTTCTTGATAGGTGTTTTTTTGTTCCTCCACGATTTTCTCCTAGCGGTTTTAATTAATAATGTTTTATTTTACTCCTTTAAGGGTGATATAGGAATAGGAAATTAAGGTTGAAAGGTTTTTTCAAAAAAGGGAACACATATGGAAAGAATATAAGATTGTTATCAAGCTTTGAATTTGCTATTTTTAAACTATAACAATACTAAAATGGGGGACAAATATGGTTACAAAAAGAATTTTATACAGGTATTTGTTAATCCTCATTGTTGGCTTATTTGTCCTTTTACAATTTATAGATTTAATGAATCCAGACCTTTTTCATTCTTTTAAAACAGTAAGTAATATTGCTTCAGTTATTTCGATCGCTGCCAGCGGTTTCCTATTTTTTTTAGTTAAAGAATTCGATAAGAAAGCCGATGAATATACGATAAACCAGAAGAAAATGAAAAATATATTTGATACGCTGGATGTTGCCATTTGGTCCCATGACTTAAAGTCAGACACCTTATTAATCACTCCTGGAATAGAAAAACTATATGGATATAAGCTGGATGATTTTTATGAAAATACGAATCTTTGGAAAGAAGTTATTTATCCAGAGGATTTGTCTGTTTTAAAGGAAAGGGAAAAGAAACTTGCAGTTGGAGAAACAGCCACTAGCCAATATCGTATTATTCGCCCTGATGGTGAAGTGCGCTGGATACAGGACAGAGGGATACCAACCTTTGACCAAAAAGGAGACTTTGTTGACTTTACAAGTGTGTTATTCGATATTACAGATCGGAAAGAAAGCGAAGGGCTCTATCAAAGTCTAGTTGAAATGTCACCTGATATTATTGCTGTCGTTTATGATGGGAAAATTGAATATATAAATGAGGCGGGCTGCAAATTAATTGGTGCTGAAAGTCAGGAGCAGGTGATTGGGCAATCAGTTAGGAATTTTGCTCCTTCACATATTACAGACTTAATTAAAAGTAAAGTATTCGCTGCTGAAAAAGTAGAAAATGAGCGACTTAGGCTTGAATTCCAGGTTAAGCGAACTGACGGTGAAAGCATTGATGTGGAGATGGCTGCCAGGTCTATTTTATATGAAGGCCGATTTGCCGTTCAGGTAGTGGGAAGAGATATTACCCATAGGAAGAAATCGGAACAAACGATTAAATACATGGCCTATTATGACTCATTAACAGGATTGCCAAATCGAAATCAGTTCAGGAACCACCTTTACGAAGTATTACGTCATCAACAGGAAAAGATGCACGCAGTGCTATTCCTAGATTTAGACCGCTTTAAAATTATCAATGATACAAAAGGTCACTCAGTTGGGGACATTATTCTCCAAAAGGTAGCAGGTCGATTAGAAAAGGCAGTACAAAATGAAGGTCTAGTATCTCGCCAGGGCGGTGATGAATTTATTATCGTCCTTAAAGATGTAGACAAGGAAAACACATCACAGGTAGCTAAGCGAATTCTTAACGAATTTTCAAATCCATTTGAAGTAAACAGTGAAGAATTTTTTGTCACACCAAGTATTGGAATCAGTATCTATCCAATTGATGGAAGTGATGAGGAAACACTTATTAAAAATGCTGATACTGCTATGTACCAAGCAAAAGAACGTGGGAAAAATAATTACCAATTCTACTCCACTAACCTTGATGGAATTTCAACGTGGAAAATGAAATTAGAGAACTGGTTAAGAAGAGCAATGGAGCAGAAACATATGACACTCCATTACCAACCGCAGTTGGATTTACGTACTGGAGAAATTGTTGGAGTGGAAGCATTAATCCGCTGGAATCATCCAGAATATGGATATATTGCGCCATCTGAATTTATACCTCTTGCAGAAGAAACAGGACTGATTGTTCCTTTAGGAAAATGGATACTAAGAGAGGCGTGTGAGCGGAGGAAGGCGTGGAAGGATGCGGGATATGGAGATTTTCCAATAGCGGTTAACGTGTCTGTTCGACAATTTCAGGATGAGCATATTATCCAGTTTATTTCCGATACGCTGAAAGAAGTTGGATTAGAGGCAAATTATTTAGAACTTGAAATTACGGAAAGTCTTATGCAAAACCTAGAGAACTCTATCATCATTCTGAATCAATTAAAGGAGGTAGGTGTTCTCCTATCGGTGGATGACTTTGGTACGGGCTATTCCTCATTAAGCTATTTAAAACATCTTCCCATTGATAAAATTAAGATCGATAAATCCTTTGTTGATGACATAATCTCTCACTCAAATCAAGGAATGATGGTGAAAACGATTATTGACATGGGCGTGAATCTAAAATTCACAGTTATTGCAGAAGGTATCGAAACAGAAGAGCAGGTTAAGTTCTTAACACGGAATGCCTGTCAGATTGGACAAGGGTATTACTACAGTAAGCCGTTGTCTGCTGAGAAGCTGGAAGAATTTTTAATAAAAGGCAATGTTCCTATCGAATAGGATTTTGGCGGAACCCTCTGCCTCTTTTTTTTGCAAAAAAAGGACCTTCAGTTGAAGGTCTTTCAGTTTCCCCATTTCATGTGTACACTTAACGTACAGCAGGACAAGGGAGTGCTTGGATCCGGATGGGCGGTAAGCTCGAAGGTTATTCCGGTTGGCGTGTATTTTGTTTCCACAGGTACTTTAAGACCAATCGTTTTGATTAACTTATCTACTTCGGTTTTGTTTCCCTGCTGAGCAAAACTCATTAACTTAACATCAAAACCTTCATCACCTAACCGGTCCAACAGGATACTGCCTTGGTCCATTAATAGCCGATAGGATTTAATGGACTTCGTGAAAATATTTACATCCACCTGCGGATATTGCCTGGTTACTGGGGGATAAAAGTAGTAACCTGGGTAAGTAGGGTGCTGAGGATATGGTGGGTAAGGATAGTGGTAATAGTACATCATGACGCTCCTTCCATAGTAAAAACACAAGGCAATATACGGTATGTATGTTGGACTTTTTTGGTTACAAGTAAAGAGCGCCTGGAGTTTGGCTCCAAGCGCTCTTTACAGTATTAGAAAATATGAACATTCCCGCTAGAAACCGAAACATTTATTTGATTCTTCCCGGAACCGTGTATTCCTTTTAAACTCTTTTTATCCGCTCCATTAGTGGTTAATGGAAAATCACTCGAAATATTTCCACTGCTCACTTCCCCATCTAGGTTGAAATCCGCATTATCAGGTAAATCTAGATTTACATTTCCTGAGCTAAGGTCAATCTCAATTGAATCATTAAGCTTATCCATTTGCATGGAGAACCTTCCAGAAGATACATCTGCTTTCAATGCACCTGTAAAGTGGTTAACCTCTAAATTTCCAGAGCTAAGGTCAAAGCTGCTTGATTTAGTCTTTAATGTATCCATTTTAACATTGCCTGAAGAACCATCGTGAGTAAACGCATTCACTTCTAAATGATCAATATTCACATTCCCAGAACCAATATCTAAAGAAAGTTCATCTAATTTCATCGATTGTCCGGAGAAATGCAGGCTGCCTGAGCCAATCTGAATCTCCATATCTCGGTTATAATCTTCAGGTATATAAACTTTAAGGTGTCTTTTTTCAGAGAAAGACAACCAATCAAACATTTTTCTTTTCGTTTCAACTACTATACTGCTGCCTTCTTCTTTCACAATGAGCGAGCCTTTCCCCGTTAAAATCGCCTTAACATCATCACGGTTCTCAGGAATAATGGTTGTTTTTACACCTGCCACATTAATATCAATGGATTCAATGTCATTTGATATCGCTGACCTCCCATCTTTACTGGCGCCAACTGCAAAACCATCAAATTGAAAAGACTGATTAAAAACAATATATAACCCGGTGATGATTAATAAAAGAATCACAATCCTCTTCATATAAATCCCTGCCCTTCATTTCTTATAGCTCTATCATAAGGGATTTGAGTGAACCACCAATGAACCTGAGATTTAATTATTTCTAAGGCTTGAGACGTATATTGACAGACAAAGTGGAAATCTTATTCGATTTCCGAACTATTAAAATTGTGATATTCTTTGTATTGGAGGTGTTAACCATGACATTAAAAAATATTACCCCTAAAGAACTTTATGAGAGAACAAAAGGTGAGGACCAGATTGTTCTTCTTGATGTTCGAGCAGTCGAAAAATATAAAGAATTCCATATCGAAGATCCCCAGGTGGTGAGCCTAAATATCCCGAAGACGGAAATATTCAATCTTGAAGAAGGTGCGGATCTTTCACATCTGTCAAAGGAACGCCCGGTTGTTGTTACTTGTACGACTGGAAACTCAGCGGCAAAGTGTGCAAAGATTCTTGACGATCTCGGCTACCAAGTTGAAGTGTTAGAAGGCGGCCTCACCGCTTGGAAGGAATATAGAAAATAGCTTGGAGAGAAGCAATATGCTGCTGACGATAAATAAACAACTAGAAAAAATAATGCCTTTAATCACTCCTGCGAGTGTTGTATTGGGTGTAATACTTTCTGCCTATATAAAGGACTTTTCGTATTTAATTCCTTGGATATTTGCTTTTATGACCTTTTCTGGGAGCTTGAACTCGAATTTCAAATCATTATCAGATGTGGTACGCCATCCACTTCCGATTTTTGCTGCAATGATTTTATTACACATACTCATGCCAATTTGGGCTTGGGCTGTCGGTCATATAACTTTTCAAGACGATATCTTTACCATTACCGGTATTGTGTTAGGAATGGCGATTCCAACTGGTATAACGAGCTTTATTTGGGTTTCGATTTATAAAGGAAATATTCCGTTGACCTTATCCATTATCTTAATCGATACGCTGCTTTCCCCGTTACTTGTTCCTTATTGTCTTTCATTATTAATAGGTGAAAAAATTGACATGGACATTGTCGGAATCATGCAAGGTTTAGTTGGAATGATCGTACTGCCTTCTATCCTTGGAATGCTGCTAAATCAATTTTTAAAAGGCAGTGTGACGAAAAAGCTGAGCGCGACCTTGGCACCTTTTTCAAAAATCACTCTGGGAATTGTTGTCATGCTTAACGGTGCAGTCATTGCACCTTATTTAAGAAATATTAATTTAAAATTAATTAGTATCATACTTGTGGTTTTTTTTATTGCGGCTACAGGTTATGTGTTCTCGTTCTTTATTGGTAAACTAATCAGAAGTGACCGAGATACTGTGGTATCTTTGACCTTCTCGGGCGGAATGAGAAATATTAGTGCTGGTGCTGTTATTGCGGTCACTTATTTTCCACCAGCAGTGGCAGTTCCAGTAGTTGTCGGTATGTTGTTCCAGCAGGTACTGGCTTCTTTTACAGGATATTTTTTAGCCCGTTATTATAACAAGAATACGATATATATAAAGCTTGAAGGTGTTAACAAGAACGAAGGAATTTGACACCTGAGGCACTTCAAATAGAAGTGTCTTTTTTTGATTGTAAAACTTTGATCTAGGGTAAAGTATATGAGGAAAATGAATTGACATGAAACCAAAAGGTTTTATATAATACAAGAAGTGCAACCAAATGGTTTTATATAAAAGATGAAGGTAGGAGAAATTCTTGCAAAATACATTACAAGATATTAAACAAACGCTAGTATTCAACGCACCTATTCAAAAGGTGTGGGAACAGGTATCAACATCAGAGGGTATTGCAGCATGGTTTATGCCAAATGACTTTAAACCAGAAATAGGACATGAATTCCACATACAATCTCCTTTTGGTCCATCACCATGTAAAGTGACTGAATTTGACCCCCCTAATACGCTTTCGTTTACGTGGGACACAGATGGCTGGTTTTTATCGTTTATCTTAAAAGAAATAGACGGTAAAACAGAGTTTACCCTTATCCATGGCGGCTGGAAATCAGCAGATGAAATGGTTGGAAAAGCAGGAGAAAAAGCTTCTGTTATTCGTGATCGCATGTCTCAAGGCTGGACAGGCATCCTTGAAAACCTTCGTAAGCTTTTGGAGAGCTAAGTGTCAGCAACAAGCCAAAAGCATGATGTATTTCAAGCAATTGCTGATCCTACGCGGAGAGAGGTATTAAGACTGCTTGCGGAAAGGGAATTACCTATTTCAGAAATAACCTCTCATTTTCCGATAAGCAGAACGGCCGTTGCCAAGCATCTTCAGGTCCTATCTGAAGCTGAATTAGTCAGTGGAAGGAAGGTAGGAAGGGAAAAAATTTACCGTTTGCATCCAGAACCGTTAACCGAGCTAAAAGACTGGCTGTCTTATTATGAAAAGTTTTGGGAAAACAAGCTTTCGATCCTTAAACATATCGTTGAAAACCCAAACTTGAACGATATGAAATCAGATGAAACCGACAAAAATTAATGTCGGTTTTTTTATGTGGTCTGGGGGTCTGGAGCGACCGAAGTGCATTCAGAAAAATCATTTGGGTAACTCCCAGGGGTCTGGAGTGACCAAAGGGCATTCAGAAAAATCATTTGGGTAACTCCAAGGGGTCTGGAGTGACCAAAGAGCGTTTAGAAAAAGCGTTTGGGTAACTCCAAGGGGGCTGGAGTGACCAAAGGCCATTCAGAAAAAACGTTTTGGTAACTCCAAGGTATCTGGAGTGACCGAAGAGCGTTTAGAAAAAGAATTTTGGTAACTCAAGGGGCCTGGAGCGACAGAAGAGCATTCAGAAAAAGCATTATAATAACTGCCGTAATTAAAGGCTATTAAGTACTCGTCAGTATCCTATATGTATAAATTCTCCCCTATGGAAAATATTAGATATAAATGAACTTTTTTCAAAGTTAGAGGTTACCTTAAAATATCAAACACCTTTTATTCAGTTTAAGGGAGATTGTAATGAATACGGAAAAAATAAGTGGACTCCAACTTTTCTATTTAATGGCTGGATACGTGTTAGGGACTGCGATTATTTTAGGGTTAGGCTTAGATTCAAAGCAGGATGCATGGATATTTATTTCCATCGGTATGTTATTCGGTTTAATCTTAATGGCAGTATATTCCCAATTAGCTGCTTATTATCCAGGGGATACACTGGTTGAGATGCTTCCAAAGATTATCGGGAAGTTTCTTTCATATCCGGTCATTTTGCTTTATATTTTACATTTTATCTATTCTGCGGCCAGAGGGTCCAGGGAATTAGGCCACCTTATGGTTACAACAATCCTATCTGAGACACCAATCATGGTGGTAATCGCAAGCTTTATGGTGCTGATGATTTATTGTTTAATTGGCGGTATTGAAACGTTTGGCCGAATGGCGGAAATCGTGTTTCCAATATATATTTTTTCTCTTATTTTAATCTGGATTCTTCTATTTAGTGTGGATCAATTTGATGTAAAAAATCTAACTCCTATACTAGGAAATGGGGTAAAGCAGCTATTGAAAGAAGCCATTCCTAGTTCTATTAACTTCCCATTTGGGGAAACTATTGTCATCATGATGTTATTTCCATATCTAAGTGATAAGAAGCATTTAAGAAAGGTAGGAGTGTACAGCATTTTAGTTGGAGGACTTCTTTTAACCATTAACTCCATTATGATGATTTCTGTATTAGGGCCAGAAATTTATAGCAGGGACATATTTAGCCTGCTTGCAGCTACGCAAATGGTATCCGTCGCGGATTTCCTCGAACGCTTTGATGCCCTTGTTATCTTAATGATGGTCGCAGGTGTGTTTTTTAAGGTAGGAGCGTTTATATTAGGAGCAGCTATTGGAATTTCCCAATTACTAAAGTTAAAACAGAATCGGTCTGTACTCCTTGCGCTTGGAGCTGTCATTACTCCATTATCACTTGTAAGCGCATCTAGTTTTGTGGAACATATCGAAATCGGATTTAAATATTATGTTCCATATGTACATACCGTTTTGCAAATCATCCTGCCAATCATATTTCTTTCCATCGCGTTTATTCGAAAAAAATTGGGTAATGTTTAGTTGCATTTAAAGATAGGATGGTGCTGTTGTTGAGAAAATTAAGGCATTTACAAAAATTAACGACAAAAAAACAACCTCCTATTCGAGGGGCAACTCAGGATCTCAATGAAAAGGATGAATTATCAGGCTGTCTGGACGAAGACTTTAATCGGATTAAGCAGCTGTTTGAAGGAGCTGCTGATTTCACTTACCGGGAGATTAACCTAAATGCTGCTGACTCGGCAGTCATTTTATTTCTTACCGGGCTGGTCAACGTGGAAAGAATGGAATTTCATGTGATCAATCCTTTGTTAAACGGTAAAGAGAATTTCATGAAGCAAACTGAAATAACCATTGGTGATTTGAAAGGGGTTCTAAGTTCTGCTCAAGTAGCGCAGGGCGAAAACTTCCAGGAAGTGATTGCTTCTATTTTGTCAGGCAGCACAGTGATCCTAATGGATGGCTCTAAAAAAGCACTTTTCATAAGCGAACAGGCATGGGAGCAGCGCTCGGTGGATGAACCGGTGTCTGAGGCAGTCGTTATTGGCCCAAGGGAAGGTTTTACGGAAAATATCCGAACGAATACAAGTATGATTCGAAGACGGTTGCAAACAACGTCACTGAAATTTGAATATATGAAGATTGGGACTCTTTCAAATACGGAAGTGGTGATTACCTATCTTGAAGATATTGCGGAACATTCCATTGTAGAGGAAGTTCGGAACAGATTAAAAAGAATTGATATCGATGCGATTGAGGACAGTGGATACATCGTTGAGTTTATTGAGGATCATCCATTTTCACTATTTCCGCAAGTATTGCAGACGGAACGACCGGACCGGGTGGTCGGTAATCTTCTTGAAGGGAAAATCGCAATTTTGGTGGCAAATAGTCCTTTTGCCCTCATTGTTCCGATAACATTTTTTGAAATGATGAATTCTCCTGAAGATTATTATGGAAGGTTTATCATGACCTCGTTTATTAGGGTTATCAGGTATTTATTTTTACTTGTTGCCTTATTGTTTCCTTCTATCTATATTGCGGTTACTACCTTTCATCATGAATTAATGCCAACCAATCTCATATTTAGTGTCGCTGCCTCAAGGGAAAAGGTGCCTTTTCCAGCAGTGATTGAAGCATTGTTAATGGAAATAACCTTTGAAGCATTGCGTGAGGCAGGATTACGGTTACCGAGACCAATCGGTTCGACAGTAAGTATTGTGGGTGCATTGGTAGTGGGTCAGGCAGCTGTAGAGGCTGGAATTGTCTCTGCTCCATTAGTCATTGTTGTAGCAACAACAGGGATTGCCTCGTTTATGTTTCCTAGTTATCCCTTAACAGGGGCTATTCGCCTTCTTCGGTTTTTTTTGATTTTTCTAGCAGCAACGCTAGGTTTTTACGGTATACTGCTTGGAGTTTTCTTTATCCTGGTTCACCTCGTTCAGCTTCGATCCTTTGGTGTTCCCTATTTGTCACCAATCGCTCCTTTTCATTTTAACAACCTTAAGGATATATTTATCCGAGTTCCTTGGTGGATGGTCAATGAACGTCCACAAGAAACGGGAAAAAGGAACTTGAAGAGGTTAGGTTCCCGTAATCGCAAATACTAGTTCGTTTCTAAAGGATTGGATGGTACGGATGAAAGTGATTAGCAAGCTTCTAATAGGGGTAATGACAGTTGTTTTGCTTTCTGGTTGTTGGAACCGGATTGAAATTAATGATATTGCTATTGTTACGGCGATTGGGTTAGATCTGGTAGAAGGTGATAAACTCCGCTTATCACTTCAAGTAGCGATTCCATCAAAGTTAGGGTCAACGGGAGGGGGAGGCGGCGAAAGTGGAAAAAGTACAATCATTATTTCTGAAACGGGTGCAACGGTTTCTGAGGCATACCGTAATATTCAAGGGAAGCTGCCAAGACGCATCTTCTTTTCCCAAAGCCGGGTCCTATTGATTGGTGAGGAATTGGCGAAAAATGGTGTTAATAATATTATCGATTTCCATACCCGGTATGCCGAACCTCGTATAAACAGTTTTATTATGTTTACAAAGGGTAAAGCTTCTGTCGTCATCAATAGTATGCCGAAATTTGAAAGTATTTCAGCAGAAGAAACGAAGGAACTTGCAAAATTGAATGTAGGTTTAAAAATTTATGTAAGGGATTTTTGGAACATGCTTCTTGCGGATGGTCTTGAGCCATTTGCCCCTCAGTTTCGATTAGAACCACTAGAAGTCAATACGAAAAATAAAACAGGTAAAATCCAAGCTGTAAATGGGGTCGCTGTCTTTAAAAAAGACATGCTAATTGGCTGGATGGATGCAGTTGAAACCCGCGGCCTTTTATGGCTCCGAAATGAAGTGAAAACAGGTGTTATTACCATTAAAGTACCTAAGGAGGATGGCGGGGGAAACATTAGTACGGAAATTATCAGTACTGATACGAAAATCGCCCCCATTCTTAAAAATGGAAAATTAAAGCTGACAATAAATGTGACCACCGAATTGGGTGTAATAGAAAATGACTCGCAGTTAACCATGTTTGAAACAAAGGTAATCAAGGATATACAAAGGGAGATTGAAAAAGAGATCCGGGATCGAGTTCAATCGGTAGTGGATAAAATGCAAAAGGAATACCAGTCAGATATTTTCGGATTTGGACAATCCGTATACAAGAAATATCCTAATGAATGGAATACAAACTATAAAATGAATTGGGAACAGGAATTTCCACAATTAGAGGTAACGATAAATTCAAAAGCTTTCGTAAGAAGAATCGGTTTAATTAAATAACTAAGGCTCTTTTCTCAAACGTTGTAGCTATTGAAGTAAGATTCGATTGCCTGAGCACTATTTTCATTGGGAATGGCCCTAACTTATGAGAAAAGAGCCTACAAGCTTAATTCTAAAGCTCAAAATAGCTTATGCTACGTTAAAATCGGCTTTAGGATTTTAACAACGATTATTACGAAAACAACTATAATTAAAAAAGGAAGGGAAAATGCTCAAAATTTTATTAATCATCCTCATTTTTGTTTCACTTTTTGCTTGGGAAGTTCCACAATTAATTAAAAGAAAAGAAATGAAAGAATTAATTGTTTTTTCACTGCTCATGTTAATTGGATTAGCGTTAAGTTTACTCACGGTCATTCGGTCATTTATTTAACTTTGGAAAAGTAAGTATTTTAGGTAACTGAAGTAAGACCGGCCCCTGGAAAGTGAATATGATCATACAAATGGTATTCCAAAGTCAAAAATAAAAGTAAGCGGCACATTAAAAAGTGTGCCGCTATTTTATTGACAGGGTATAAGGATATATGATATTTAATTAATGTCGGTATTAGCACTCTTTAGGTGAGAGTGCTAATCAAAGGTAATATTTATCTAACAATTTGAGTAAGGAGAGGTTTCTATGGCAAAAAAGCAGTTTAAAGCTGAGTCTAAAAGGCTGTTAGAAATGATGATTAACTCTATTTATACACATCGTGAGGTATTTTTACGAGAGTTAGTCTCTAATGCAAGTGATGCGATTGATAAAATCTACTACAAAGCATTAACGGATGATGCATTAAGCTTCGACAAGGACAGTTACTTTATTAAAGTAATCCCAGACAAGGAAAATAGAACTTTGAAAATCATTGATACTGGGATTGGTATGACAAAGGAAGAGCTTGAGACCAACCTTGGTACAATTGCTAAAAGTGGATCTTTAGCTTTTAAAAAGGAAACAGAACTAAAAGACGGCTATGACATTATTGGCCAATTTGGTGTCGGTTTTTATGCTGCTTTCATGGTTGCAGATGTTGTAACTGTAATTAGTAAGTCATTAGGCAGCGAGGAAGCTTATAAGTGGGAATCGGATGGAGCAGAAGGTTATACGATTGAGACTGCCGAAAAAGATTCTATTGGTACAGAGATTATTCTTAAAATTAAAGAAAATACCGAAGATGAAAATTATGATGAGTTCATAGAAGAGTACCGATTAAAGTCGATTATCAAAAAGTACTCCGACTTTATCCGCTACCCAATTAAAATGGATGTATCTTCCAGCAGGCTAAAAGAGGGCAGCGATAATGAGTTCGAGGAATATGTTGAAGAACAAGTCATCAACAGTATGGTTCCAATTTGGAGAAAAAATAAAAGCGAACTCACTGACGAAGATTACGCGAATTTCTATGCAGAAAAACGTTACGGGTTTGATAAGCCAATTAAACATATCCATATCAGTGTTGACGGGACTATCCGTTACAATGCCATTTTATATATCCCAGAAAAAACGCCATATGATTTCTACTCAAAAGAATTTGAAAAAGGCTTGGAGCTATATTCAAATGGCGTTTTAATAATGGACAAGTGTGCAGACCTGCTTCCAGACCATTTTAGCTTCGTCAAAGGAATGGTGGACTCTGAGGACTTATCTCTAAATATTTCTCGTGAGATGTTACAGCATGATCGCCAATTAAAGCTGATTTCTAAAAACATTAACAAGAAAATTAAAAGTGAATTACAAAGCCTCTTAAATAATGAACGAGAAAAATACGAAGAATTTTATAAATCATTTGGCCGTCAATTAAAATATGGCGTTTATAATGAATTCGGAGCGAATAAAGAAGTATTACAGGACCTCATCATGTTCTATTCATCTAAAGAGAAGAAGCTGGTTACCTTAGATGAATACGTATCAAGAATGCCTGAAGAGCAAAAGTATATTTACTACGCTTCTGGTGAATCGATCGATAGAATCGATAAACTGCCGCAAGCAGAGTTTGTCTCTGAAAAAGGCTATGAAATTCTATATTTCACTGAGGACATTGATGAATTTGCCATCAAAATGTTAATGGCCTACAAGGAAAAAGAATTCAAATCCATCTCAAGCGGTGACTTAGGAATCGAAGGAGAAGAAAACAAGACAGATTCCGAATCAGAAGAGAACGAAAGCAAAGAAATCTTTGACTATATGAAAAACATCTTAGCTGACAAAGTCAAAGATGTTAGAATTTCTAAAAGGCTAAAGTCTCACCCTGTCTGCCTGGCTACCGAGGGTGATATCTCCATCGAAATGGAAAAAATCCTTGCTGCCATGCCTGATAACCAAAATATCAAAGCAGATAAGGTTTTAGAGATTAACAAAAACCATGAAGTATTCGAATCCTTAAAGGACGCTTTTGAAAATGATAAAGAAAAATTAGAGCTGTATACGAAGTTGTTATACAATCAGGCATTGTTGATTGAAGGACTGCCAATACAGGATCCAGTAGAATTTACGAATGATATTTGTAAGATAATGGTTTAATCTATTCGCTCGTGCGGATTGAAGAAAGGCGCATGAAATTTTTCATGCGCCTGCTTTAATAAAGAGATTATTTATTGAGTCTAAAATAGTATAGTTAGTATAAAGACTTGAAAAAGAGAAAGGAGCATATATGGTTACAAGAATAGAAGTAGCAGATCGGGCAGGCGTTTCACCATCTACAGTTTCGCGTGTTATTAATAATAATGGATATGTTGCGGAAGATGTACGAAAACGAATAGAAGCGGCGATTGCAGAACTGAATTATATACCAAATCGAGCAGCACAAAATTTACGAATGAAGTCATATAAACAAATAGCTTGTTTAACACCTTCGATACGTAATCCCTTTTATTTAGAAATGTTTGCCGGGATTGAAGAGATGGCCTTAGAGATTGGATATTCCCTATCTTTATATAATATTACAAAGGAAAGACGGAATTATTTGCGGCGGGTCGTAGAAGGACCTTATGATGGAATGATTTTGCTGGCACCGTACGAATTAAGTTCGATTATGGATTTTAATAAAGGTGCTGTTAAAATGCCGTTGTCAGTTTATTGGGATCGCCCTGAGAAAACAGACATTCCACATGTTTTTGTCGATATGGAAAAAGTAATGAGGCAGTCTGTCGAGTATTTAATCGAAAGCGGTCATAAAGAAATTATATATTTAGGACATTATGATGAAAAACAGGCAAACCCCAGATATAAAGGATATGAAAATGCCATGAAAGCACAGGGTGTGCCTATCAAGGAATATTATAAAAACTCCATTGGAACGTATGAAGATAAGTTGAGCGTGGGCTATGATGCAATAAAGGTTTTATTGGGTAAGGGGCAACCATTCACAGCGGTTGCAGCAACAAATGATTCGCTGGCGGCAGGAGCAATAAGAGCGATTATTGAAAGCGGCAGGAAGGTTCCAGATGATATCTCAGTCATAGGTGTGGATAATATTGAATTAGCTAAGATTGTGACCCCCACATTGACAACGATGAATATCCCAAAAATTGAAATTGGCAGACTGCTTGTTAAACAGCTGTTAGATCAAATCCATAACGAGAGGAAACTGGCGCGAAATATTGAAGAGGAAGTAACTTTAATTGAAAGAGAATCCGTAAAAAGAATTGACAGCGATTTCAAGGAATCTTATATTAATAGTATCATCAAATTGTAAGAAGGTTCTTTTTTTTATAAAAATGTGGTTACGTGACCATGCATGCTCCTTATTGTGGTTACGTATCCATTGCTGCTATTAATGTGGTCACGTAACCACAAACTTAAATTCCTAGTATTTTCAGAGGAATGGTTAAAGGAAAAAAGAGATTGAGAGGAGAAATTACAATGATTTTACAAAAAGATTGGGAAAGTCTAGAGGTACTTCAAAGGAATCGCCTAAAACCAAGATCATACTTTTTCAGCTAAAAAAAATATAAATACTGCACTAACATATGAGCGAGGAGATTCACATGGGTTTTTGTTGTTAAATGGAAATTGGAAGTTTCATTATGCAAACGCACCGATTGAATCACCAAGCGAATTTTATAAAGAGGATTATTGTACCGATGATTGGCCGGATCTTCCTGTTCCATCGCATTGGCAATTAAACGGCTACGGGAGGCCGCATTATACCAATGTGCAGTATCCATTTCCAGTAGAACCTCCTTATATTCCAACTGAAAATCCGACAGGGGCCAACAAAAGGACGTTTTATTTAACGAAGGAGGCATTATCGCAACAGCTGCATTTGATCTTTGAAGGTGTCGATAGCTCTTTTCATGTATGGGTAAATGGAATTGAGGTCGGTTATAGTCAAGGAAGTCGTCTTCCATCAGAGTTTGATATTACGAATGTCGTCAAAGAAGGAGAAAACAGCATTGCTGTAAGAGTCTATCAATGGGCGGAATCTTCGTATATTGAAGATCAAGATATGTGGTGGTTAAGTGGCATTTTTAGAGATGTCTATATTGTGGGAAAACCAACAACACATATCCAAGATGTGTTTGTGAATGGTTCATTAGAAAATCAGTTCCAAGATGGGCGTCTTGATTTTGAACTTGCTGTATTAGGTGAATATGAAGGATACCAAGCCGTCGTGGAAATCCTTGATAACGGCACAGTACTATCCAGACAACAGCTAAAGATAGAAAGTCAGCTTGTGACTGGGTCCCTTGAGGTTGAGCGTGTGAACCAATGGAATACAGAAACTCCAGCTTTATATGATGTGGTTGTTACGCTGCTAGACACATCCGGGAATGTAGTCGAAGTGATTCCACAAAGGTGTGGATTTAGAAATGTTGAAATTAAAGGCGGACAATTACTAGTTAACGGTGTTGCCATTATGTTTAAAGGTGTTAATCGACATGATGCACATCCAGATTTTGGCCGCGCCGTTCCTGTCAGTTCCATGATAGAGGATTTAACATTAATGAAGCAGCATAACATAAATGCAATCCGTACTGCCCATTATCCAAATGACCCGCGTTTTTATGAGCTTTGTGATCAATTTGGCTTTTATGTCATTGATGAAACAGACCTGGAATGCCATGGGCTCGTCTATATTGGCCAGCCGCATTTAATAAGTGATGACCCAGCATGGCAGGCAGCCTATGTTGATAGAATGGAAAGATTAGTAGAAAGGGATAAAAATCACCCATCCGTGATTATGTGGTCATTAGGAAATGAGTCAAGCTTTGGAAAAAATCATTAGCCATGTATGAATGGGCGAAAAGACGTGATCCTTCACGATTAGTTCATTATGAACGAGTTTAATCATGTTCCAGAGCGGGATCCGATTGCAACAGACGTTCACACTACTATGTACACACCGATTGAGAAAATGAAGGTTCTTGGCGGCTTGACCACTTTGAAGAAACCTCATATTTTATCCGAGTACGCCCATGCCACGGGGAATGGGCCAGGCGGTCTCAAAGAATATTGGGAAACGTTTTATGACTATGATCGATTACAGGGTGGATTTGTCTGGGAATGCGTTGATCATGGTTTAAGACAACATACGCCAGAAGGGGAAGAATATTTTGCTTATGGCGGCGACTTTGGCGAAAAACCGCATGATGGAAACTTTGTCATCGATGGACTCGTCCGTCCGGATCGTCAGCCTTCACCAGCATTAGCTGAGTTGAAAAAAGTAATTGAACCAGTGGTAGTATCCCATTTTAATTTTGAAGAAAAGACGATACAGGTTCAAAACCGCTATGATTTTTCCGATTTGACAAAATTACAGTGTCAGTGGTTTATCGAAGCAGAAGGTACGATAATCGAAAACGGGATTGTCAATGTGCCAGCGATTGCTGCAAATAAAAAAAGGTAATAGAATTGCCGATTCGCGTACCAAGTGTTGTGCTCGATAATACGGATTATTGGTTAAATCTCGTGTGGACAACGAAGGAGTCGACTCGTTGGGCAGCTTCAGGCCATACGGTTGCATGGTCGCAGCATGAGCTTCCAATTTCTAAGTATGCAGCAGTTGAACCACAACAAACAGGACAAGTAACAGTAGCTGAAGAAGCGTCAAAAATATATGTATCAGGCTCTCAATTTCAATTGGTTTTCAATAAGCAAAACGGGCGGATTGAGGAATATTTCTATGATGGGCAGCTCATGCTGCATAATGGGCCAAGGTTGAATCTTTGGAGAGCACCGATTGATAATGATTTATTAGGGCTTGGTGAGTTTAGTGCGAAGCCGGTTGCAAAGGAATGGAAGGAACTTGGCGTAGATGCAATCCAGCATCGAATGAAACAAACGAAAGTAACTATCCAAGAAGATCCGGCAGGCAGTCGTTATTGAGTGCGAGACGAAGGCAGCGGCGCCTGTTATTGCATGGGGATTTGATGTGACCTATGTATATACCATTCAAGCGAATGGAAGTATTTTAGTAGAACTCAATGGGGTAAAGGTCGGTCAAGGTCCAGCCTCTCTGCCGCGAATTGGTGTAGAGATGACAGTGAATAATGGTTACGATGGGGTTGAATGGTATGGATTAGGACCGAATGAAGCCTATGTGGATAGCAAGCAGGCAGCTCGGAGGGGCGTTTGGTTATCAACTGTCGATGGGTTGCAAACACCGTATATTTTCCCGCAAGAAAACGGCAACCGCCATCAAAATAAATGGGTAAGCTTTTCACAAGAGAACGTAAAAAGTTTGCTCGTTACAGGTCATTCTTTTGACTTTTCGGCAAGCTACTATACAGTCGAACAGCTAGAAACAGCAAAGCACACCTATGACCTATTCAAGCAGCCGTATATTACTGTCCATATTGATAAACAACAATATGGTTTAGGTTCTGCAAGCTGTGGAGAAGATGTACAAGAATAATATCGGCTAGAAAATGAGGATTTCCAATGTGCATTTACCCTTTTTCCATATGATAAAAATGCACATTCTCCTATAGGTCTAAGTAAAAAATATAGAAAGTATTTTGCGGACAAGTTTGTGACGAAGGAAGCAGTTTTAGTTCCTTAGTCACTATGTTGATAGAGAAGTAAGTATAATGAAATTCTTTCAAGGGGGGGTCCAACGGTGATTTTTGATAGAATAGAAAATTTAGCAATGTATACATTTTTAAATGATCATTTAAATGAAGCTATTAAACATATTCTTAGTAAGCCATTAACAGAATCATACACTGGAGATAGTTTTCAAAAAAACACAATCCAATTTACCACCACACCTGTTAATGAAAAGAAATTTGAAGCTCACAAGAAATTTATCGATATTCAAATTGTCTTGGAAGGTAAGGAATATGTAGAGTGTGTCAATAATGGTTCCTTGATAGATATGACAGAGTATGATGATGAGCATGATATTTTATTTGGTGATACGAATTCAACTTCAAAGTTTTCCGGAAGTTTAGAGGAAGGTTTTGCCCTTATTTGTTTTCCAGAAGATGCTCATTTAGTAGGAGCTCACATCGACTCCGTACAGGAAATTAAAAAGGTAGTTTTCAAAGTCCCAATATAATTGTGAAGCGGTGCCTGTCACGCATGATAACGAATTAGAGTAACCGAAAATCAAAAGTAGGAAGTCCCACCCGCTACCATTACATCCTAACTACTTGCTTCTGGCAAAATCATTAAAATCTAGGAGAATTATCTGGTATAATTTTAATAAAAATACTTGTATACATAGTTAGGAGAGAGAAGATTGGAAGCCTTTTTTGGATTCGCAATCAATATTATCATTACGATTTATTTGGCGATTGATGCTAAAAAGTATGGCAAAAGCCCGGTTCTCTGGGGAATCTTAGGTTTCGTTTTTGGCGCCATTGCGTTAGGAATCTATTTAATTAAGACGAATCGTAAGGTAATCGGCTGGATTGTATTTTAAAGTATTTTGTTAACATTTATCAAGGAAATAGTGTTAACGATAACATGAAGTTTTAATGGTTATATATTGTTTGAAAATTAAATGTTTTATTGAAAATTCAAAATGAATTGATATATTTTATATCAGTTTGGTATATTCGTGTTATTCCTAACATGCATTTCTTATAATAAATATTTGTTGATTAGAAAATAAAAACCAAAAAATAGTACCTATGTGCGGTACTTGATTGTATGTTAATATAATTGACAAGAGGTGATAAATATTGCAAAAGTTAAGTGAACGACTAAAGCCTTTATCAACCAAAGGGAAAATAGAATATTTAATTGAATATTATTCCTTTCATTTTATTGCCGTCATTGTGGTCATTTTCTTTCTTTTTATTGGATTTAATACATTTGCGAATCAACCGAAAGAGATGCTTGAAGTACGGATGGTTGGGGAAAATTTTCATGACAGACTAGAATTAGAAGTACAAAGAGAGTTAGAACACTTCGCGATTAATAGTAAACGCTCTCAAAAAGAGCAGTTGTCCGTACTAGCGGTTAACACAAGCGAGGCAGCCGGCAATCCATCTGCATTAGGAAAAATTCAAAAATTAGGAGCGGAACTCGCCGCAAAAGAGGTGGATTTACTGCTTTTAGATGAAAAAACCTTTCATCAATTCAATGATGAAGGTAATTTATATGATTTAAGCAGCATAAACGGACTAGAAGATTGGGAAGAAACAAAATATTCTTCCAGTCATGCTGCGATAACGGGAATAGATGTCTCCAAGGTTTCTTATTTTTCTGCACTTTCTGGGGGTAACAAACCGCTTATTTTGGCAGTTGTAGCAAATACGGAACGAATCGATGAAGTTAAAAAATTTATTCAGTATCTAAATTAGGGTTCTAGGAAAATTTATCTGATAAAAAAGTACTTGCTATTTTATTAGTTTGATAAACTAATAAAATAGATACAATCATTTTTTCCGAATATAAAAGAAAAAGGCGGGATTAGAATGTACAAAGTAATCATTGTTGATGATGAAAAAAACATCCGTGACCGATTGGCTCATTTTTTTCCTTGGTCTGACGTAGGGTTCGAAGTAGTTGGTATAGCGGAAAATGGCGTTGAAGCGTTGGAACTCATTAAACAGGAACGTCCACATGCCGTTTTAACAGACGTTCTTATGCCTGAGATGACAGGATTAGAGCTGGCGAAAGAAATACAAACATCATACGAAGACATAAAATTGGTCATTCTTAGTGCCTATGACGATTTTAAATATGCTCAAGATGCCATTCGCTTTGGTGTGAAGGGGTATTTGTTGAAGCCGCTGATGAAAAATGACTTTTTCAATGTTTTTACGAAACTAGCAGAAGAATTAAAAGAAGATGAAAAAGGTAAAGAAGGGAATTCTGTCGAGGAATTAATGCTTTTGGATTTAATTAAAGGCGATAATCTGCCTCAGTATGCGGACTATTGGAATCAACAGACACAAAGCTTTAGGGTGGCTATTTTTTCCTTTGATCGATTGTTTAAAGAGGAGTCAACTTTTTCTACCAGACAGAAGATTACCGAGCTGGCTGCTGATTTTTGGAATCGCTATCAAGTCCCATTTTTGTTTTATGGAAATAGTCTGATAGTGTTAAGCACAGATTCCAAGCTTGTTTCGAAAAAGGATCATTTGCCGAAAATTCACTTGTTCATCGATTTACTAATAGCTAATCTTGGTGACTTCTTTAAGGATCAGGAGAATTTTGTTGTTGGAGTTGGCAATCCAGCAAGCACGTATAAAGAAATTTGCCGTTCCTATAATGAGGCGGTTTATGCGTATAGCTATAAATACTTCAATGAATATGAAACGGTAATCTTTTATGAAGATTTGACTGTTAAAGGTAATAGTGGAAATCAAACAGAGCTGCAAAATTTCATGTTAGACCATGTGAACAAAATCGAAAGTCACCTGATGGAGTCGATGAAATCAGAAGGTAAAATGGCCTTTGGGGAGCTAGTCAATCATTTTTTTGACCCACATAAAGGGATTGGCGGTCTGCCGATTGCCGAAATACGCAGTTCCTGTTCTGAACTTATTATTATCCTTATGTTCCGGTTTAAAGAGAAGGGGCTATCATTCCCGTCAATTGACCAGCAGCATGTCCTAGGCAGAATTTATGGGATTGATTCTTTGAAGGAATTAAAGCGATGGCTGACACAAATGTTGGAAACGGTTTCGTTTGATTTGATCCATCAGGATAAAAAGGATGTAAACAGTTATGTTCTTATGAGCAAGGAATATGTAAAGGAAAATTATCAGGAACGGATTACACTGGAGGATATTTCGAATCGGTTATTCTTGCACCAAGCCTATTTCAGTGCAATCTTTAAAAAAGAGACGGGCCAAAATTTTATTGACTACGTCAATCATGTACGCGTTGAAAAAGCTGTTCAACTACTCAGAAATTCGGATTATAAAATTAAAGTGATTTCCGATATGGTTGGCTTCCAAAGTCATTCGTATTTTAATAAAGTATTTAAAAATGAAACAGGAGTTACCCCTGTTGTATTTAGAAGACAGTAAGATGGGAGTTCTTCAGGAGGTACACCATGAGAAAGGATAAAAAGCTCCATTTTCACACCTTTTTATTAAGATTCAGTTTGGTTGCCGTACTGGTATTTCTTTTGCTGTTAAGTAGTTTTTATTTTATAAAAATAAAAAACTTTATTGAAGAAAAGAAAGAAACGTCGGTACAGTTACGAATGGATCAAATTTCTTCTGAGCTGCAAACGGAGTTTAACAAAATTTATGATACGACGAATAGTTTAAAAACAAACGAGATTGTGACTCGCTATATAGATGAATTGAGTGGCACAGAGATCAGTCCATCAGAGAAGTATTACCAGGCCGCGGGTCTTGAAGATTACTTGAATACAATCAGGCAGAATAACAAACTGATTAATAATATTCTGATTATTACACCGGAAACTCAATACAGTTCTGATCAAAGTTATATAGATTTCAAGTTTAATGGGATGAAAGTAAAAGCGGAAGTGGAAAGTAATTTTCACTTTATTAATTTAGACGAGGCAAGAAGTAAAATTGATCTGTCTTCCTCGGATAAGGGAATCCGAATGGAACAGTTAAATAACCAGTTGTTTTTTGGTACGAATATCATTTCTGCGGACGGGGTGCACAAAGGAGTCATTTTACTTTTTATCAATCCGAAAAATTTAGATGACTCTCTGTTTTATGCGGACCAAATTCGCTTATTTGATCAAAATGGCCGAGTATTTTTTAAAGGTGAAAAAGCAGCTGAGGTAATGCCTGTTAAACTTGAGACACTTAAGGATGGCAAAAAGGGACAATTCGTATCTTGGGGAAATACAGGACTCTATTATTCAAGTATCCCCTATTATAATTTTCAGCTTGTTTATGAAGAACCATTAGGTTTCTATAAAAAACAAATGGAGCTTATGTGGAAAATAATTGCCTTAACATTTGTTTTTTCGGCATTGGCAGCAATTATTTTTTCAAGATTAATCGGCAGAAAGGTGATACAGCCACTTTCTCAGTTAATAGAATCGATTAAGGAGTACGAAGAAAGCAGAGATTACAACAGTCTCCTACAGCAAAATAAAACGACTGGTATGAAAATGAGTTTACGAGAACGGTTCTTTTTTTACTTTGTGATAACAGTTTTGCTGCCTTTATTACTCTTTTTGGGGATCCTTTATGGACAAACTTCCAAGCTTGTTTCGGGGGATTTGCAGGAGAGCTATCATTCTGTACATGAAAAGATGGCTCGGTTGATGAATAACGAGATTAACCAACGAGAGCTGACGATGGCACGTATTGCGCATAATAACAATGTACAGCTTCACATTATGGAACATGACGCTGAAAAGATTGGTCAAGAATTAGTAGATAGAAGGCAATTCCTCGAACTAGGGCGGCAAAACATCAAAATTTATGATGAGTCTGGAAAAATATTGTATACAAACATGTACAATCAGCAGAAGGAAATAGCTTCTGAATTCATGAGAAATTTAGAAAGTTCAGGTAGGAAGATAAGTTATACACTGAAAAGGGACCGCTTTGATAATGTTACGATTGTGATAGGGATGCCGCTTTTTTCTCCGGTGGAATATTCAAAAATTATTGGCTATATAACCGTTGATATTGAAAACAATCAATTGGAAAAGTATTATTCTGATTGGCAAAAAACGGGTCTTGAAATGCTAATAGCGGATAAACGAAACATGATTCTTTCCCATCCGAATCCGCTTAAAATTGGTAAAGTTTTTGATAGTAATGAGAAAATGCTGCAAGATGATGGGTCTAATGTTCATGCTTATAGCACAGAAATTACTGGCCTGAACTGGGTATTTATTTCAAAATACAATTATTCTGATATTCAGAAGCAAGTCAATCAATTGTTTATCAGTGACCTCTATCTATTATTTTTCATCATCCTTATGTTGCTTATTTTTGCCTATTGGATATCGAAGCGGATGCACAGGCCGATTGGACAGTTGAATGAGCTGGTTCGAACTTTTGATTTAAAGGGCTCTCATCGTGATGTAATTGAACGATTATCTGGGATTGAAGAAGTGGACTCCTTGACGAAAAACTTCAATCAAATGATGGAGAGAATAGAAGAATTAATCCATGAGAGGATTATAACGAATCAGGAACGAATTCAATTAAAATACGAGAAACGTGAGCTGCAGCTTAATGCACTTCAGTCGCAAATTAATCCTCACTTTTTATATAATACGCTCGATAATTTGATTTTTCTTGTCGAAGCCAATGAGACGGATAGAGCGACCGAAATGATTGCTTCCTTAAGCCGGTTTTTCCGATTTATCACAAATCGGGAACAATTTATGATTACACTGCGTGAAGAGCTTACGTATACGAAAACCTATGTCAAAATAATGTCCTACCGTTTTGATAATTTTGAATGCATTTGGGATGTAGATGAAAATGTATTGAATCATAAAACGGTTAAGCTGATTATGCAGCCGGTCATTGAAAATGCCATTCATCATGGTGCAAGGAAAACCAAGGACTTGGTAACAATTCATATTTCGTGCAAGCTGAAAGAGGATGAAATTCATATCGTTGTAGAGGATAATGCAGTTGGTATAGGAGAGAAAGACTTGTCAATCATAAAAAGTCACTTAGCTTCATCATCGCTGGATAAAGCTGGTATTTATAATGTGAACGGGAGAATACGGCTTCATTTCGGTGAGAAATATGGGCTTAGTATAGCAAGTGTACGTGGTGAGGGCACAAAAGTTACGATTGTTTTTCCGGCTGCTTTATAAATCTAATGTTTTAGAGGTTTACTCTAAGGAGATTCTTTCCTTTGGGGCAGCCTCTTTTTTGTGTGGTTAATGAAACTACAAAGTAGCTTTAAATAGTTTTACTTTACATTAAAAAATTTAAAGGAACTTAAAATAGTGCTATTTAATCTTAAGAAAGTATAACTTCCTTGAAGGAATCTATACTATTCTAAAAATAGAAAACGTTTTCAGTATATAAAAAAGAGGAGGATATTTTTACCTAGTTGGTTTAATCATCAGTGCGAACGCAAATATGTAAAGAAAAAGTGAACACGAATTGGTTAAGGGGGAGAAATATTGAAAAAGGGTTTGAAGGCACTTTCATTGGCAGCTGTTTCAAGTGCACTAATTTTTACAGGGGCATGTTCGAATAAGGAAGCAAGTAAAGAGGCAGAAAAGGTTGATTCCTCAAGCCTGCCTGAAGCGGGAGATTTTTCTAAAGAGCTTGAACTGAATCTTTCAGGCTCTGTGACAAGAGGTAAAGTTGAAGATGGAAACTATGTACAAAAACGTTTAGAAGAGCAGTTCAACATTAAGATTGTCAACACAAAAGCGGATACTTGGAATGCTGACCAAGTAAACTTAATGGTAGCCTCCGGGGATCTTCCTGATACATTTGCTTTTACAACAGGCGGTAAGACAGCGCAAGAATTATTTGATTCAGGCCTAACGAGAACAATACCGAAAGAAATGCTTGAAAAATATGCACCTCGATATATGAAGATGTTATCTGAAAATCCTCCAGGGCCAAGTATGAACCTGAAGCAGGGAACAGATAATGAATATTTACAATTAATCGGTCAATATGCTCATGTCGATGGCTTGGCTTGGGGCCCAACATTCCGGCTTGATTGGCTGGAGAAATTAGGCATTAAACCACCAGGAGAAATCAAACAAGTTGGACCAAGTGGCGGTCGTGAGAAAATTTACTTTACTGAAGGCGCCTATACACTTGAAGAAGTGGAAGAAATTTTTAAAGCGTTTACGTTTGATGACCCGGATGGAAATGGAAAGGATGATACGTATGGGATCTCTCCTTATAACAACCAAATCCACTGGTCAGCTACATTAATGGGTGCATTTGGAATTGCTCCTGGTTATAACTTTATCGAAGATGGAAAATTGGTTCAAACTGAGGTTTCAAAAGAATATAAAGATTTTCTAAAATTAATGGCAAAGTGGTATAAAATGGGATTGGTTGATCCTGAATTTACAACCCTTGACAATAATAAAAGCTGGGAGAAATACAAGCAAGGAAAAATAGGTTACTATATCGCACAGCCTTCCTATATTGCCATGGATGATTGGGCAAAAGGACGAGCACCACAAAACATCGTCGAAAGTCCGGATTCTACTGCAAAACTGCTTGCAACAGCACCAGAAATTGGCAAAGATGGACAGCAGGGTGAAGGAGCATATTTACCAGTTGGAAATTTAGCGGATGCATTCTATGTTTCGAAGGATGTAACGGATGAAGAATTGGCAAGAATCCTTCAAATCTTTGATTATATTAACTTTGATAATGAAGCAAGATGGACATTATATGGGGAAGTTGGTAAGCATTCTGATTGGGAAGGAACACCTGAAAAGTCAGCCCTTAAAGTTCGTCCAGAATTTGCAGAACAAGAAGGAAATTCCGGATTTTGGGCATATAATTTCCGAACGTATGATAAAGAAAGGGTACAATGGTTCCAATCTGAATATACAAATAAATTAAAGAGTGAGTACTATGCCCGTGAAGATGTGAAAGATAAGATGTTGATCCGTCCATATAAATGGGATATTTTAAACGAAACAAAAATTAAGGAACTCGAAAAGCGTTATAAAGGTCAAATGGATACCATTGTCGCTGAATTTAGAATGAAGGCGATTGTCGGCGAAGTTGACATCGATAAAGAGTGGGATAAATACGTTGAAAGTTGGATGAAAAACGGTGGGAAAGAAATCCTGGATGAGTTAGAAAAAGCTCCTAAGGTTTCCGATTTATTAAAGCAATAAATAACTAGAACCACGTGGAGAAGCGCATGAAAAATTCATGTGCTTCTACTATTTTTACTTGTCTAGCTACTGCGCATAGGTACTGTAGCTTTTCTTATTGGCTCACTCCAGCCAATATTCAAAGCGCTTTCACTCTCCTTAAAATAGTGTTACTTTTCCTAAAGAATTTAAAACTATTAATTTAGGAATTATATTATTCTAATAATAGGAAACGTTTTCAAGAGTTTTTCAATAAAGAAGGGAGGAAATATAATGCAAACAACATTAGAGAGAATTAAGACAAAACCTGAGCGACAAGTAAATGAAAAATGGATCCGTGTGAAAAAAATGAAATCGCTTTACGTGATGATGCTTATTCCAATGGTGATGTTATTTATTTTTAATTATATCCCAATGTATGGGGTCATAATTGCCTTTAAAAACTTTTCACCAGGCTTAGGTATTATGGACAGTCCGTGGAATAATTTTGAACACTTTAAAAGGTTGTTCAGTGATTTCTTATTTTTAAGGGCATTTCAAAATACAGTTTTCATCAGTTTATTAAAAATTATCATTGTATTCCCGGCACCGATTATTTTTGCAATTCTATTAAATGAAATTAAAAGTGAGAAATTTAAAAAGGTGAGTCAGTCGATCTCCTATTTACCACATTTCATGTCCTGGGTTATTTTATCGGCAATGGTCATTGAAGTGTTTTCACCACAAAGAGGAATTGTTAACTATGTTATTACCCTTTTTGGAGGAGACCCAATTAATTTTATGTCGGACAAAACAGCCTTCATTCCAATTTTAATCCTAACCGATATGTGGAAAGAGCTTGGTTGGGGAGCCATTATCTATTTGGCAACAATTGCCTCCATTGATCCAGGATTGTACGAAGCAGCTGAAATGGACGGGGCAGGCAGGTTCCACAAAATGATCCATGTCACACTTCCATCGATTATGCCAATGGTCATCATCATGTTTATTCTTCGACTTGGAAGTGTATTGAACGCCGGTTTCGACCAGATTCTTAACTTGTACAACCCATTAGTATATGAAGTTGCTGACATAATTGATACGTATGTGTATCGAAGCGGTTTGGAACAATTCCAATTTGATTATGCAACAGCAGTAGGACTATTTAAAAACGTAGTCGGAATTACACTGATACTTACTGCAAATGCTATTATTCGAAGGAAAAGCGAACATGGAATATGGTAGAAAGGAGGATATAAAATGGAACTAAAAGCTCGTAAAAAAATCTCACTGTTTAATATTCTTAATATTACGGGGTTCGTACTATTTTCTATTCTTGTAATATACCCTTTTTGGCAAACAATCGTTTTATCGTTCTCTAGTGCTGAATCAGCATCAAGTCTTGGGGTGAATTTATGGCCTGATCAATGGATTACAGATGCCTATAAATATATGTTATCAAACGATAACATCGGGATTGCTTATTTAAATACAATCATACGTACTGTTGCCGGAACATTTTTAATTGTTACTTTTACGATATTGGCAGCGTACCCGCTTTCAAAAAAAGATCTGCCATATCGAAATGTCTTTACAATCTTTTTCTTGATTGCGATGTTCTTCTCTGGCGGTATGATTCCAGATTACTTATTAATTAAAAATCTTGGATTAATCGACAATAGTCTAGCATTGATTCTACCTTCAGCAGTCAATGTATTCTTTATCATCATCATGCGTAACTACTTTATGACCATTGATAAGGGACTTGAAGAATCTGCACTGATTGATGGAGCGAATTATTTTATAATCTTGACAAAGATTATTATTCCGATATCCAAGCCTGTTATTGCAACCGTAGCACTTTGGGCAGCGGTTTACCACTGGAATGAATGGTTCCATGCCTTGGTATATATTCAAGATGATGCAAAAACAGTATTACAAATTGTGGTAAGAGACATGTTGACGGCAATGGATCTTTCCAATAACCAAAATGCCCAAGTCGGCGGCGGCGGTATGGCAAGTTCAGAATTGTTACTGAGCAACGTGCGTGCAGCAACAGTTATGATTTCGATTGGTCCAATCGTATTAATTTATCCGTTCGTCCAAAAATACTTTATAAAAGGTATTATGATTGGTTCATTAAAAGGATAATAGGAGGAATTATTAATGAAAAAGTTTGCAAAAACACTTTCCGTAGCAGCGGTTTCTGGCGCACTTCTTTTCACATCTGCATGCTCCAGTAAGGAAGCAAGTAAAGAAGAGAAAAAAGTTTCTGTAGAAAGCTTACCTGATGCCGGAGATTTCAAGGATCAGTTAACATTGAATCTTTCAGGATCTGTGACAAGAGGAAAGGTTGAAGATGGAAACTATGTGCAAAAGAAATTAGAAGAGCAATTTAATGTCAAAATTGAAAATACGAAAACGGATACTTGGAATGCTGACCAAGTCAACCTAATGGTTGCATCCGGGGATCTTCCTGATACATTTGCTTTTACGGCAGGCGGTAAGACAGCACAAGAATTATACGATTCTGGCTTAACAAGAACGATTCCAAAAGAAATGCTTGAAAAATATGCACCTCTATATATGAAGATGCTATCTGAAAATCCTTCTGGGGATAAGATGAACCTCAAAAAAGGAACAGACAATGAATACGTAGCATTAATTGGCCAATATGCGCATGTCGATGGTTTAGTTTGGGGGCCAACATTCCGTCTTGACTGGATGGAGAAATTAGGAATTAAGCCACCAGGTGAAATCAAGCAAGTAGGTCCAAGCGGCGGTCGTGAAAAAATCTACTATACTGATGGTGCTTACACAATTCAAGAAATGGAAGAGATTTTGAAAGCCTTTACGTTTGACGATCCTGATGGTAATGGCAAGGATGATACGTACGGAATTTCACCTTGGAATAATAATACGAACTGGGCACATACATTAATGGGTTCATTCGGAATTGCTCCTACGTTTAACTTAATGGAAGATGGAAAGCTCGTTTCAACAGAGATTTCACAAAACTATAAAGCATTCTTAAAACAAATGGCAAAATGGTATGACATGGGCCTAATTGACCCTGAATTTACTACTCTTGATGATAAAAAGAGCTGGGAAAAATACAAGCAAGGAAAAGTCGGATACTATGTAGCACAGCCTTCTTATATTGCAATGGATGACTGGGCAAAAGGACGTGCACCGCAAAACATCGTTGAAAATCCAGATTCTACTGCAAAATTACTTGCGACAGCACCGGAAATTGGCAAGGATGGACAACAAGGTGAAGGAGCATTTATTCCAGTTGGAAATTTAGCAGATGCCTTCTATGTTTCGAAAGATGTAACAGATGAAGAATTGGCGAGAATTCTGCAAATCTTTGATTATATTAACTTCGATAATGATGCAAGATGGACATTATATGGAGAGGTTGGCGTGCACTCTGACTGGGAAGGGGAACCAGAAAAGTCAGCTCTGAAAATACGTCCTGAATTTGCAGAGCAAGAAGGAAATTCTGGCTTCTGGGCTTATAACTTCCGTACGTATGATAAAGAAAGAGTAGGCTGGTTCCAATCTGAATATACAATGAAGGTAAAAAATGAATTATATGCCCGTGAAGATGTAAAAGAAAAAATGATGATTCGTCCATATAAATGGGATTTATTTAACGAAACAAATATTAAGGAACTTGAAAAGCGTTATAAAGGACAGCTTGATACAATCGTAGCCGAATTTAGAATGAAAGCGATCGTTGGCGAAGTTGATATCGACAAAGAATGGGATTCTTATGTTGAAAATTGGAAGAATAATGGTGGACAAGAAATCCTTGCTGAGTTGGAAAAAGCTCCAAAGGTATCCGATTTGTTAAAGCAATAATAAAAAAAAATAAATGTGGGTGCTATGGTACCCACATTTATTTGGAATTACATGATTAGGAGGGAATAAATATGTCAACGATTCAAGCAGAAGCAATTTTTTATCCAAATCTTGCGGGTTCAAAGGCTTATCGAATCCCATCAATGATAACGACAACGAAGGGAACGGTTATTGCAGGAATAGATGCCAGAATTGTCGATCAAACAGACAATCCAAACCAAATCGATGCTTCCATCCGACGCAGTGAAGACAATGGTGTGACGTGGGGACCTGTCCAAAAATTAGTCGCATTTGCAGGTGAAGGTTTAGACGGAGCTGCCGCAATTGATACGTCACTTGTACAAGATGAGGAAACAGGAACCATCTTTATGATCTATTGCCATTCACCAGGTGGAATTGGTCTATGGAATAGTGAACCGGGAATTGGTTTTGATACAGATGGACGCAGAAAATTATTTGATAACGAAGGAAATGTTTACTTTTTATCCCAATCAGGGAACGTTTATGATACAGAAAACAATGTAACGAGTTATACAGTTGACAACAATGGTTATGTTTTCAATGATGGTCAAGCTAAAGGAAATATTTATTTTAAAAAGGGAATTGACAAGAATGAAAGTTTACTAGAAGCAAGAACATGCTTTTTACAAATCATTCAAAGTGATGACGACGGACTTACTTGGTCCAAACCAAAAGAATTGAATGGTTCGGTTAAGGAAGAATGGATGAAGTTTATTGGATCTGGTCCGGGCTGCGGTATTCAACTGAAGCACGGAGAAAAGAAAGGTCGATTAGTGTTCCCAATCTATTTCTCCAATGAAGCGGGAGCTCTGTCTTGTGCTTGTATTTATAGCGATGATCACGGTGTTACGTGGCAGCGCGGTGAATCGCCAAATGACGGAAGGGAACTGGATGGTGAGGTTCTCTCTGCCGAAACGATTTCAGAAGGAAAACAATATTTGACGGAGTCCCAAGTCATTCAATTACCTTCAGGTGAATTGAAATACTATTTGCGAAACCACTATGGGCTGCAAAGAACCGCTGTTACAACTAGTACGGATGGCGGCGAAACATGGGGTGAAGTAACGTTTGATGAGACATTAATTGATCCAATTTGCCAATCAAGTGTTGTCCTTTATCCAGATTTAGGAGACGGAAAGGTACGGGTCTTATTCTCCAATCCTGCTGATGAAAAAACGAGAGTAAAAGGAACCGTTCGCTTGAGTGAAGATGGCGGTAAAACATGGCCATACAGTAAAGTTGTTGAGGAAGGCTACTATGGTTATTCCTGCTTAACGGTCCTTAAAAACGGTGAAATTGGTGTCCTGTATGAACGGGTGTATGATTACTCTGATTGGAATAACATGGACATTCAGTTTGCTAAGTTTTCGCTAGATTGGTTAAAGTCATAGTTAGGTACAATTGGAGGAATGAACGTGCAGCAGGTACCATTATCTGAAAAGTTTTTTCATGGAGCTGTTTCATTGGAAATAACGAAAGAGTATATGAAGCCTTGGAGAATCCCTTTCGACAAGAAGGAGTTTTTCCCTCCCAATGGCATTAGCGGTCAAGCGGAGCTGCCGGCAGGTGTTCGGATTAAACTTCGAAGCAATACCCAATCCATAAAGATTGAAATTGCAGAAGCAACGGAATTCATGGAGATGGATTGTTTGATTGACGGTACTCTAGTAAAAACTGTCTACCTTTCAGCAGGGGAAACAATGGTTTCATTTGATTCCCTTCCTGGTCAATCAAAGTTGTTTGAAATCTATTTATCCCAGAGATTGCCTGTCCCGATTTCAGGAATTTGGATTGATGAAGGAGCAGAGTGGGAATTAGTCGAAGATTCCCGTTTACGCTGGATCACGTATGGAAGTTCTATCACTCATTGCTATTATTCAGATAGTCCTTCACAAACGTGGCCGGCACTAGCTGCTAATAAGATGGATTTAAATCTTACATCTCTTGGATATAGCGGAAATTGCCATCTAGAGCCGATGGTAGCTAGAATGATTCGAGATCTGCCGGCTGATTTTATTTCGATATGTGCAGGAATCAATATTGTAGGTGGAAATACATTATCGGAAAGAACCTTTTCGCCTGCATTAATTGGATTTATCCAAACGATTCGTGATGTACACAAGGATGTGCCACTGGTGGTGATTTCTCCTATTTTTCACAGGGAGAGAGAAAAAAACGAAAATGAAGTTGGGTTGTCACTGGAAAAAGTGAGAACTGAAATCGTTCAAGTCATTGATATGCTAAAGCGTCATGGTGATCAAAACGTCTATTATATAGACGGACTTGAAATGTTTGGAGAAGAGTTTGAAAAATATTTGCCTGATGGGCTGCATCCAAATGGAGAAGGCGATAAAATCATCGCTGATCGTTTTCAACAGTTGATCGAAGCGAATGCAGCAATCACCAGCAAGAAAGAAGTACCAAGTTAATTTAAATCTAAAAAGAGGTGGGAATATGTTTCATGCTGGCTACATGGAGAAGTTAAACACAATCATGGAATGGATAATGAGGTTCTTTGTCCTTCAATTAATATGGATATTATTCTGTCTTGTGGGTCTGGTTATTGGAGGCATATTCCCGGCAACCTTTTCGATGTTTGCTATTTGCCGAAAATGGCTCAATAAACAAACGGAGTTTCCTATTTTTCGAACATTCTGGGATATGTACCGTAAAGGCTTTCTAAAGACCAATTTACTAGGTTGGGTTACCACGTTAACGGGCTTGAGTCTCTATTATTATTTCCAACTGTTCAAAGGGGGAGAGGGAATGATAGATCTTGTATTACTCATTGCCGTGTGGATTGTAGGCATCCTTTATTTGATGACTGCCCTGCTTATTATTCCAGTCTATGTTCATTTTGACATCAAACTGATTAATGTTGTTAAGTATGCACTAATCATTGCTATATCAAATCCATTTCATTGTCTAAGTATGGCTGCGCTTATTGCAGGCTTCTGCATGGTGATGGTTCTGGTTCCAGCACTTATTCCGTTTTTTAGTTTCAGTGTACTGGCGTTTGGACTAATGTGGATGGCGAAATCGGCCTTTACGAGACTGGAACAAAAGGTTTCAAAATTAGAAAAGATAAATAATGGCTTAGTATAAGGCTGTTTTCGTAATGATTAAAATTTTGTACCAAAAAGCAACAAAGTTTAAGAAAAGAGCTTATTATAAAAACTTGATCTAAAAAGGTGGATATCATGACACAGTTAAGAATCGGTGTAATTGGTACAGGCTTAAGGAGTACGATTGCGAAATATTGGCATAACCCTGAGGGGAATTCAGTTGTTGTTGGCGCAGCCGATGTGTCTGTGAAAGCACTGGAAAAATTTAAAAATGAGATTGATCAAGATTTATTTGTAACGACCGATTATAAAGAACTGCTTGAAAGGGCAGACATCGATGCCGTTGCGATTTTATCGCCTGATTACTTACACGAAGAACATGCAGCAGCAGCATTACAGGCAGGAAAGCATGTATATTGTGAAAAGCCTTTGGCCATTACCCCTGAGGGCTGCGACAGAATTATCGATGAAGCAGAAAAATCAGGAAAACATTTAATGATCGGTTTTAATATGCGCTATATGAGCATGTACCAAACCATGAAAGAAATCATTGATTCCGGTGTCATTGGCGATATTAAAGCTGTATGGGTCAGACATTTTGTCGGGCTTGGAGGCTATTATTATTACCATGATTGGCACGGTACTGCAGCAAATACAACATCATTATTGTTACAAAAGGCCTCTCATGATATTGATGTGATTCATTGGCTGACAGGCAGTTATGCAACAAAAGTCTCTGCATTTGGCAGTCTTGATTATTATGGCGGCGATCAGCCGAATGACCTGCATTGCCCGGATTGCGAAATCAAAGATACTTGTCCGGATGTTAGTTTACAAACATTAACACAGTGTGCCTTCAGACAAGAAGTTGATGTAGAAGATAATAATATGCTGATTATGGAATTAGAAGGCGGTATTAAGGCTTCTTATATGCAATGTCATTTTACACCTGACTATTCACGGAATTATACCTTTATTGGAACAAAAGGCCGTCTCGAAAATGATGATGTGAATGACAAGATCTACGTAAAAACGAGAAAATCTGGGTCGTGGCAGGAAATGAGTGATATCACGTATGAAATGAAGAAAATGCCTGGGACTCATGGCGGAGCAGACCCACGCATCTGTCAGGACTTTGTGAATTTAGTTTTATATAATAAACAGCCTTTAACAACGCCTTTTGCCGGCCGTATGAGTGTAGCCGTTGGCTGTGCAGCAACGGAATCGATTCGCTCAGGAGGGAAAGTTGTCCAGATTGAGCAAGGAAGACATAAACCAAATCAATCAAGTTTAGAGCAAATATATTCGTAGAATAATAGATAAATTTCCAGAAGTACAAATACTAGTTTTACTATAAAAAGTCCAAAAAGGGGATACCAACATGAAGGCTTGGGATTTAGATCAATTTAAAGGTGTATTTGTTGCGATGTATTCGGCCTATGATGAGGCAGGCGAGGTTTGTGAGGAACGAGTGAAAAAGCTTGCTCGTTCTTATGTAAATAGCGGAGTAACAGGTTTATATGTAGGAGGAAGCTCTGGTGAGGGGATCCTGCAAACAGCGGAAGAAAGAAAGAAAGTAGTAGAAGCTGTTACAGAGGAGGTTGGCAGAGAGCTAACGATTATCGTCCATGTCGGGGCAAACTCTACAAAAGAAAGCAAGGAGCTAGCCATTCACGCAGAAAAATGCGGTGCCCATGCGATCTCAGCCGTTCCAGCAATCTATTACCGTTTATCTGAGCAATCGGTTGAAAAGCATTGGCAGGAAATGATTGACAGCACCTCCTTGCCATTTATTATTTACAACATCCCACAAACAACAGGATTTAACTTGACTCAATCTCTATTTCAAAAAATGGCTGCCCAAGAAAAAGTAATCGGGATTAAAATGTCTGGAGAAAGTGTTTTTGACTTACAACAATTTAAAGCGAATGCAGGAAAGGAATTCCTCGTTTATAACGGACCGGATGAGCAATTCTTAGGCGGCAGGATTATGGGTGCAGATGGCGGCATTGGCGGAACATACGGAGTTATGCCGGAACTATTCTGTTCACTCGACAAATTGTACCGCGCCAATGAAATCAAAAAGGCACAGCAATTACAATTTGAAATTAATAGCGTGATTAAAAAGCTATTAAGCTATCCATCTTTATACGGTGCTTGTAAGTATATTTTATCCTTACGAAATATTGAAACGGGTGCCCCAAGGCTTCCATTATTACCAGTAGCTCAGCAGGATCATGCTTCCTTGTCAGAGTTAAATGATCATATCCAGCAATTGATTAGCACCTATACAAAAGAAGTGGAAAAAGTATCTTAATAGCGCCTTCTTTTTACACCTGTCCTTCATAAGCTTTATGAAGGACAAAATACTTTAAATAATAAAACGATAAGGAGATCATCACATGAACAATCATCCTTTTTTCACGACTATACACAAAGATTTAATTGTATCTTGCCAAGCGCTTGAACATGAACCGCTGCACGGATCTGAAATCATGGCGAAAATGGCTCAGGCAGCCAAAGAAGGTGGGGCATGTGCCATTCGAAGCAATTCTGCAGTTGATGTCGCTGCGATTAAACTCCAAACAGGACTTCCGGTCATTGGATTAGTCAAGCGTGATTATCCAGACAGTGAGGTTTTTATCACAGCAACCCTTAAAGAGGTAAAGGAACTATTGGCAGTAGAGGCTGATGTCATTGCGTTAGATGCCACTTATCGTAAGCGTCCAAATGGGGAAAACTTAAAGGATTTAGTCGACTATATTCATGAAAATAGTAATGCGTTAGTTATGGCGGATATTGCAACCATTAGGGATGCCGAATATGCACTGGAATGTGGTGTCGATATGGTCTCTACGACTCTTTCCGGCTATACGGATGACAGTCCGAAACAAGATGATCCAGATTTTGAACTAGTCGAAAAGCTATCCCAACGATTACCGATCCCTGTCATTGCCGAAGGCCGTATCCAAACACCAGAACAAGCACGCAGAATGCTGGAATTAGGTGCTTGGTCAATCGTAGTAGGTGGCGCAATCTCAAGACCCCAATTAATCACAAAAGCTTTTGCGGAGGGAATTCGCTAAGAATGAAGCACTATCTGGCCTTTGATATCGGAGGAACACAAATTAAATATGGGATTGTGACCGAAAAAGGAGATATTCTTTCTCACTTTATGATGGATACAGAAGCCCATCTTGGCGGCCGGGCGATCATTGAAAAAGTAATTGCAGCAGGTAAAAGCATTGTGGCGGACCATTCCCTCAGTGGAATTGCCATTAGCACAGCCGGTCAGGTTAATTTCCGTACGGGAACGATTGTCGCAGCTGGTGATACAATCCCTCATTATACGGGTGTTGAAATCAAGAAGCTTGTCAGTGAGGCACTCGGACTGCCAGTTGAAGTTAGAAATGATGTCGACTGTGCAGCGCTTGGTGAGATGTGGCTTGGTGATCACGGATCAAACAATTTCATTGCTTTGACTGTGGGGACAGGCATCGGCGGAGCGATTGTGATTGATAGAAAGATGTATTCGGGGCATTCATTCAGTGCAGGGGAATGGGGCTATATGCTTGTTGACGGAGAACCCTTTGAAAAAAATGCCTCAGTGTCTGGATTAATTCAGTTTGCCAATCACTATAAAGAAACACGTCAATGGACCGGAAAAGAAATTTTTGATTTATATGACCAAGGTGATGAAGAGATTCAATTGGCTGTCAGACAATTTTTCCGTTATTTAGCGATGGGCATCTCGAATCTTATTTGTATTTTTAACCCGGAAAAAGTCATCATAGGCGGCGGCATTACAGCTCGGGGAGAGAAGTTTTTGCAAGAAGTAAAAGAGGAAGTCGAAAAATATTTGTTACCTTCCTTTAATAAAAATACGGAAATTGTTCTTGCTAAACTATCCAATCATGCCGGAATGATTGGGGCGGTTTACCACTATTTGCACTCTCAAAAAGAAGAGTTTACTAGGTGATAGTGAAAGGAGGAAAAGGAACGATGTTAAAAGCAAAACAAAAGTATGTTTATGCACCACCTCGTAATGGTTATCCAGAATGGAATAACAATCCTGAAATTTTTCAATTAAATCGTTTGCCTGCGCATGCAACAAGTATGCCGTTTTTGTCAGTAGAAGATGCATTAGCAGTAGACCGTATGGATTCACCATTCTGCAAATTATTGAATGGTGAATGGAAGTTTTTATTTTCAAAGAATCCTGATAGCAGAAGTAAAGATTTTTATAAAGATGGTTTCGATGAAAGTGAGATGAAACCGATTCAAGTTCCTTCCCATTGGCAATTCCAAGGATATGATTATCCGCAATATACGAATGTTCGGTACCCATGGGAAAACCAGGAAGAATTAAAACCTCCGTTTGCACCAACAAAATACAATCCTGTTGGTCAATACATTACCTATTTTAATATTCCAAAAGAGTGGGAGAACCAGCCTGTATATCTACATTTCGCAGGAGTGGAGTCCGCTTTTTACGTATGGGTAAATGGTGACCTCGTTGGATATGGTGAAGATAGTTTTACTCCAAGTGAGTTTGATATTTCTCCCTATTTAATAGAAGGAAAGAATAAGCTTGCTGTTGAGGTCTATCGCTGGAGTGATGCAAGCTGGTTAGAAGACCAGGACTTTTGGCGTTTAAGTGGAATCTTCAGGGATGTATATTTATATTCCACACCTGTCCTCCACATTTCTGATTATTCTGTACAAACGAATTTGGATGCTGACTATGTGGATGCAGAGCTTCTTGTAAACTTGAAAGTATCTAATTATGCTGGTCTTTTTCATGAGCCAGTGTCTATCGAAGCACATTTATTTGATCAAAATGGCAGCAAAGTATTTAGTGAAGTGATTGCAGACCAATATTTGCAAAATGAAGAAGAAAGCGATTTGAGTTTCTCAAAACATTTGGAATCACCATCCTTATGGAGTGCAGAGAAGCCAACGCTTTATTCCTTTGTCATTACATTGAAAAATTCTGACGGCACTATAATAGAAGCGCAAAGCTGTAAAGTTGGTTTTCGGAAAATCGAAATTAAAGACAGCCTAATGTTGGTGAATGGAAAAAGGGTTCTGTTTAATGGAGTCAATCGCCACGAGTTTTCACATCTTCGAGGCCGTTCTGTAACGAAAGAAGATATGCTTCAAGATGTACTCGCAATGAAAAGGCATAATATTAATGCCGTAAGAACTTCCCACTATCCGAACCATCCTTATTGGTATGAATTATGTGATCAATATGGTTTATATGTAATCGATGAAGCAAACTTAGAAACGCACGGTTCCTGGAGTTATGGCCAAAAGGAAATCCTTGATACGGTTCCAGGAGATAAGGAAGAGTGGACGGCAAATGTGATCGATCGCTGCCATTCGATGCTGCATCGTGATAAAAATCATCCTTCCATCGTGATTTGGTCGCTTGGAAATGAGTCTTTCGGCGGAACCAACTTTATTAAAATGAAGAATTATATGAAGGAAGAGGATCCAACGCGTCTTGTTCACTATGAAGGGGTGGCCCATTATCGTGCCTCAAGTGAAGCATCGGAAATTGAAAGCATGATGTACGAGCATCCTTCGAAACTAGAAGCATATGCCTTACATGCAGAACAGAGTGAAATTCCGGCCAAGCCTTATATTGTATGTGAATATGCTCATGCGATGGGAAATTCTGTAGGGAATCTCTGTCAATATACCGATCTATTTAATAAGTATCCGATTTTACAAGGCGGGTTTATCTGGGATTTTAAAGACCAAGCCATCCAAACGACAACGGAATCAGGAGTAACGTATTTAGCCTATGGCGGTGATTTTGGTGAATCACCACATGATGGTAACTTCTGCGGTAATGGACTGTTATTTGCAGATGGGACGTTAACACCGAAAATTTATGAAGTGAAAAAATGCTATCAACCAATTGATGTCAAATTGGAGGATGATCAATTTACAGTCATCAATAAGAATTTATTTACCGATGTTAATGAATATGAAGCAAGGTGGACAATGCTGAAAGATGGGGAAGAAATAGCGAGTGACAGCATAAGTGTTTCCTGTAAGCCATTATCATCTGTAACGATTGATCTTAAAGACGTGCTAGCAATCTATATAATGGAAGGTAATGAATATATTTTAACCATCAGTTTCCACACGTTGAAAGATAGTCTTGGGGCCGAAAAGGGTTATGAAATTGCTTTCGATCAATTTGTCCTAAACGATCGAATCTATGTTCAGCCAGCACCTAGCCTGTCCCTGAAGAACATTGAGGAAACAAATGAGCAAGTGAAGGTGGAGGTAGAGGAATTCTCGATAACTGTAAGTAAAACATCTGGTTTCATTACTTCATTTATCAAACAAGGTGAAGAGGTTTTAGCAGGGCCGGTTGTACCAAATTTCTGGCGGGCGTTAACCGATAATGACCGTGGAAACAAATTAGGTGATCGTGCAGGAATCTGGGAACATGCAGGCAGGACGGCAATTTTGCAACAAATGAAGGTAACGGAAGCGGATAAAACTGTTCAAATAGAAACGGTACTGCAATTACAAACTTCACCAGCATCACAATGTACAATTCATTATGAAATAACAGGAGATGGAGAAATCCGCGTTGCATTTGAACTTTTTCCAGGTGATTCTTTGCCTGAAATTCCTGAAATCGGGATGATCCTTCCTTTAGTAAAATCGTTCGAAAATATTTCTTGGTACGGAAAAGGTCCTCATGAAAACTATTGGGACCGTGAAAAAGGGGCGAAAATTGGCTGCTACGTATCAACAGTGGAAAATGAGTTCATACCTTATTTAAAACCGCAGGAACACGGGAATAAAATCGATGTTCGTTCGTTTGAAATTGACAATGGTGCCGGGGTGAAGCTCCACGTTACGAGTGATTCATTACTCGAAATAAATGCAAGTGCTTACTCTGCCACAGAATTGCAGGAAGCAGGCCATACGTATCAATTGCCTGAAAGAACAAAAACGTATTTACGAGTAAATCATAAGCAAATGGGTGTCGGCGGAGATGATTCTTGGAATGCAAAGACGCATCCTGAATTCACATTATTTTCTGATCAAACATATCAATATTCATTTACTTTAAAATAATCTTTATATGAATCGAATCTTAACACTTATAAATTTTGTTAAAGTAGGTTTTATAACTCTGTTGATTGGAGAAAAAGCTTTTTCGCTCCAATCAACAGCTGTGTCTAACAGAGTGACAGTTAAGAAAGTTGTATCAAAGCTTAACTTGTTGGGTTGACACAACAAGTTGTGGTGATATAATTTATGTAAATTAGGTTGAGAGGGTGGGATAATTTGGTGGGACAGGAATTTTTAACAAAAAGTTTAAGCTCCTTAACAAAGGTCTTTGCTGATCAAGAACTGAAAGATGAGCCTATTAACAAAGGTTCAGCACTTAAAAATGAATCGTACTCTTTCCAGATTGCCTATAAATCTAGAACACTTTTAAAAAATATTCGAGTGCAAGTAAATTCTGCTTTTAATGAGAAGATCACAGTCCGTTCAGTCGGGCTCGTTCCATCTGAATTGCCATGTTACCATGATCATGATGAGCTCATACTTAAATCCACACCAGGATTATATCCAGATCCCCTTTATCCGGTGCATGATATAGATGGTTTAATAGCCTTTCCAGAACAGTGGCGTGCTATTTGGATTACTGTCGATCCTCAGGGTGAAAGTAATCCAGGCAGATACCCTATTGAAGTAATCTTTGAAAAGAAAAACGGGGAAATTCTTGGGAAGGAGGTTTTCGAATTAGAGGTTATAGCCGCCGAACTGCCACAACAAAAATTAATACATACAGAATGGTTCCATACGGATTGCCTGGCTACTCATTACAATACAGAGGTCTTTAGTGAGGAGCATTGGAGAAGAATTGAGCAATTTGTTCAAACTGCGGCCAAGCATGGAATGAATATGATTCTCACACCAATCTTTACACCTCCTTTAGATACCGAAGTCGGGGGAGAGCGGCCAACTGTGCAGCTAGTTGGCGTAGAAAAGTCAGGTGAAAGCTACTTTTTCAAATTTGAAAAGCTGAAAAGATGGATTGATTTATGTAGAAAACAAGGAATAAAGTATTTTGAGTTTTCTCATCTCTTTACACAATGGGGAGCAAATCATGCGCCGAAAATAGTTGGATATGAAAATGGAGAATTGAAACAATTATTTGGCTGGGAAACGGATGCAATGAGTCTTGAATATCGAGGTTTTCTACAGCAATTTCTTCCTAGTTTGATAGAATTTATTAACCAGAATCATTTAGAAGATCAATGCTTTTTCCATGTTTCGGATGAGCCGCATCTGACACAGGTTGAATCTTATAAAAATGCTAGTTTAATCCTGCAAGAATTACTAAAGGATTTTCCAGTTATTGACGCGCTTTCAGACTATACCTTCTATGAAAAAGGCATTGTCCAAAATCCGATTCCATCCAATGATCATATCAATGCCTTTATAGAGAATGGGGTAGAAAATCTTTGGACCTATTATTGCTGTGCCCAATATAAAAAGGTTGCAAACCGATTTTTCTCGATGCCATCGTTTCGTAATCGAGTTTTAGGTATCCAGCTATATAAATATAAAATCGCTGGCTTTCTTCATTGGGGTTATAATTTTTGGTATGCACAATATTCAAAAAAGGCGATTGATCCATTTAAAAATACTGATGCCAATTATGCATTCCCTTCCGGAGACGCTTTTCTCGTTTATCCGGGTGAAGATGGTCCGATTGAATCGATAAGACTCGAGGTAATGAATGAAGCACTGCAAGATTTAAGAGCGCTTCAATTGCTAGAAGGCGTTGTTGGCAGAGAGGAAGTATTAGCACTTTTGCAAGAAGGGCTGGATTATGAAATAACCTTTGATCAATATCCACAAGACCAAGAGTGGTACCTTCAAAAAAGGGAACAGATTAATGAAAAAATTAAGAGAGAAGGTGTAGTATGTCAGCATTAACCTATAATCAAAAATCCTTCTTATTGGATGGCAAAGATATTCGCTTATTAAGCGGGGCGATGCATTATTTCCGTACCGTGCCAGAATACTGGGAGGATCGTTTAATAAAGTTAAAGGAATGTGGCTTTAATACGGTCGAAACCTATGTTGCATGGAATTTACATGAACCTGAGGAAGGACAATTTGTTTTTGAGGGTATCGCTGATATTGAAACTTTCATCAAAACGGCTGAAAAAGTTGGTCTTCATGTCATTGTCAGACCAGGTCCATATATTTGTGCCGAGTGGGAGTTTGGCGGTTTCCCTTATTGGTTATTGACAGTGCCGAATATTCAACTACGCTGTTATAATCAACCGTATTTAGAAAAAGTAGATGCGTTTTTCGATGTGTTATTTGAACGATTACAGCCATTGCTGCGTGGAAGCGGCGGTCCGATTATTGCCATCCAGGTTGAGAACGAGTACGGCAGTTATGGGAATGACCAAAAGTATTTGCACTATATGCGAGACAGTATCCAAAAGCGGATTGGTCAGGAGCTGCTTTTTACTTCTGATGGTCCGGCACCAAGTATGCTGAATGGCGGGATGATTGAGGGTGTGTTTGAAACCGTCAATTTTGGTTCACGAGCAGAAAGTGCATTTGAGCAATTAAAGCAGTTTCAGCCAAACGCACCGCTGATGTGCATGGAGTTTTGGCATGGATGGTTCGATCATTGGGGGGAGGAGCATCATACGCGTTCCTCTGAAAGTGTCATCGAGACATTGGATAGTATTCTAGAGCAAAATGGTTCTGTCAATTTTTATATGGCCCACGGCGGGACGAATTTTGGCTTCTATAATGGAGCCAATCATAATGAGGAAGTCTATCAGCCGACGATTACAAGCTATGACTATGATGGCTTGTTGACAGAATCCGGGGATGTAACAGAAAAATTCTTTGCGGTGCGAAAGACGTTTGAAAAATACGTTGAGCTGCCAGAAATGAAATTACCTCCTGTGACACCAAAAAAACAGTATGGTGAGGTCATTTTGGGGGAGCGCGTTGCTTTGCTAGATTCATTAAATCAACTCTCAAGTCCACTAGAGAGCCGAACTCCTTTAACGATGGAGGAGTATGGGCAAGGTTATGGATTCATTGTCTATGAAACGGTGATTAAAGGAGCTTACGGGAAGCAGACAATCACGGTTCAGGACATCCATGACCGCGGGCAAATTTATTTAAACGGTGAATATGCTGGCTTAGTCGAGCGAATTGGCGGCCGCAGAAGTATTGAGGTTGATATCACCGAGGCAGAAACAAAACTGCAGATTGTCGTTGAAAATATGGGAAGAGTTAATTATGGTCCGTTCCTTAATGATTTTAAAGGGATTACCCAAGGTGTGAGAGCAGGCAATCAATTTTTATTTGATTGGACTGTATATCCATTACCGCTAAATGATTTGAGTTCGTTGCATTTCACCTGTAATGAGGTAAAAGAAAACCATCCTTATCTACACCGGGGAACCTTAGATATTGATGTAGCGGCCGATACGTTCATCGATATGTCTGGGTGGACGAAAGGGGTCGTCTTTGTGAATGGTCATAATCTTGGCCGTTACTGGGAAATCGGTCCACAGCAAACTCTCTATGTACCAGCTCCATTTTTGCAAAAGGGTGAAAACGAAATTGTCATATTGGAATTACATGACCATAAAGAAAGTATAAGGTTTGTGGACCAGCCTGTATTAGGATAACTTACGGGAGAAACCCGTCTAAAAAGGAGCAATCATCATGATCGTTAATCATATTAGCAATTTCAAATTTTACAAAGGGCTCAATGAGAAATTTGGTAAAGCCTTTGACTATATCCAAAACACGAACCTTGAACAGTTGGAGCCAGGCTTCTATGAGATAGAAGGAGAAGAACTTTTCTTAAATCTCGTTGAATATGAAACAAAAAGTGTCGAAGAGCGTGTGTGGGAATCACACAAAAAATATATCGATATCCAAGTCATCGTCGAGGGAAATGAATTCATCGGGTATGAACTTTTTGATCGAATGAAAATCAAAGAAGACTACAATGAGCAGGATGATATTTATTTTTTAGAAGGAAGCCTGCAATCAAAGGTAAAGCTTGAAAAAGGTGACTTTATCATTTGCTATCCGCAAGATGCCCATATGGCTGGAATGATGGTTAATGGTTCCGAAAAGGTGAGAAAAGCTGTTTTTAAAGTCAAAATATAGAGTAATTGAAAACAACTGTAGCCCTGACATCAACGTCAGGGCTTTCTATTTTTCTCGGAATATTTAATGTGCATTGGCTGCTTGACGACAGAACATCGAAATCATTAGAAACCAGAGAAAAGAAAATCAAAGGCACCCTTACTACAGGATTAAATAATCCAGATTGCTTATTCGGCTTTCTCTAAATTCTCCTGGAGTAAAACCCGTAATTTTTCGAAAGACTTTATTGAAATAGTTGGAATTTTCATATCCTGTTTTAGCGGCGATGTCTTTTATTGATAAATCGGTATGACGAAGCATTTCCGAAGCTTTCTTGATTCGGACTTTCGTTAAGTATTGTGACGGCGTCGTATTGGTGTACTTCCGAAATTGTTTAATGAAATAATAGCTTGATAGCCCAGCTATGACCGCCATTTTTTCAACAGTTATGTAGTCCCCATATTGTTGGTGAAGAAAGGTAATTACCCGCGAAATGGGTTCAGGCAATTCTTGATTGGTTGTATTCAGGTTTTTTGTGAAACGGTAACATTCCATGATAAATTCGTAGGCTCTGGCTGATGAAAGATAAGCATCGATCATTTTTTCTTCATTTGTTTCTTGGAGGATCCGATGCAATAGTTGAATGAGACTCGCTTCAGGAGGAATAGGTACAATCTTCCCAGCATGATCATGAATAAAGTTCCAGCAGGAAGTAGCGGCTCCTCCTATTAATGTAATATAAATAAATTCCCAGCTTTCACTGCTTTCGGGAAGAAAGTAACAATGCTGACTAGGCAGCTGGACAAAAAATGCATCCCCGCGATGTAAGGAGTACTGCTTATCCTCGAAGGTAATGGCACCTTGACCGGAGAGGGTATATTGAAAAACATATTTTTCTACCCCTTGAATATCCTTTCTCAGCATCCCATCCCAGTGATAATCTGTGGAAGTTTGTTGCTCTAATCCAATCGATGAAATATTTGCAATATTAATCTGGGGCATATCCTGAAAACGGAACCCATAATTACCATAACGTTTTCCACTAGACAATATTTTACCCTCCATTCGCAATTTATTACCATTGTAGAAATAACGTAAGCGCCATACTATGAGTATATCAAGTTTTTGTTTATCTTGAATAATCAATTAATCAAAACGATATATGACAATTTTTTTTAGGAGTGTAATATTTATGTCAAAAATTACGTTTATAGGTGCAGGAAGTACAGTTTTTGCTAAAAATGTCCTTGGGGACTGCTTAATGGTACCAGCTCTTGAGGGATTTGAGTTCGCTTTATTTGATATTGACGAAAAACGCCTAAAAGAATCAGAGGCTATGCTGACGAATTTGAGAAATCGTTATAACAAAAGTGTTCATATTAATGCCTATTTAGACAGAAAGGAAGCGTTACATGGAGCTAAATATGTGATAAATGCCATTCAAGTTGGCGGCTATAAACCGAGTACAGTCATTGATTTTGAAATACCGAAAAAATACGGTCTCCGCCAGACAATTGCAGACACGGTTGGAATTGGCGGGATATTTCGTTCATTACGGACCATTCCAGTTTTATTTGGTATTGCTAAGGATATCGAGGAGGTGTGCCCGGATGCGTGGTTCCTAAATTATACAAATCCGATGGCCGCTTTAACTGGTGCGATGCTTCGCCATACAAACGTGAAAACGGTCGGATTATGCCATAGTGTCCAAACCTGCACAAGGGATCTATTCGAATCATTGGGAATGGAGCATGAAGGCATCATTGAGAAAGTAGCCGGAATTAACCATATGGCCTGGCTGCTTGAGGTAAAGAAGGATGGAAAAGATTTATATCCTGAAATTAAAAAACTTGCTAAACAGAGGCAGTTGTCCAAGCATCCCGATATGGTGCGGTTTGAGTTAATGGACAAATTCGGGTTTTATGTGACTGAATCTTCTGAACATAATGCGGAATATCATCCCTATTTCATTAAACGTCAATACCCGGATTTAATTGAAAAATTCAATATTCCGCTTGATGAATATCCAAGACGCTGTGAAAATCAAATCCGCGGCTGGGAGGGAATGCGTGAAGAACTAACAAGTAATTCCAATCTCTCTCATAACCGTTCAAATGAATATGGTTCTAGAATCATTGAATCTATGGAAACCAATATTCCATTTAAGTTCGGCGGGAATGTCTTAAATACAGGCGGCTTAATAAGTAATCTGCCTCGGAAGGCAGTGGTAGAAGTTCCGTGTGTTTCAGACCGCAGCGGAATAACACCGTGCTATATGGGCGAGCTTCCTGAACAGCTTGCTGCACTAAACCGAACCAATATCAATACCCAGCTATTGACCATCGAAGCTGCGGTTACGGGAAAAAAAGAACATGTTTACCAGGCAGCCATGCTGGATCCACATACAGCATCGGAATTATCATTAGATGATATTGTTTCATTGTGTGATGACTTAATCGAAGCACATGGAGAATGGCTGCCAGTGTTTAAATAATAGAAACAATGCTATGCCGAATTAACCGGAGTATGGATGGGTTACACAAAAAGAGACAATATGTTCAAAGGCTTAAGTTTTGTGGCTTAAGCCTTTTCATACCAATTAAAATCCAAAAAATTACATACTCAAGCAAAAATAACATATCATCATTTATAGGCTTACTGAGTAATGATATAGCCAGACAATTCCAATAAATTTTACATATTTACCCGAAGTCCTTTTCACAGTAAGCTAAGGGAAATTTTAGTTTAAGAGGAGGTAGTTATGTTAATTTTTAAAAAATTAAAGTCGTTTTATCTTCCTTATAATAAGGATTTCATTTGGTCGATGCTTTTCTTGGTGTTGATAGCTGGAATTACAGTAGTTTATCCAATGATTTTGCAACTGACCATTGATGAAGTAGTTCTTGGGAACCGATATGATTTGGTACCTTGGATTTCTTTAGGATTTATTGTAGTTATGGCGGTAAAAGGATTGTCGGCCTTTATTCAACATTATTTGGCAGATATGTTTGGAATTAAATCCGTTTTTCATCTGCGCAATACCTTATATGAAAAACTGCAGCGGCTCCCGTTCAGCTACTACGATAATGCAAAGACTGGCGATCTTATGTCACGTTTGACCGCAGATGTAGAAGGGTTTCGTTTTTTTATTTCCTTCGGGTTTAGTGAGGTTCTCCGCTTTGTTATTGTGGTCACTGCTAGTTTATTTGTCATGTTTAATTATTCGGTTTCTCTTACGCTTGTCACGATTGTGGCACTGCCGTTTATTAGTGTTGTCGTCTATAAATTTGATAAAGACGTACACCCGGCTTTCCGTGGGATTCGTGAATCGTTTGGACGCTTAAATACAAAAGTACAAGAAAATATCAGCGGAATACATACAGTTAAGGCCCTTTCAAAAGAAGCAGTGGAGATTCAGCGGTTTACAAAAGCAAATCAAGACTACCGGGTGAAACAGCTGAATACCGCTGCAGTTTGGTCCAAATATTTTCCGCTGATGGAGCTGATTGGAAATATTTCTGTTGTTATCTTAATAGGTTATGGCGGCAATCAAGTCATCAATGGCGCCCTAAAACCAGGTGAGCTGGTCGCATTTTACAGCCTTATTTGGTATATTTTGTGGCCTATTATGCACCTTGGATTCACGATTAATATGTTCTCACAGGCGAAAGCTTCTGGCGAGCGGCTGCTGGAAATTTTGGAAGCCGATGAAACGATATATGATCGAGAGGATGTCAGGAATATTGAAAAAATCGAGGGAAGTGTGGTCTTCGACCAAGTGACATTCTATTATCAAAGTGAAGGAACAGCGGCACTTCAGGATATAAGCTTTGAAGCACATCCGGGTAAAACGATTGGTTTGATTGGTGCAACCGGTTCAGGGAAAACAAGCATCATCCAGCTTTTATCCCGCTTGTATGAACCAACGGAAGGTAAGATTCTCATTGATGGCCGTCAATTGAATGAATATCCCTTAAAAACGCTGCGTTCAGAGATTGGGGTTGTCTTACAGGAAACCTTCCTTTTTTCAACGACAATCCAAGCGAATATTGCTTATGGGAGACCAGAGGCAACGCTCGAGGAGATTATCGCTGCTGCTAAATGTGCCGATGCACATGATTTCATTATGGAGCTGTCGGATGGATATAACACAATACTTGGGGAGCGGGGAATGGGGCTTTCAGGGGGACAAAAACAGCGGATTGCCATTGCCCGTGCGATCTGTACCAATCCTGCGATTCTCATTTTAGATGATTCGACAAGCGCGGTGGATATGGAAACAGAATTTCAAATTCAACAGGCTCTAAGGGAAGTGATGAAGGGGAGAACAACCTTTATTATTGCGCATCGAATATCGTCGTTAAAGCATGCCGATGAAATTTTAGTGCTGGAAAACGGAAAAATTATCGAACGTGGAAAACATGAACAGTTGGTAAATAATCACGGCCCGTATGAAAGGATTTATCACATTCAATATCAGGATCATGCAGCAATCATGGAAAAGGCAAGGTAGGTGGGAAAATGGAAGATCAGCGTAAGAAAAAATTAATTTTAGAACGGTTTCACTACTCAAATGAGCAAGTGATTGATAAAGCGTTTAACTGGCAGCAAATATGGCGGCTATTGCAGTATGTAAAACCGTATGCGAAATCTTATCTGCCACTTTCATTCCTGGCCGTTATCCTGTCAACGGCCATCAGATTAATCATTCCGATTTTGATTGGTGTCTATACACTCGACCGGGCGATTATTGAAAAAGATACAGGACTGCTATTGAATCTAGTTTTCATCATTTCAGGATTATATTTGCTGTCTTATGTGGTCAATGCCTTAAGAATTCGCTGGATGAATAAGCTTGGGCAAAATGTGATTTATGATTTACGCAAGCATTTATTTACCCATGTCCAATCATTATCCCACCGGTTCTTTGACCAGCGTTCGGCAGGTTCGATTCTAGTAAGGATCATGAATGATATTAACTCACTGCAGGAGCTGTTTACCAATGGTGTTATTAATCTATTAACTGATTTTCTGCTGTTAGTGGCGGTCATTTTTATCTTATTCTCGTTGAATGCTAAACTAACGTTAGCGATAATGGTTATATTACCGATTATGTTTTTCATTTCGACAAGTCTGCGTAAAAAGATCCGATTATCGTGGCAGATGGTCCGGCTGAAACAATCAAAAATTAACTCTCATTTGAATGAAAGCATTCAAGGGATTCGAGTCACACAGGTATTTACCCAAGAAGATGAAAACATTCAATTTTTTAAAGGACTCAACCAAGAAAACTTTGACACATGGCAGGGAGCAGTCAAGAAAAATGCGATGTTTGGTCCATTTGTGGAAATGACGAATGCGATTGGGACGGCGATTCTAATTTGGTATGGTGCTTTTCTTGTGATGAACGGCGAAAGTACCATTGGGGAATTTGTTTCGTTTGCCTTTTATTTAGGGATGTTCTGGGAACCGATTTCCCGTCTTGGGCAATTATATAACCAGCTTTTGATTGGAATGGCGTCTTCCGAGCGGATTTTTGAGTTTTTAGATGAACGGTCGCTTGTGGCAGAAGCTCCAAACGCACGGGTGGTGCCTTCGATGAAAGGCTCGATTGAGTTTGAAGACGTAAAGTTTTCCTATGATGAAAAAAGACTGGCGTTAAATGGAATTTCTTTTTCGATTCAGGCAGGTGAGACTGTGGCGCTTGTTGGGCACACAGGGTCAGGGAAGACAACAATCGCTAATTTAATCAGCCGATTTTATGATGCAACGGGAGGAGTAGTTAAAATTGACGGCCATTCGATTCAGGCTTTATCGATTGCCAGTTTGCGTTCGAAAATTAGTGTCGTCCTGCAGGATACGTTTATTTTTTCAGGTACAATCATGGAAAACATCCGCTTCGGCAACCCAAGTGCGAGCGATGAAGAAGTAGTTGCAGCCGCAAAAGCTGTCGGTGCTGATTCTTTCATTACGAAACTTTTAAATGGGTATCATACTGAAGTTGAAGAGCGGGGTAATGTTTTGTCTGTAGGTGAACGCCAGCTTCTTTCCTTCGCAAGGACTCTGCTCGCGGATCCAAAAATCCTCATTCTTGATGAGGCAACAGCAAGTATTGATACAGAGACTGAAGTAAAGATTCAAAGAGCTTTAAAAACAATTTTAAAAGGAAGAACGGCGATCATCATTGCTCACAGACTTTCGACAATAAGAGAAGCAGACAAGATTATTGTCATGGAACATGGTAACATCCTGGAACAAGGTAATCATGAGAGGCTGATGGCCAATAAAGGAGTTTACTACGAATTGGTAAAAGCACAATACAAAATGCTAGGTGTTGGTTGATTATTTAATAGGGGGCAGTACAAAATGTCGACTAAAAAAGACTTTTTGGCACAGCCTCTTCTTAGGGCAGCAGCGACTATTGTAAAAACAATCTATTGTACGATTTAAATGTGCCACGATATAATGATGAGAGTCTGTGTGTGAATCTATATTTTAATTAGCAGTGAGGTAGTGTATGAAAAAAGGGACGATAGACATCATTTTTATCATTATTGGTGCATTTTTGTTTGCGTTAGGTGTTAATTTATTTGTTATTCCGAACGAGCTTGGGGAAGGCGGAGTAACGGGTATCACTATTATTGCCTACTATTTATTTGGCTGGTCGCCAGGTTTGGTCAGCTTAATATTGAATGCCTTTTTGTTAATGGTTGGTTACAAATTTTTAAATAAGGTCACGACGATTTATACGATCATTGCAGTAGTTTTTAATTCGCTTTTTCTTCATTTGACAGAAGGCTGGAGGATTGCTTCTGATGAATTAATGGTGAATGCCATTTTTGGCGGAGTAATTATCGGGGTTGGAATAGGCTTCATTATTCGAGTTGGAGGAACATCAGCAGGAACTACCATCCTAGCAAGAATTACACATAAGTATTTAGGATGGAGTATTAGCTATGGTCTATTGTTTTTCGACTTACTTGTTGCCTTCTCATCTTATTTTATCATCGGTGCAGAAAAGCTGATGTTAACCATTATTATGCTTTATGTAGGTACGAAAGTAATGGAATTTGTGATTGAAGGTTTAAATCCGAAAAAGGCCATTACGATTATTTCTGATAAACCGAATGACATTGCCAAACAGGTGACGACATCAATGGATAGAGGTGTAACTGTATACTCGGGTCATGGTTATTACACAAAAACCCCCAAGGAGATTCTTTATATTGTAATTAGTAAGCAAGAAGTCATAAAGCTGAAACGCATTGTTCAAGCTACCGATCCTACTGCATTTATTGCAATCCACGATGTACGAGATGTATTTGGAGAAGGATTTATTGATATTTCTAAAGCATAATACCAAAAAAAGGGGAGCCCCCATTCAATAGGGCTCCCCTTTTTGTTCCTAAAATCAAAAATTGTCATTCACAAAAGCAATTCTTAAATGACAATTTTATAAAAGGGTTGAAAGCGTTAGCAAAGAAAACACATAAAGGATAACCTACATATCGACCTTTTCTTTTCAGCCATCCTATAATCAAATCGACAGCATTTAACAGAATATTTACAATTCGTTGCGCATCAAATTTATTTTCAAGTTACCTCAACATAAAGAGGAAAGCAAACATTAATTGATTAGGGGGCTTATGATGAATATTCTAATTATCGAAAAGGATGAATTAAGTAGAGATCTTTTAAAGAATAGTTTCTTAAGCGAGGGTTGGAGAGTTTTGACATCCAGTGACGGATTAGAAGCTTTGCAGAAAATTCAAAAGATCAAAGTAGATTTAGTTCTTTTAGACCCAATGATTTCGAAGTTACCAAGTGATACAGTCTGTAAAGAAATTAGAAAAATAACAAATGTACCGCTCTTGATTATGTCTGCAAGGTCGAGAGAAGAGGATATCATCCATGCGCTGAATATCGGGGCAGATGATTATCTTATTAAGCCAATCCGCATTAATGAGGTATTGGCACGCATAAAAGCATTGATTAGGAGAATTGAAAGGTTTACAAAGAAAAGCCAAAAGGTGATTTGCTTTAATCAAAAAAGCCTTGTGATTAATTTTGAAACACAAGAAGTGCAGGTGGAAGGGAAATCTGTCCAATTAACGTCTACTGAATTTAAAATCCTGCATGCGTTTGCACAAAAACCTGGAAAAGTATTTAGCAGGCAAGACTTGTCCTATATTGTTCAAGGGTACCGTTTTATTGGTGATGGGCGAACAATGGATGCACATATTAAAAACTTAAGGAAAAAACTGGAGAAGAACCCGCGTACTCCTAAATATATCGTCACAAAAACAGGGGCGGGGTATAAATTCAACTGTCTAGTCGATCAGGCCCCAATAATCGAAAGTTCCGGACTTTTAGCCGAAAGCTCTTAATTTATTATTTAAGGGCTGAACGAACCACTAGACATAAGAGTTGGAGGGTTTTCATGTTACTTGTTGATGCATTCAGGAAAGTTCACCACCATATCACTCTCATTTTATTTCCGATACTGTATGATTTGCTTGCATTTGTAATAGGCTGGTCGATTGTCGGTATGGATGGTAAAGAGAGGACGTCCATTCGGTTAATTTTAGAAATGGGACTGCCCTCTGCCAGTCATGTCTCGAATATTCCGCTGTTCGCGAATAATATCGATTTCTTAAATAGTCCTAATCTAGCAGTCTATACCTGGCTGATTGTCATAATAATGATCGTCATGGGGGCCTTTCTTCAAGGTGGATACATTCATTACTTGTATTCCATCGTCAGTGGAAAGAATTTTAACTTATCACAATTCTTTCATGCTGGAAAAAAAAGTTGGCTGCAATTTATTTTTCTAGGAATCATTCTATTTTTTGGCAAAATTGCTGTTACTAGTTTTTTAGTTCTAATGTTTAATATGATTGGGATTTTTGCTGCGCTTGTTTTTTTTATATGTTTGCGGATCTTGTTCATTTATTTGGAATTCACCATTGTAGTGGACCGTGTAAGTATTACAGCAGCATTGAAATTGAGCAGAGGATATCTTAAAAACTCTCTGTTCGTTTCATTTACTCTCATTTTTATTATGTATATAACATCCAGTTTGATTAGCTTCCTCATTCATTGGTTCTGGGGACCATTGATGATGGCAGGATCAGTATTTGCTTATGGGTATGTTATGAGTGTGGTTCAAACCTTATTTATGACCATATTGTGCAGAACTAGGAATAAGCTGACTAATGGTGTTAAGGCTGCTTAAGTAAATATGAGTGAAAATACCCATTTTAATAGCGAATTAGGTATAGAGTGAATTTTCACACTAAATTCACAAGTTATAGAGTAGTATCTTGGTATGCGCTTACATATGGAAGCGAATAAGGCAAGGGTCACTAGTGAATTGCCAAAAAAAATAATGGTTGAATTGGGAGGAGGTTTAAAAGATTTATCGCTGCTTGTTTTATTTTAGTAATTATTTTTAAAAATTTTCTTAAAACTCAAAGGGGGTAATCCTAATCATGAAAAAGATGAAGAAAGCTTTGTTTTTAGTTCTCACGGTATTGTTAACTCTCTCCATAATTGTTGCTTGCAGCAATACATCAGCACCAACGAACGCTGATGATAAAAAAGGTGCTAAAGAAAAGGAAAAGGAACCCGAACAAATTACATTAAGATGGGCGTATCAATGGGGGGAAGAGACTTTCCAGAATAGTATCGGAAAGTATATTGAAAAAAAGTTCCCTCACATCACAATTGAGTTACAGGAAGCTGGGACAGACAATGCTGAAACCCTTGAACAGCTGGTAGCTGCAGGAAAGAGTCCTGATATCGTAACGATGGGTCTCATGACACATACGCCGTTTTTGGAAGACATTGGCCTGGCTTACAATATGGATGAGCTAATGGAAAAAGAAGGCTTTGATTTAGAACGTTTTGACCCATCAATCATTCAATTTGCACGTAACCAAGATCCAAAACAAGAAGGTGGATTATATACAATTCCAACTGGCCGTGCTACTTTTGCACTGCACTATAACAAGGATGTTTTCGATATTCTTGGTGTAGATTATCCAACTGATGATATGACATGGGAAGAAGTAACGGAACTAGCCAAAGAATTAACACGTGAAATGAATGGTGTACAGTACCGAGGATTGGATCTTGACGTTCCTTATGATGCCTATACTCAATTTAGTCAAAATTCAGTTGATCCAGAAACAAACGAAGTATTAATAACAGAATCAGAAGCATATAGAAGATATTTGGAAATGGTGAAAGCAGTCACTTCCATTCCAGGAAATTACCCTGCAGAGGAGCCTGGCAGTCTTCTTCATAACTGGGGAGCAGCATTCGGTGAAGGCAATGTTGCCATGGCACCTGCCAAGACTCACCATGGCTGGTTAGCACAGGAGAATGTTGATATTGTGTCTTTCCCTGTATGGGAAGGTTTGGAAGGAATTGCCCCTGCACCAAATGGCAGTGGACATGCCATTACTGCACCAAGTGAACATAAGGAAGCAGCATTAGAGGTTATCGAATATTTATTCTCTGACGAAGTACAGTTGGAAATGTCAAAAGATGGTGGAGCTTCAGTGCTAGTAAATCCAGATATTCATACTGCGTATGCTGAGAATAAACCAGAGTTCCATGAAAAAAATCTTGAATCGCTATTTATTCATCAATATGCAACTGGTCCAGAAAAGAGTGCGAAATACAGTGACGATGTTTTATGGACAGCTCCTATCGAATATGTTAACTCTGGAAAAGATATCAATGAGTTTTTGCGTATTCTTCAAGAAACAGCTGAGGAAAATGTACGAACACAAATGGAATCAGAGTAAATCACCTTTTACTCAAGATGAAGAAGCAAAAAAAATTAAAATAAACGGAGGCTCTGCATGGTTATCATTGCAGAGTTTCCTTTTAAGTATTTTAAAGATTAATAGATCAGTCCGAATCTAACCTCAGGGTGTCGCCTTTCTCTAATTTTCACACTATATTCACACAAAGATATGTAAAATAAAAAATATCAAATATTGGAAAACTTTGTCTTAGGAGGTTACTTCATTGGCAAGAATTTTGTTGAATAATGTTACAAAACGGTACGGTAAATTCAAAGAACTTGCAGTAGATAATTTTAATATGGAAATTGAAGATGAAGAGTTTTTAGTATTTTTAGGCCCTTCTGGCTGCGGGAAGTCGACCACTCTTAGAATGGTCGCAGGACTTGAGGATATTTCTGAAGGTGAGATTTATATTGGGGATACCTTGGTGAATAATTATCCGCCAAAGGATAGAGATATCTCGATGGTATTCCAAAACTATGCTTTATATCCTAATTTGACAGTCTATGAAAATATCGCTTTTGGGCTCCGGATTCGAAAAATACCAAAACATGAAATTGAAGCAGCGGTGAAACGAGCAGCAGACGTACTGGAAATAGGTAACTTTCTTAATCGTAAACCAAGAGAACTAAGCGGCGGTCAGAGACAGCGTGTTGCTTTAGGGAGGGCAATCGTGCGACAGCCACAGGCATTTTTAATGGATGAGCCTTTGTCTAATTTAGATGCCAAACTGCGTGTTCAGATGAGAGCTGAGATAATTAGGCTGCATCGGACGATGGGAGTAACAACGATTTATGTTACCCATGATCAAATCGAAGCTATGACGATGGGAGATCGAATTGTTGTTATGAATAAAGGAATCATTCAGCAGGTGGATTCTCCTGAGCAAATATACAATAAACCACAAAATATTTTTGTAGCAAAGTTTATTGGTAATCAGCCTATGAATTTTTTTGAAGGCACATTAGAGGAAATAAACGGTTATTTAACTTTTTCTGCAAAAACCTTCAGCATTAGGTTAACCGATCGCCAAGCGAAATTGTTTAATGAACAACGCGGTCTTAGTTACACCATTATTATGGGGATAAGACCAGAATTTTTTAGTTTTGAAAAGGAAATGTTCGATACATACCCTCATGCCACGATGAAAGGGGTATTACAATTTAATGAGTTTATCGGCTCCGATCACTACTATCATCTTACGACACAAGGAAAAGAGTCATTTACGGTCCGTGCCCATCCTAGAATCCCATTTAGGGAAGGCGAAGAGATGAGGGTAGCCATAGATATGGATAAGGTATTGTTTTTTAATAGTAAAACAGAAAAATTGCTGCCAATTTGAATGGGGTGAAAAGATGGCACAACAAATTCAGAAGTCACATAGTAAGAGATTACTATGTATTGGTTTAATTATCGTTTTAATCATAAGTACAATGTTGCCTTTTTCTAACAATCAAAGTCAGACCGTATACGCTGATGAGAATAAGAATACAAAGGAAACTGCGAGTACAGGCACATTTGAAAGGAATCTGGAGCCTTATTACCACGAAATGGAACAAAAGTGGGAAAGTGAAGGGGTAAATCAAGGGACCGACAATTTGCAAATAGAAGCGGGCAGCTTTTCAAATAAATCCACTGATGCTGGTGTTACTTTAGAATCTTATGGCGGAAAAGATAATGTATTACTTTGGTCAAAACCAACGGGCTGGGTGGAATACCTTGTTGATGTTCAGAATGAGGGATTATATGAAATTGCGTTGGAATATACCCCCTTATTACAAGCGGATGGAGGTACTAGGCAATCAGTGATCTTTAATGTCCAGCTTAATGGTTCTTATCCATATAGGGAATCCCGATCCATAGAGCTAAAAAGGGAATTTCGCGACGAGAAGCCCCAATATGATGACAATGGGAACCAAATTAGGTCACTTGTAAAAGAAGTAACGGGGTGGAAGACTGAAGCCCTTCGCGATTCGGGGGGTGTAAATGTTGAACCGTTATTGTTTCATTTGAAAAAGGGAGAAAATAGTATTCGTTTACAAGTCCTAAGGGACTCGATTGCCCTGAAATCCGTTGAGATTAAATCACCAGAATCATCCAAGACTTATCAGGAAGTAAAGGAAACATATCCTTCAAATTCCTCAAAATCTGGGAAGTTCATTACCATTGAAGCCGAAAAGTTTAACAAGAAGAATTCCACCTCTATTCAAGTTCAATATGACCGTGACCCTTTAACCACACCGAAATCACTTAAAATGATTAAGTTTAATACATTGGGTGGCGCGAACTGGTATCAAGGCGGACAGGCTGTTACTTGGGAATTTGAAGTTCCTGAAAGTGGAATCTACAAGATTGGATTTCGTGGACTTCAAAATTTCAGGAAAAATTTATCTACCTTCAGAACGATTTATATTGATGGACAAATACCTTTTGAAGAAATGAAGAATTATCAAATTTCATATGCCACAGGATGGCAAGAGATTATTCTTAATGAAAAAAGTGGAAGTCCTTATTCCTTTTATTTAGATAAAGGTAAGCATACCCTTACACTTGAAGCAACCTATGAACCGTTTGTTCCGCTAATTGCTCAAATGGACGAATTAGCCAATGAAATCAGAGCGATATCACAAGAACTTCGGCTTGCATCAGGTAACCAAGAGGATCAGTTTAGAGTCTGGAATGTAGAGGAAGAGCTTCCAGGATTGCTTGACCAATTAAAAACAATGAAGAAACAGTTTGAAAAAATAGCAAAACAAATGTTAGCGATAAATGGTGAACAAAGCAATGTCTCCCAAGCCTTGGAATCAATTATTCAAGATATCTCCTTCTTGCTGGAGGAACCCGGTGAAATTCCTAATAGCCAAGTAAGAATAGGCGCATTGCAAGATAAACTGGAAACTCAGAGGCAGGAATTAATGAATAGTCCATTGCAGGTAGACAAGTTTTTCATTGCTCCAGACAAGACAGAATTTCCTCCTATGACGGCAAATTGGTTCGAGAAAATAAATGGGACTTTTAATTCTTTACTCTACTCCTTTTCTGATCAAAATCAATTAGAGCAGCAATCAGACAAAGAATTAAATGTTTGGATGATGTGGGGAAGAGATTATGCAGAAGAGCTTCAACAGCTGGCAAACCAACAATTTACACCTAAATATGGTATTAAGGTAAACGTGAACTTAATACAAGATACGAATTTATTAATATTGGCAAAAGCTGCGGGTATCATGCCAGATGTTGCCTTGGGTGTTCCAAGCGGGATGCCATTTGAAATGGCCGTTCGTGGAGCAGCTAAAGATATTTCAACCATGCCGGGTGCAGAGGAATTATTGAAACAATATGCACCAGGTACAATGCTTCCTTACTATTACGATGGAGGAACCTACGGTATTCCAGAAACAATTAATTTTAAAGTGTTATTTTATCGAAAAGATATCTTGGATCAACTTCAATTAGAGGTGCCTAAAACATGGGAAGATGTCTATGATATGCTTCCGACATTATTGCAAAATCACCTGAATTTCTTTGTCGATCCAAAAGATTTTTCCTATATGCTTTATCAAAATGATGTTGAATTATATACGGCTGACGGATTGAAGACAGGGTTAGACCAGCCTGAGGCTTTTCAGGCATTTGAGGAGTGGACAAATCTCTTTAATTTGCATGGAATGGATCGACAGGTTCAAAGCTTTTATCAACAATTCCGGAAAGGAACATTTCCTATCGGCATAGCAGATTTTAACCAATATATGCAATTGCTCGTTGCTGCCCCAGAAATTCTGGACACATGGGGTATCGCACCAATTCCTGGACATATCAATGAATCAGGCGAGAATGTCCGCTGGGCTGGGGGAACGGGGGTTGACACGACGAGCATGATGCTGTTTAACGATACGTCTGAAGAAAAACAGAGTCTTGCATGGGAGTTCATTAAGTGGTATTCATCGCCAGAGGTTCAAACGGAATATGGCCTAAATCTCGAACAATTTCGTGGGGAGACATTTAGATGGAATTCAGCTAATGTTCAGGCATTTAGAAAAATGCCTTGGAGGGAGCCTGATTTACAAGCCATTTTAGAACAATGGCAATGGGTGAAGGATATTGCCAACGTCCCTGGAGGATATATGACCACAAGGCAATTAGAATTTGCCTGGAACCAAACAGTCCTCGAAGGCGGAGTTCCTAGGATTGAATTGGAAAAAGCCATCAAAGCGATAAGCCGTGAGTTAAATAGAAAGCAATCGGAGTTTAATCTTATTGATAACAATAATAAGGTATTGAATCCCTTGGATGTACCAATCATTACAGAACCGTGGGAAGGAGTGAACCAGGATGAACAATGATATTCAGCTTGAAAAGCCAATTGAAAAACCAATTGAAAAACCAATTGAAAAACGAAATCTTAGTACCATCAAAACAACGAAAATAACTAGAATGAAAGATGAAGTTGCTTTCCGTACGAGCAAGACATTGGCAAATATATGGGAATACCGCCTATCCTATTTGTTTATTGCACCATTTATGATTTTGTTTACCATTTTTATTGTTATTCCTGTCTTAGCGGCCATAGGTTTAAGCTTTACCTATTTTAACTCAATCCAATTTCCGACATGGTCAGCATGGTTAAATTATCAAACCTTATTCTCACAGGATATTGTATTTTTACAAAATGTCCTGCCGAACACCTTTAAATTTTCATTGTTTGTTGGTCCGGTTGGTTTTGTCCTTGCTTTTCTTCTAGCTTGGTTCATTGCACAGCTCCCAAACACCTTGCGTATGGGATATGCACTAGCTATGTATGTCCCATCGCTGGCAGCAGGTGTTGCTATGACTGTAGTTTGGCAAGTCATGTTCTCTGGAGACCGAACTGGTTACATTAATAGTTTCCTATTAAATTGGGGATTTATTACGGAACCAATCATTTTCTTACAGGATCAAGATTGGCTATTAAATATTATGATTGTGGTTTCCATCTGGTCAAGTATGGGCATCGGATTTTTAGCGATGCTGGCAGGTTTGTTAAATGTGGATAAAGAGCTTTACGATGCAGGGAAAATCGATGGCATTTCGAATAGATTGCAAGAAATATGGTATATCACGGTTCCGATGATGAGACCGCAATTATTATTTGCTGGTGTTATGTCAATCATTCATACATTACAGGCTGGAAATCTGGGTGTTCAGCTTTCTGGCTCTAATCCTACTCCCAACTACGCCGGTCAGGTAATGATTAGTCATATCGATGATTATGGTTTTATCCGCTTTGAGTTAGGATATGCAAGTGCGATTTCTGTTGTTCTATTGGTTATGATGTTCCTATTAAGTCGTATCTTCTTTTTTCTATTAGAAGAAAAGGAGGGGAAGTAATAAATGAGATTTATAGAAGCATTCACGAATTTTGGAAAAGAAAGCAAGTGGAAATGGACCAATTTCTTAATAGAATTAAAAAGATTGGATCGAACACAATATATTATCCTATTTTTTCTAACAGTAGCATCGATCTTCATGCTGCTCCCGATTGTTTACATTTTCAACCATGCTTTTAAGCCATTACATGAGTTATTTCTCTTTCCGCCAACATTTATTGTCCAAAATCCGACCTTTCAGAACTTTATTGAGCTCATGTCATTAACATCAAGCGCATTTGTACCCGTTTCAAGATACATTTTTAACAGTGTGGTCGTTACCGTACTTGCAACGATTGCCATGGTTATCACGAGTGCACTTTGTGCATACGCATTGTCGAAACATCCATTCCCAGGTGCCAAGCTTGTCTTTTCATTAATCATGATTTCACTTCTATTTGTACCACAGGTTCTGCAAATACCGAGATATGTGGTCGTACAGAATTTAGGAATCATGAATTCCTATTGGGGTCATGTATTGCCTGTGATTGCGATGCCAGTTGGCGTATTTTTAATGAAACAATTTATTGATCAAGTACCAAATGAATTATTAGAGGCAGCGAAACTAGATGGTGCATCGGAATTTGGTATATTTATGCGAATCGTCATGCCGATTGTTACACCTGCCATCGCAACGATTGGCATTATATCGTTCCAATCAGCTTGGAGTAACGTAGAAACTTCACAGTTATTTATGCAAGATGAATCGATGAAAACATTGCCATATTATATGATGTCCCTTACAGCAAATTTGGCAAATACCGTTGCGAGGCAAGGGGCTGCAGCAGCAGGTGCGCTTTTCATGTTTTTACCTCAGTTCATCATATTTTTATTCTTCCAGAGAAAAGTTATTGCCACAATGGCACATTCTGGAATTAAATAAGCCAGAAGGGGAACGGAGGTTTAACAATGAAAAAAAACCGAAGAAATTGGTATTCAATAATGGTTGTTCTTTGCCTGTTAACCATATTCCTATCATCTTCATTAACGGTCAAGGCAGACACACCGTTTGATACGTTTAGTGTAGATGGTTTTGGACGAACGATCTTTACCCAGCCAGCTTATGAACCTGAAGGAGTCATAGCTCGGGACATCTATATGGTTGATGAAAATGGAGAGAAAATTTACTCACCATTAAATAAGCCCCAGGATTTATTTATTGATCAACAGGATGATATCTATATCGCCGATACGGGTAATAATCGTATTGTTCATTTGGACAAGGGCGGGAAACTTGTAAGGTTCCTGACGGTGCCAGAAAGCCCATTGAAAGAGCCCACAGGTGTTTTTATTACCGATAATGGGGATATTTATATCGCAGATACAGGGAATAAGAGGGTCATTCGCTTAAATAAGGAAGGAAATATGATTCAGGAGTTTTTACGTCCAGAATCAAAATATATTAATCAGAAGTTTGTCTATGAACCGATCAATATGATTGTTGATAGACGCGGCTTCGTTTATGTCGTTTCGCGCGGAACATTCCAAGGGATTATTCAATTTTATCCTGATGGAGGCTTTTATGGATTTTATGGCACCAATGTATCGGAAGTGTCACTCATGGACAGAATTCGTAAAGTATTTTATACAAAAGAACAGTTAGCAAGGCAGGTACGATTACTTCCAAATCCGATCCGTAACGTCGAAATTGATAAAAATGGATATATTTATACCGTATCTAAGGACAAGTCAGAGGAAATAAAAAAATTAAACATTCGCGGTGAGAATCAATGGAAGGATTTTTCTTTTAGTGAAAATGTAAATGTAAGCTTTTTACGAGAAGATTCCACAGTGAAAGAAGAAGGGCAGGCCGGAGTAAGTACGGACCTTACGGATGTCACCGTTGATGAAAATGGAATTGTCACCGTTGCGGACAAAGCCAATGCTTTAGTAACACAATTCAACCAAAACGGAGAATTACTCTTTTTTTGGGGTGCTCCTAGTACTTCTGGGACAGCTCAAATAGGTGTTAATCAAAGCCCGGTTGCACTTGATACAAACTCTGAGAACAAAATCTTCATTCTCGATGATTCGTTAAATCTTGTTCAGGTCCTTGTACCAACACAATTTGGAAAAACTGTTCAAGACGCATATATACTGACACAGGAAGGCAAATACGTAGAAAGTGAGAAGTATTGGAGTGAAATTGTCAGACAAAACGCTCTGTTTACTCCTGCCTATACTGGACTTGCCCGAGCTGCCTTTTATCGTGAGGATTTTGAAAAATCGAAAGAATTATATAAGCTCGCTGGTGATGACCAAGGGTACTCTGATTCCTTTTGGCAGCTTCGTTTAAATTGGTTCCAAAGTAACTTTACCTATTTAGCCAATGCCTTTGTTGTCATAGGACTGACATCCATTGCAGGAGTACAATATCGTCGGAGAAGCAAACGAAAGAGGGCAAAGGATTCCGTTCTAAAAAAACTTGAATGGATGAAGGAAATAAAACTGCTTGAACAGTTAAAACATGCATTTTATATCCTTAGACATCCATTGGATGGCTTTGCTGATATTCGTTACAGAAATAAGGGCGGATATACAAGCGCTATCATCATCCTTTTAATGGTTATTGTTATGGTACTTGTCAAAATGTATTTTACTAGCTTTACGTTCCAACCTGTGGCTGTTGGCAGCATAAATATTGATTCTATTTTGACTGTTTCTACAACGGTATGGGTATCTTGGGTCATTTGTCATTATTTAATTGGTTCAATCAAGCAAGGGCAAGCACGGTTTAAAGATGTGTTTGTTGGCAGTGCCTATGCGCTATTCCCGGTGCTTCTCCTCGGTATACCATTGGCGGTACTGTCAAACCTGATGTCATTAAATGAATCTTCTATCTACGGATTTTTCAACGTGCTGATGATTATTTGGAGTGCTGCATTGTTTTTTTGGATGATTCAGGCGCTGCAAAATTATTCAGTTGGGGAAACGATTATTACTAGTTTACTATCCATGTTTTCAATGATTATGTTATGGGTTTTAGTTTTTATTGTGATTGGTCTTTCATCAGAGACCATTGACTTTTTCTTAACCCTTTATCGGGAGGTGACAATGTGATGAGAAAGAGGAAAACCTTAATAATTTTGATACTTGCGGTTCTTCTTTCATGCTGGGTAATCCCTGCGTTTGCTGAGAATAATGTAAAGCAAGCAAATAAGCCAACTATAGAAATAGGGTTGAAAAAACAAAAATCTTCGAAAAATGATAAACCTAACGCACTGCCAGATACAAATACCTTTCAGGATGTAGCGGAAAACGATGGCTTTATTCTCAAAGCGGATTCGGAGACAGGTCATTTTATCGTTATAAATAAAGAGACAAATGCGGTATTGAGGTCTTTTCCTAATCCAGATGGCTGGGAGCAAAAGGGAACGTCTAGTGCATGGAAAGCTCACCTCCAGTCACCATTCATGTTTTCATACGTGGAAATGAACGTACGAAAAGACATGGTCAAAGAATCCAATCTTATCAGTCAAAATGGAGAGGTGGATTTCAAAAAGATCGAGAACGGGTTTCAAGTAACCTATAATCTTCCGAAAGTTGGTTTTGTCATTCCAATCCAAGTCCGTCTAGAAAAGGATTTTGTAGAGACAACTGTTCTATCGGAAGATATTGTCGATGTTAAACAAAAGGATACGAAGATGAATGATCCAATGGCGCGGCTTGTTTCACTTAGACTATTTCCTTTTCTTGGTGCTGAAACATCTGAAAAGGAAAACGGCTTTATACTTCTGCCAGACGGCTCAGGCGTACTTGTAGACTTTAAAAAGAATCGTTCAAGTACAACTAATCTATATAGTGAAAGAGTATATGGCGAGGATATTGCTTTTGCAGCCAATTCGAATCTTTCTTCCAGTCTTCCGATAAGGATGCCGGTGTTTGGTATTGTGGCGGGTGACCAAGCAACATTGGGAGTTATTCATAAAGGTGAGTCTTATTCAAGTATTGTATCAGCGCCATCACAGTCAATGAGCCAATATAATTGGGCAACTGGTGAACATTTATTTCGTTTTAAAGTTTTTCAGCCTACGAATAAGAAGCAGACTGAAGGCTATTTCACCTACACAGAAGACATCCAACGAACGAAGCGTGTTATCCGTTACTATATGATTGCGAAGGAAAATCCGGATTATGTGGATTTGGCTGAACGATATCGCCAATATTTAATCGAAAATCACGGCTTTGAGCGGATAAAAAGTGATAAAAAGAATCTTGATTTGCAATTAAATATTCTGGGCGGCGGAACAAAAAATGGCTTTATCACAGATTCGTTCTTGTCATTGACTACAACGGACCAGGCAAAACAGATTGTGCAAGACCTTAGTAAGCAAGGTATTAAGGATATGGCTATTACTTATATTGGCTGGCAAAATGGCGGCTATGGAAAATATGGGGGGCACTTCCCGGTAGAAAGAGATTTAGGCGGCAACAGCGGGATGAAGAGCTTTGTTGATTACGCTCATTCAGAAGGAATGTCAGTTTTCTTAGACGCCAGTACCTATTCCTTTAACAATACCGGAAAAGATGGTTTTCGACAAAGCCGAGATGGCCTGCGTGATTTAGGGTCTTCGATTATTGAATTTAAACGATCTGGAATGGAAACAACTTTTGTTAGTCCGCGCTTTATGAAAGATGTCATTTTCAAAGATTTGGAGAAAGTAAAGGAATTAGGGGTAGACGGTTATTTATACGGATCCGGTATTGGCACAATGCTTGCGACTGATTTCAATGATCGACATTTCGCTTCAAGGCATGAAGCAAAAGAAATTCAACAAGATATTTTTGACAAAACAAAAGAAGTGCTTGGGGATGTTCGAGTAACATCTGGAAACCTTTATGCGCTAAATAATAGCAGTCATATTGATCAAATGGATCATGACTACTCCTTTGGCTTATTCGTAGATAGAGTCGTGCCGTTTGAACAAATCGCACTTCATGGCTTAGTGGGCTACTCCTTTGATTACGGTAATATGAGTGGAAATGTAAAGGAATCCTTTTTAAAGGGGATTGAATACGGGGCCAATCCTTCATTTCTAGTAACCTATGAACAATCGAATAAATTATTGGAATCAAGGTCTATGCGCAGCTTTTATAGTACGAACTTTAAAGATTGGGAAAAAGAGATTGCAACACAATATCAACAATTTAATGATGCCCTTCGAGATGTTCAAAGCCAGTTTATTACAGATCACCGCATGATTGCGGATGGCGTATTTGAAACAATCTATGAAAATGGTAAACGCATTTTGGTCAATTACAATAAAGATCCTTTCACGATTGATGAAATTGAAATTGGTGCTGAGGATTTCGTTGTACTGGAAGGAGGGGAATAAATTGCAAAGAAGTCGAAGATTAAGTGCAAAGGTTTCCCGTAACCTAGAAGGGAGCTTATTTATAGCTCCCTGGTTATTGGGATTTATGATATTTCTAGCATTTCCACTTGGATTTTCACTTTATATGAGCTTCCACAAGGTAAAAGTTCTTCCTTCAGGTATGGAATACGACTTTAATGGAATTGCTTACTATCGAGAAATCTTGTTTAACAGCTCTGCCTTTTATGATGAGTTAATTCCTTATTTTCAAGAAGTTGTCATCATGGTACCGATTATTTTGATTTTTTCACTACTAATTGCGATTTTATTAAATCAAAATTTACGTGGACGTTTTTTATTTCGGGCAATTTTCTTCCTTCCGGTCATTTTTACTACTGGATATCTTTTAACGGAGTTTGTTAATCAAGGAGAAGGAAGCTTAGGGTTTTTAGAACGTTTTTCCATTGGTGCGTATTTAGATACTTTCCTGGGTAACAGTTCATGGGCCCAGCCTGTTAAAACATTATTGAATCGCTTCGTATTAGTATTATGGTATTCGGGTGTACAAATCTTGATTTTCTTGGCGGGCCGTCAGACAATCCCAAATTCAGCCTATGAATCAGCACGGATAGACGGTGCCTCTCCATGGGAGGTTTTTTGGAAAATAACCTTGCCGGCTATGACTCCGTTTATCTTTTTGAATTTAATTTATACCGTTGTCGATATGTTTACTTTCCCATTCAATCCGATCATTGATTTAATAGGTACAGGGAATTATGGATATAGCAGCGCACTTGCATGGATTTATTTCCTTATCATTATTGTATTCTTGTTAATCGTCATGATGATATTTATGCGGTTGAACAGAGGTCAGAAATTATCAAAAGGTTAAGGAGGGAAGACCATGAATGCTAATGTTGAAATAAAAAAAGCCGCGAATAAAGTAAAGTACAATCCGTTCCTTACAAGAGGTTTAAGGTCCGTTAAATATACGGTGCTTGGAAGAGAAATAAATGAGGGCCTTCTTTTCAAGGCCTTCTTATACACGATTTTTATTGCAACTTCCTATATTTATCTTAACCCTATTTTGAAAATGATGGTTAACATGTTGATGACCACTGAGGATATCATTGATCCAACGGTTACTTGGATTCCTACGGAGATTTATTTTGGACATATGGAAAAAGCGTGGGAGATGCTTGATTATACAAAGTCCTTTTTAATCAGCTTTGTCGTGGCATTATCTGCAGCTGTTTTCCATTGTATTTCAACGGGATTGGCTGGGTATGCTTTGGCTCGATTGGATTTTCCGTTTAAGAAACTCGTTTTTGGGCTATTGTTATTGGCATTTATTATCCCTCCTCAGGTGATTGTTTTGCCTACAATTGTAGCATTTCGAAATTTAGGGCTGGACAATTCGATTCTAACCTTAATTATCCCATCTATTTTTGGCTTTGGAGTAAAAGGGGCATTATTCGTCATTATTTTCCGCCAATTCTTTCTCACTCAGCCAAAGGAGCTCGAAGAAGCGGCTAAAATTGATGGGGCAACAGCAATAAAATTCTATTTAAAGGTCATGCTCCCATTAGCTAAACCCGCAATTTTAGTTGTATTTCTGTTTTCATTTGTATGGACGTGGAATGATACTTATTTCCCGCAAATGTTTTTAGCAGATGCAAAAAGTTTACCTTTGGCCAGTGAATTGCTTCAGATGGATCGAGTTATAACAAGTTTTATTGAGAGCCAGCAAATTACATCCTTCGAAGCTAGAGCGATTAAAATGGCAGCAAGCTTCCTTGCAATTTTGCCTCCATTACTTATATTTATGATTTTTCAGCGTCATTTCGTAGAAGGGGTGGAACGTACAGGGCTAGTGGAATAATGACAAATCTATCATCCTGTGCTTTGTTGATGTGTTGGGAGAAATTTATAAATCATGATGTTTTATAGAGGAGGAAAAAAGTGAAAAAGTTGAAGGTTGGCGTAGTTGGAGCAGGCTCATTGTCAGAAGCACATCTGGAAGCCTATAAAAATAATCCTGATGTGGAATTAGCCGCTATATGTGACTTGGTAGAAGAACGTGCTTCCGAAAAAGCAAATAAGTATTCGATTGCTAATGTCTTTACAGATTATCGTGAAATGCTGAAAAACCCAGAGCTGGATGCCATTAGTGTGGTAACCTGGAATAATACACACAAGGAAATTTCCATCGCTGCATTAGATGCGGGAAAGCATGTGTTATGTGAGAAACCATTATGTATTAATTATGATGAGGCGCTGGAAATTAAAGCCGCAACGGACCGGAACCATAAACAATTTATGATTGGCTATGTCCGTCGTCATGCTTCTAGTATTGCTGTTTTAAAAGAGTATATCGATAATGGTTTATTAGGTGAAATTTATTATGCGAAAGCATCAAACTTAAGAAGATTTGGAAATCCAGGGGGCTGGTTTTCTGATAAATCCCGTTCCGGAGGCGGTCCATTAATAGATCTTGGCGTCCATGTCCTCGATTTGTTATGGTACTTAATGGGCCGGCCTAAGGTCAAAACTGTCAGCGCTAATACGTATAACAAGCTAGGTAACCGCACAAATATTAAAAACCTTTCCTTTTATAAAGCGGCTGATTACTCTCCGGAAAATAATGTTGAAGATTTAGCCAATGCATTAATCCGTTTTGAGAATGGTGCGTCTTTAATGGTTGATGTCAGCTTTACGCTTCATGCGAAACAGGATCAATCTAGTGTTGTTATCTTTGGTGATAAAGGCGGTGCGGAGATTGACCCTAGTCTTGTTATTGTTCATGAGGAGAACAATACAATTCTGAATAGCACACCGCAAATTGATCACCCATGGTTTCATTTTTCTGATAGCTTTCAGAATGAAATTAATCACTTCGTCAATTGCTGTCTAACTGGTGAGCAGCCAATAGGCGGGATCGATGATGGCGTTGAAATGATGAAAATTTTAACTGCTATTTACGAATCAGCTGGAAAACAACAAGAAATCGTCTTTGAATAAAGGAAAGAGGCTGCACCCATTGGGTACAGCCTTTTGTCTAATGTATTTCAGATTTTAATTTTCGATATTCACCTGGAGTAATTCCGACGGCACTTTTAAATTTTCTCGTAAAATTCGGGACATCGATATAGCCAACTTCTGAAACAATATCCTTCACTGGCATTTTCGTTTCTATTAATTGTTTCTTCACTTCATTAAGCCGTAATTCCCATACATATTGGGAAAAAGTAATACTTGTTTCTTCTTTTATAAAGCGGCTTAAATAGGAGGTAGAAAGGTTAAATGTATTAGCTACATTCTCCAAGCTTAAATCATATTGATTATAATGCTCGTCAATATATTTAAAAATATTAGATTGCAGCTCGTATTTTTGATTTTCTTTGTTTTTATTTATTTTAAAGCAGATTTCGTCAGTAAATACTGTAAGTTTCTCTTCTAGCTGGTCTAGAGCTTCTATTTCAGTTAAGTAATATAACTTTTCAAGATTAAAGGTGATGTCTATTTCTGTAACGGTTTTAAAGATAGTGTTAATAATATCGTATTTCATGTGCTTAAATAACAGGATCGATGATTGATTGTACTTTAACCAAGTAAGTAGAGCTTTCGTCGATTCTTTCGCTATTTCAGCATTTCCTTGTTTATAGCTGTGAGATAATTTAAGCAGCTGCTCTTTTGGCAGCCAAAGGGATTCTTGGGATCCTTTAAGTTGAATGAAGGAGGTAATCCCTTGCTTTTCCTTCAGCTTCCCGCTTTCATGTGCCGCCGATGCTTCAATAAACGAACGATTGATTTGTTCCTTCCCTTTATACGTTTCTCCGACTCCGATGATGATGGAAGGTTCAAGCCCCAATAATAATTGTTCAAACCGGTCTAAAAATTGCTGTTTTTCAGTCAGGTTATCACTTTTCCGCTTCACTATGTAAGCAAGTAAATTATCATTAATTAATTCCACTTCATACACCGTTGTATCGGCCAGCAACTGGTTGGTCCTAAACTCTAATTCTTCTAAATTTATTTCACTTAAATGTGACTGCGGGAGGGAAGCCGTCATCACAAAAAAATAAGAATCATCAAAATTGAAATCAAAGGATTCGAACAATTCCTTTGCATGTTCTACAGCCTTCATCTGACCTTGGAGAAGCATGATTAGAAATTGATCACGGATTAACGGTTCTTGTTTGGCAAATTTATCATTTAAATATTCATGGCTTTTAAAGACATTCTCGATGGACTGCTGCAGACTGGCGAATTCATTCTTACTCGTTACTTGATAGTCAAGATCTTTTCTTTGAACAAATTCAATTAGCTTCTTTATTGGTCTAGATTGTCTTAGTGAAATATAGATTGAAATGATCGTAGTAGCAAACACAATAAAGGCAATCACTAGGAAAATAAACGTTTTGAACTCTGAGACTTTGCTAAAAAACTGTTCCGTCGGTATAACAGTAACGAATGACCAGCTGCTTGTTTCAGATTTGACCGTTGAAATGGAGTAATTCACGTTATTTATCTTGATTTCACTGATACCGGATTGGTTGTTTACGATTTTAATAACATCAGCAGTCTTCACACTGGAATCTTCGTTATTCGAATACGTCCCGATTTCCTCATTATTTTGGTTAAAAATAAACACATTTCCTTCGAAGCTGCCGAGCGTGTTTTGAGTCATCTCTTTAAAAAAGGTTTCCTCCAATTCAAGTACCAAAGTTCCATAAGTATTTCCTGAACCAGAGGAAAGCGGATACAAAAATACGGGATGATGAGAAAATAATTTTAAGCTGGTGGACACATGTGGAGAATCAATTTTCATGATCTCACTAGCTAACGTATCTTCAGTCAGGCTTTGATTAGCAATCCGGTTTTTTAGAAAAATATCACTGGACATTAGCCCCTTTGAAGAATAAATCAAATTTTGATTTTGATAAAAAAGATGTAATTCCGTGATAATAGAACTGGTTTCTTTATACTTTTTAAGTTGTTTAATCGCTTCTGATTGAAATTCGTTTTTCCTAATTACATTAGGTGTTAATTTAGGATTAAATGATATGAGATGTGCTGTCTTTGCCAATTCTTTTAAGCGGTTATCCGTTATGGTTTTAATATTATTTAAATTATTCAAGTTCGAAAGCTCAATTTCTTCTCGTAAGCTGCTGACAGAGTTTTGATAAAAAATAAAAGCCATTGTTGAAAATGGAACTAGAAAAATTAACATATAAGAGAGTATGTATTTTAGCTGCAATCTTGAAAAAACCTTGAACAACAATCATTCACCTTTCTTTCAAAAATAAGATACTACCATTATAAAGAATATTTTAAGTGAAAAGTCCAGAAAAACTAAAAATTTATTTATGAATTATAGAAAAATTTTAATTATTTTGATAAGGTGAGATAAATCTATCAATTTATGTATGTTATTCTTAATAGAATAATCTTTGATATTTAAGTGCTTTTAATATATTTAAAATGAAAGGGTTTACAGGATGAAAAAACGATTTTTGATATTGTTGAGCTTTTTCTTTCTATTAAGTGTCTTATCAGCCTGCACATCTCGAAGCGCCCAAAGTCAAAAGAACGAGACGATTTCTAAGCCAAAAATAGAAATCAATAAAAAAGGATTCCCGATTGTCGATGAGAAAATTACGCTGACGATGTTTGCTCCCAATGTCGGGGTCGCGAAATGGGAGAACATGAAGTATTTCAAAGAAATGGAGAGGAAAACGAATATTCATTTTATTTTTCACACTCCGCCGCTTGAAAGCTTCGAAACCCGGAAAAAGCTCCTTTTTGCAAGTAATGAGCTGCCGGATATTTTTTATGCATCATCGTTAAGCAATAGTGAAATTACTACATACAGCAAGCAAGGACACCTGATTCCGCTGGAGGATTTAATTGAAAAACACGCACCGAATATCCAGAAACTATTTGAAGAACATCCAGATATTAAAAAGTCAATTACTGCTTCTGATGGTCATATTTATGCACTGCCATCCGTTGACCGCTCACTTCGATGGTATCGAAGTCCGCTTTGGTACAATGGTTCGTTTCTAAAAGCTTTAAATGTAACCAAACTCCCTGAGACGTCCGACGAATTGTATGAATTATTAAAAAAAATAAAAAATGAAGATCCCAATGGGAATGGGGAAAAGGATGAAATCCCGTTAACAGCTGCGAAAATGGAGGAAATCAACCAATGGTTTATGGGGTTCTTTGGCATTGTTTCAAGCGATCATGGAGTTTATAACGGTCAAGTCAAGTATGGAGCGATTCAGCCGGAGTATAAAGCATATTTAGAATTTATGCATCGATTATGGGAAGAGAGACTTCTCGACCATGAAACCTTCTCGCAATCTCATGAGCAAAAATATGCAAAAGGTTTTTCCAATCGAGTCGGTCTGTATGCGAACTGGGGTCCTGGGGCTTTTTTAGGAATGCCTGATAACTTAGAAAATCCCATGATGCAGCCTGTCACAGGCCCTGCTATTACCAAGCCTGTGATTCCGATCAGCAGTGGTCAAAGTGTCGGCCAGTTTGCGATTACGAAAGTCAATCCTTACCCAGAGGCGACCATACGCTGGATTGATTATTCATACTCCTCAGAGGGTTCGATCTTCCTGCATTCCTTAGATGAAGGGGATATATGGAAATGGGCAGATAAGGAAAAAACGATACGGAAATATATTTCTGACCTGCCGCCAAATCATCGCGGAACCTTAACACCGAATTATGGAATTAATGTACCGAATTGGACCCATAGTGAATATGCGAAATCGTTTAAAAATGAATTTTCGGAGTTCAATTATCGGGAAACCGAAACGAAAATCATTGCAAACGGCCAAGTCCCATTTCCGGAAGTATTTTTAAAACCGGAAGAATTGGATCAAATTACAGGTATTACAACGGTTTTAAATGATTATGTAGTACAAATGGAAGAGAAATTTATTACTGGAGAAGAACCCCTTTCTAATTGGGATCTCTATGTCAAGACAATTAAGGAGTTTGGTGTCGATCAATTGGTGGAAGTATATCAAACCGCTTATGATCGATTTGTAAATGCGGAATCATAATATATCATTTTTGTAAGCCTTTCCAGCCTGCAGTGATGCAAAAGACAAGTAAACAAATACCACATATTTACGTTCTTTTATAGTGAGTTGTAAGCTTGAGAAAATATAGAGTGATTCTATGTAAAATGCTCTATAAAAATTAATGATCAAGGGTGGTTGATTATTTAATGAGAATTCTCTATTTAGATTTAGACTCACTGCGTCCCGATCACTTAGGCTGCTATGGATATCAGCGCAATACTTCGCCAAATATTGATGAGATTGCAAAGGAAGGCGTGAGATTTACCAATTATTATTGTTCTGATGCACCTTGCTTGCCATCACGGTCCGCTTTAATGTCAGGAAAATTTGGGATTCATAATGGAGTGGTTGGTCATGGCGGAACTGCAGCTGATATGAGGCATGAAGGACCAAGACGCGGTTTTAACGATCGTTTAAACCGGGAAAGTCTTCCAGGCTCATTGCGTCAACTTGGCTTTAAAACCGCTACGATTAGTACATTTGCTGAGAGACATTCTGCTTGGAAGTTCAATGCAGGTTTTAATGAAGTATTAAATATCGGCAGAGGCGGCGGAGAATCGGCTGAACAAGTTCTTCCTGTTGCGCTTAAATGGCTTGAGGATAATGGCGATGCAGATAATTGGTTTTTACATTTGAATTTCTGGGATCCGCATACGCCTTATAGAACACCTGATAATTATGGCAATCCATTTGCCAATGAACCGATGCCTGAATGGTTAACGGAAGAGGTCTTTAAGCTTCACCAACAGAAGGTGAATCAACACAGTATTGACCATATGAATGAGCTTGCAAAGACACATTATTACCGTTGGCCTCGACATAGCAAGCAGATTGAAGCCTACGACGATTTAAGAATGATCATTGACAATTACGATTGTGCCATCCGTTATATGGATGATCATGTCGGACAGGTACTGCGGAAGTTAGAAGAATTAGGAGTTATGGAAGATACGGCAATCCTGATTAGCGCTGATCATGGGGAAAATATGGGGGAATTAGGCATTTACTCTGAGCATGGAACCGCTGACCAAGGAACGTGTCGTATTCCAATGATTTTCCGCTGGCCAAACGGGTTAAAGGGAACAGTCGATGAGGGATTGCACTATCATCTTGATCTTGCACCAACACTTGCTAGTTTACTAGGAGCGCCAAAGGTTGGATCCTGGGATGGACAAAGCTATTCGGACAGTATTGTAAAGGGAGAGTCTGCAGGTAGAGAATATTTGGTTCTATCGCAATGTGCCCATGTTTGTCAGCGAAGTGTTCGTTTTGGTGATTGGTTATATATCCGCTCGTATCATGATGGACATAATAATTTCCCAAAAGAGATGTTGTTCCATTTAACTGAAGATCCGTATGAACAAGTAAATCTTGCCGAGGAAAGGCGCGACATATGTAAGGAAGCGGTTTATATCCTTAATGAATGGCATGATGAAATGATGTCTTCGATGGATTATGATGTTGACCCATTATGGACCGTGATGAATGAGGGCGGACCAACACACGCAAAGGAATTCAAAAAATAATCTTCAAAAGCCCTGATTACTATCCAGGGCTTTCCATTTAAGCTAACCAAAGGAGGAGATGCCAATGAGCACGGGCTGCCTAACGACTGAGCATCGAAATATCAGTGTTATGTGGAAGACGGTTTCGGAAGATTGCAATTTGGCATGTGATTATTGTTATTACAGCACATGCGGCGGGAAGCCAGGACGTAAAATTAAGCGGATTGAGTCTTCAATTTTGGAAAAGTTTATCAAGGAGTACATGGAGAGGTCCGAAGGGGCAGCTTCCTTCGCTTGGCAGGGGGGTGAACCCTTACTGGCCGGGCTTGATTTTTTTAAGGAGGTAGTGACACTTCAGGCTAAACATGCACCTAAGAATACTATCATTTCCAACTCCCTGCAGACGAATGGGACGTTGCTTAATGATCAATGGGCTCATTTTTTTAAAACCTATCAATTTTTAATTGGTGTCAGTCTAGATGGGCCGAAGGAGATTCACGATGCACGCAGGGTTACCTCTCTTGGGCAAGGGAGTTTTGACCGTGTGATGCGCGGGATTGATCACTTGCGGAAACATCAAGTTGATTTCAACATTTTGACAGTTGTGCACAAAGGAAATGTTACAAAAGCAGCGGAATTATTAAGCTTCTTCGAATCAGAGGGGTTCCCTTTTCTTCAGTTTATTCCTTGTATGGATTTTCGCTCTCAAGAGATAAACCATCCAGGCGTATACGAAATTACACCAGAAGAGTATGGCGCTTTCCTTTGTGAAGCCTTTGACTATTGGTATAACAAAGGGGAACCAAGGACTTCCATCCGATTCTTTGATGAAATACTTAATGTTTATATAAATCGGGATCCCGGGTTGTGTATCCACCGAGCTCAGTGTCCGGAAACCATTATTTTAGAGCAAAACGGAGATGCCTTCCCATGTGACTTTTATATCCATCCGGATTGGAAGATTGGCAATGTAGCCACTCATTCAATCGAGGAAATTTTATCGAATCCCTTATACGATACCTTTTTAAAAATGAAGCCAACGCTGCCTGACCCTTGTAAAACCTGCCAATGGAAAAAACTCTGCCATGGCGGATGTCCACGAAATCGGAAATGGGACGCTGATCGTTCGGCCTCAGAGGTTGACTATTTTTGCTCCAGTTATAAGCAAGTTTACAGCTATGCAGATGAACGAATGAAGCCGCTAGGAGACAAAGTAAGAGCACGTTTGTTTCAGGAGAATGTCGCTCGTTATTTTAAAGGAAAGCCGCCATTGCGAAATGATCCTTGTCCGTGCGGCAGCGGAAAAAAATTCAAACAATGCTGTGTTGACTTAGAAAGCGCTTGTTTGAAGTAGGATATCAATACAGAAATAGGATTAGGGGCTCTGTAAGATTCCAATCAAATTTAAGAAGATTTAGCTATTTATATAAGAAACAACATACTGTACAAGAATTACATATCCTATTTCCATGCCTTACACCCTGTTGAATTGCCCTGGACAACCGCGGCAAATCTCACATATTTACCTTCGATTACAGAAGACAGTAAGCTAGAGAAAATATCGTATTTCAAATAGAACTTTTGGAGGTATTTTGAATGATCAAGAAAAATGACTGGGAAAACCTTGCTGTCCTGCAAAGAGGAAGATTGCCTGAACGGGCATATTTCCTATCGTTTACAGACGAGCATTCTGCCCTTACGTATGAAAGAGGAAATGCTCAAGGATTTAAACTGTTAAATGGAAACTGGAAATTTCATTACGCTGATAATCCAGCGCTCGCCCCAGAGCATTTCTTTCAAGCTGGTTATGATGTAAGTGATTGGGATGAGCTTGCGGTTCCTTCCCATTGGCAAATGAATGGGTATGGCAAGCCGCATTATACCAATGTTCAGTACCCTTTTCCGGTAGACCCGCCGCATGTACCGACAGAAAACCCGACCGGCTCCTACCGAAGGAGTTTTTACATCCCAACTGAATGGCTGCTGCAAAAAGTCATCTTACGTTTCGAGGGTGTGGACAGTGCATTCCATGTGTGGGTCAATGGCCAGGAAGTTGGGTACAGCCAAGGCAGCCGGATTCCAACTGAATTTGATATCTCCTCCTATATCCATGAAGGAGATAATACGCTAGCTGTCAGAGTCTATCAGTGGTCAGATGGCACCTACATAGAAGATCAGGATATGTGGTGGTTAAGCGGTATTTTCAGAGATGTGTACCTATTAGCAAAACCAAAGGTTCATATTCAAGACTTTTTCGTCAAACCCATCCTCGATGAACAGTATAAAGATACGATTCTTTCCATCGACACGGTGATTGAGAATGGCACCTATCAAGCGCTGGAAAACTATCAGCTTGAATACCGCCTGCTTGATCAAGAAGGAAACTTGGTTTCAGTAAAACAAAAGCAGGTGTTTCTGCCAATTAATCAAAATGCTAGCGTTCACATCGATATTCCAGTGGAAAATCCTGAAAAATGGTCTGCGGAACATCCATATTTGTATCATTTATTGCTTACGCTAAAGGATGCTTCTGGAAATTCAATTGAGGTGATTCCGAATAAAACAGGATTCCGCTCAATAGAATTAAAGGATGGCGTGCTCCTTGTGAATGGTGCGGCAATCAAATTCAAGGGTGTTAACCGTCATGATTCCCATCCTGATTTAGGACGGGCTGTACCTCTCGAAGCAATGGAAAAAGACGTCTTGCTGATGAAGCAGCATAATATTAATGCTGTAAGAACAGCTCATTATCCAAATGATCCGAGATTCTATGACCTTTGTGATGTTTATGGACTTTATGTCATCGATGAAGCAGACTTAGAAACTCATGGCTTTGAATATGTCGGTGATGGCAACCAGTTGAGTGATGATCCCGCGTGGGAAGAGGCTTATGTTGACCGAGCCAAACGGATGGTCGCAAGAGATAAGAATCATCCATCGATTATTATGTGGTCATTAGGAAATGAATCCAGCTTTGGATGTAACCATGCTGCGATGGGAAAATGGATCAAAGAAAATGATCCAACACGCCTTATTCACTATGAAGGTGAAACTCGAAGCATCATGAATCAGGACGAGAACAATCCAAAAAGAGATTCTGTTGTATCTGACGTACATACAACTATGTACACAGCGATTGACCTGTTAGAACAATTGGGGCAAAGAACGGATTTAAGTAAGCCGCATATTCTTTGTGAATATATTCATGCAATGGGGAATGGGCCTGGAGGAATCAAAGAATATTGGGACCTTTTTTATAAATACAAACGATTACAGGGCGGTTTTGTCTGGGAATGGTGCGATCATGGTATCCGCCAATATACCGACAGGGGTGAAGAATACTTTGCTTACGGCGGCGATTTTGGTGATTCCCCGAATGATTATAATTTTGTCATTGATGGGCTTGTATCGCCGGATCGGATACCATCACCTGGTTTAATCGAATATAAGAAAGTCATTGAACCGGTTCATGTGGAGGCAGTGGATTTGGAAAAAGGTGAGGTGAAAATCACCAACCGCTATGATTTTATTTCCTTGAGTCATTTGAACTTGTCATGGTCGATCGAGGCAGATGGCAAACTCATTGATAAGGGTGTGGTGCCAGTTCCTGCGGTTGCACCAGGTGAAACAATGACGCTGGGAATTCCATATAAGCTTCCTGCGGTAATCCAACCGGATACGGATTATTGGTTAAACCTGCAATTCACTTTGGCAGCCGACACACTTTGGGCAAAAACAGGGTATGAAATTGCTTGGGGCCAGTTTGAATTGCCTGTCATGAGTACGTTTGAAAGTATAGTTGTCCCGTCATTCCATCAGCATCTTTCTTGTCAGGAAAAGAATCAGAAGCTGTTGGTGCAGGGAGAAGATTTCCAGGTGGAGTTTGATCTTGTTTACGGCACGATCGATTCATGGACGTATCGGGGGATAAATCTATTAGAGGAAGGACCAAAGCTTCAATTCTGGCGGGCTTTAATTGATAACGATCACCGTTCAGCGGCTGAATGGAAGCGATATGGCCTGCATTGGCTTCAGCATCGAGTCGATGCCGTCGAGTGGCAGCAAGCGGAGAGCGATAAGGTAGTGGTTACGTCAAGCGTTCGGATTGCCCCGCCGATTTTAGCATGGGGAATTCGCGTCACTTACACGTACACTATTTCTAATAATGGGGTAATTTCCATTGATGTGAAAGGCTGTCCAGAAGGAAATGGACCGAAAACCTTCCCGCGGATTGGCTTGCAAATGAAGCTTCCAGCCCGTTTCAATGATGTTTCCTGGTATGGCCGAGGACCAGGAGAAGCTTACAGCGATAGCAAGCAGGCAAATCGTGTTGGTGTTTACGCTAATAAAGTCGAGGAGTTGTATACCTCATACATTTATCCGCAGGAAAATGGCAATCGCCATGAAGTCCGCTGGGTATCCATCACGAACATCGGCGGATTGGGATTTGTCGCGGCAGGTGAGCCGGCACTTGATTTCAGTGCCCATTACTATACAACGGAAAACTTGGATAAAGCCCAGCATACGTATGATTTAATCAAGCAGGATTTTATTACATTTAACTTGGATCATCAGCAGCATGGTCTTGGTTCTGCCAGCTGTGGGCCAGATGTGACGGAACCGTACCGATTAAATAATAACGATTTCCATTTCACAGTTCACTTAAAGCCTATTTCAGCAGATGAGAAATCGCAAGTTGAGATTGGAAAGTCTTTAAGAGCGAAGAATGGCAAACCAAAATTTAGTATCACTGCAATCTAGGAAATTGAATTTTATTAAAGAGGTGGCAGACCTATGAAAAACGTTAGGGTTGGATTTGTCGGTGCGGGCGGAATTGCAAATGTCCACCTGCAGCATATCAGTAATAATGAACTGGCCGAGGTTACGGCGATTTGTGACATTCACGAAGAAACAGCGCTACAAAGAGCAAAGGAATTTGGCGGAGCGGTGTACACGAATGTGGATGAGATGCTTGAAAAAGAAACGTTAGATGCCTTATTTATTTCCGTACCGCCATTTGCCCACGGAGAAATTGAAGAAAAAGCGGCGAAAAAGGGGATCCACTTAATGGTGGAAAAACCTTTGGGGCTTGACTATCAAACCACTGCTAAAAAAGCTAAGGTGATAAAACAATCAGGTATTATCAACGGGTCAGGTTATTGCTTGCGTCACTGGGAAACGGTCGCGAAGGCAAAGGAATTTTTGAAGGATAAAAAACCAGCTATGGTTCGCGGCTATTATTTATCATCGATTGTTCCGACACCTTGGTATATTGAATGGGATAAATCCGGCGGCCAGCTTGTGGAGCAATCGACTCATATCGTTGACTTAGCAAGATATTTAGGCGGTGAGATTGAACAGGTCTATGCCAATATGAGCCTGCAGGTTCATCGGAATGTCCCGAATATCAATATTCCTGATGTGACTTCTTTAAATTTCGTGTATGACTCTGGGGCTGTTGGGCATATCGACAGCACTTTTGCACAGTTTGACCATCGAATGGGGATTGAATTGTTTGGGGAAGATTTCCGTGTGGTCATCGATGGGGGGAATTTGACAATCCTTGAAAAAGGGGTTGCTGCTTTAAACTTCAAGTCAGAGTTGGATGTTTATGGAGAACAAGACCGCTTATTTATTGAGGCTATTATCAAAGGAGACCAAAACTTAATTTTATCCTCCTACGAGGATGGCTTAAAGACACTTGCCGTAACGTTGGCCGCCAATCAGTCTTATGAAACAGGACTTCCGGTGAAGGTGGCTGATTTAGGAAAGCTGGCTATTAAATAAAGGTATCCGATTCTAGTAATCTAGAACTCACGAAATAATATTATGGAGGTTATATCAAATGAAGCTTGGTATCAGTTCGTATAGCTTACAAGGTGCTATTAATTCGAAAGAAATGAGTATTTTAGATGTTATTCAGTGGGTCGCTGACCAGGGCGGGGAGCATGTGGAAATTGTCCCAATGGGGTTTAGCTTGACTGAGGATTTGTCATTGGCTGATGCCATCCGTCAAAAAGCGGAAGAAGTAGGAATTGAAATCTCTAATTATGCCATTGGAGCAAACTTCCTGACCGATGATTTTGAAAAAGAAATCGAGCGTGTGAAAAAAGAAGTCGATAACGCACACCGCCTTGGTGTAAAGCTCATGCGGCATGATGTTGCGTGGAAGGCGCCAAATGAAATCTCGATTCGTAACTTTGAACAGGATTTGCCAAAGATGGCGGAAGCCTGCCAAGTTATCGCCGATTATGCTGCTCAGTTTGGTATTGTGACAAGCGTTGAGAATCATGGGTATTATGTTCAGGCTAGTGACCGGGTACAGCGGCTGATTCATGCGGTCAATAAAGAAAATTTTAAGACCACATTAGATACTGGAAATTTCCTTTGTGTTGACGAAGACCCAGTTGCAGCAGTAAAGAATAATATCTCGTACGCATCGATGGTTCATGTTAAAGATTTTTACCAGAGGTCGTCTTCGCTTGGTCTTGGAGAAGGCTGGTTCCCATCAAGCAGCGGCAAATACCTAAGAGGTGCAATCACAGGACATGGGGATATCAATCTGCCTGAAGTCTTAAAGGTTATCAAACAATCAGGCTATGACGGCTATATTTCTATCGAATTCGAAGGGTTGGAAGAATGCAAAAAAGCCGCGAAAATTAGCTTAGACAATGTAAAAAGAATTTGGGAAGCAGTTTAGTTAACTAGAGTATGGTGGTGAAAATAATGAACGCAAGAGAAGAAAGAGTAAAGTGGTTCATGGAGGATCGTTTTGGTTTGTTTATTCATTGGGGGCTGTATTCGATTCCGGCGAGAGGAGAATGGCTCCGTACCAATGAACGGTTAACAATTGAGGAGTATCAGCCCTTTTTTGAGGAATTTAATCCCATCTACTATAACCCTCGCGAATGGGCAAAAGCAGCTAAAGCAGCCGGACAGAAATATGCGGTGTTAACAGCCAAGCACCATGATGGGTTTTGTCTATTTGATAGTCAATTAACCGAATACAAGGCAGCCAATACACCTGCAGGCCGCGACTTAATTAAGGAATATGTTGAGGCATTTCGGGCGGAAGGAATAAAAGTTGGTCTGTATTATTCTATTATTGACTGGCATCACCCGCATTTTCCCAAGTATGGGGACCGCTATCACCCGATGCGCGATAATGAGGAATATAAAAAGGAAGAAGTTGATTTTTCGCGATATCTTGCCTATTTCCATGGACAAGTTAAAGAATTATTAACGAACTATGGAAAAATTGATATTTTGTGGTTTGACTTTTCCTATGATGATATGACGGGCGAAAAATGGGAAGCAACGAAGCTTATGGAGATGATCCGCGAGTTGCAGCCGGAAATTCTGATTGATAACCGTCTGGGCGGCAATATTAAGTTAGCTCAGCCTGAAGTCTATGCAGGGGATTTTTACTCTCCGGAACAAATTATTCCTGTAGGCGGGATTGTTAATAAGGATAATAAGCCAATCCCATGGGAAGCCTGTATTACCTTGAATGATCATTGGGGTTATCATGCGAAGGATTTGAATTACAAATCTCCGAAGCAGGTAATTCGCACATTGGTCGAGTGTGTCAGTAAGGGTGGTAATCTATTGCTAAATGTCGGTCCGAATGCCAAAGGAGAAATTCCTGAACAGTCTTTGGATATTTTACAGGCGGTCGGAAAGTGGATAAGGCAGAATGGGGAAAGCATCCATGGATGCACCTCCACTAATTTGCCAAAGCCGGAGTGGGGAAGGTATACCCAAAAAGGGAACTATTTATATGCCCATGTATTTGACCGCGGAATCGGACCGATTTATTTTCAAGGGTTAAAAGGCAGGATTAAAAAGGCAAGGCTCCTAGCCGATGGAAGTGAACTGAAGGTTGAGGTTCCGTGGATGGCTGAGCAGTATTCGGATATAGAAAATGGTGCATTTATTCATTTATCGGGAGCGCAGCTGCCGGATGAAATGGATACCGTAATTGAACTTGAATTAATCGATTAGCAGTTAACTCCGTCAAATGTGGAGCAAGGTTTTTCGTAGGAGCAAAAAATGACAAGCCGAATGATTTATCTCAAATCGTATTAGAAGGGATCGACACCTATGAGTAATCCTTCGAGAAAGCCAATTGTTGTCATTGCCCTTGTTACAGCAGTTTGTATGTTGGGAAACGAAATGCTGTTTATTGTGATGCCATTATATTGGAAGTATTTTGGACTGACATCGCTCTGGCAGGTTGGTGTGTTATTATCGGCTAATCGAATTATCAGGATCCCGATTAATTCGCTTGTTGGTTGGTGTTACAACCGGATTGGGAAACGATCGTGCATCATCGCAGCCGTTGTGTTAGCTGCTGCCTCCACGTTTTCCTATGGCATGGTAAAGGGTTTTTGGCTGCTCTTAATCGCCCGATGTTTATGGGGAATCGCCTGGTCTTTTTTTCGTATCGGCGGCTATTTAACGATTCTTTCTTCTAGTAAACCTGAAACGAGAGGTCAGTTCGTTGGCTTGTATAACGGACTATGGGGCCTTGGAACCTTATTTGGAATGCTTTTTGGCGGATTACTTGCAGAACTTATTGGGATTCAAACCGTTACTGCACTTTTCTCCATCCTTGCGATCAGCAGCATTCCATTTATTTTACGATTTACCAACAACACGAGGGAAGAGACTCCTCAAGTGAACAGAAAGAAAGATTTCATGATTTGGAAAAATAAACGGATTGTAACTTCTTTTATTACGGGGTTAATCGTTGCTTTTGTCGTATATGGGGTTTTTGCGTCGACTTTAAGTAAATTAATAGAATTACAAATGAGTATAATAATAGGTTTAACTATTGGTGCCGGAACGATTACCGGTTTCATTCAAGCGCTCCGGACAGGATGGGATCCATTTCTCGCACCTTATCTTGGAAGAATTTCTGACCAAAAATGGGGAAGAATCCCTATTTTAATCCTGGCTTTACTAGCTGCTGCGGTTTGCCTGAGCCTTTTTTCTTTAAAATTGCCGATGGTACTTTTTATCGCACTGATATTGTTATTTCAACTGACAACTACCGTATTAATAACGATGAGTGATTCGATTGCAGCCGATTTCGCCGCAGGTCCTTTACAAATTACAGTCATTACTTTTTATACACTTTTTTCTGATATTGGCGCAGCTTTAGGTCCATTATTAGGGTTTGTTATGATAGATGTCTTTGGAATTCAATCGCTTTATTGGTTAACTAGTTTCATCATCGTGCCACTAGCCGTATATTGGTTCATTATTTTTAAAAAGGAAGTAAGGATGACAGGGCTAATGGAAGGTCAGTAGATAAAACTAGAGGAGAAAAATATGACTGAAAATAATCAACTTCGAATTATGACTTACAATGTAAAAAATGCAATGGATGTACCACCCCATTCATGGGAAGAACGTAAAGGAATGTTAAGAGACTTAATTCAGCGTGAATCTCCGGATTTAATTGGAACTCAGGAATGCCTATATGGTCAAGTGTGTGACATATTAGAGATGTTACCGGAATATGACTGGATCGGTTTGGGTAGAGAAGGGGGAAGCAGGGGCGAATATGCCGCAATCTTTTTCAAAAAGGATCGCTTTAAAATTTTGGAGTACGATCATTTCTGGCTTTCTGACACTCCAGATGTCATTGCTTCTGCTACTTGGGGGAATATCGTCACCCGGATGATGACTTGGGCTCAATTTGTTGATGTGAAAACAAATCTACAGTTCTATCATATGAATACACATTTTGACCATGAGTCATCAAATTCCAGGGTGAAAAGTGCAAAATCAATCATTCAAATGATAGACCAATTTGATCCCAATCTTCCTATTATCTTGACAGGTGATTTTAACGAGGACATCAATTCGAAGCCGTATGAAGTCTTATTAAGCGAAGGTGCATTATCGGATACATGGAATATGACAAATTTGCGGTTTAACGAAGAGTTAGGCACGTTCAATGATTTTCAGGATCCCTATGGCGGTAAAGAGCGTATTGATTGGATAATCGTTCGAGGTAACATGATTGTCGAGTCTGTCGGAATTATAGCAGATCATCCAAATGGCTGCTTTCCGAGTGACCACTATCCTGTAGTCGCAAATGTGTACCTAAAATAATAGAGGAAACTAGGTAAATATCACTGGTTGTAATAAAAAACATAGCGCAGTAAAAAATGACATATCAACAAACACAGGAACACTAGTAATCTGATATATGTATGAATCATTAGAAGGAGGATTAAAAAAGATGGAAAAATTAAAAATTGGTGTAATCGGGGCTGGTTCCATTTCAGATTTTCATTTTCAGTCCTATACCAAAAATGAACAGGCTGAAATCTATGCCGTTTGTGATTTGAATGAGCAACGAGCAGAGGAAAAGAAGAACAAATATAATGCCGCACTGATTTACTCGAAGTATGAGGATTTATTGAACAATCCTCAAATAGATGCCGTGAGTATTTGTACATGGAATAATTCTCATGCGGAAATTGCCATTGCAGCTTTGAATGCAGGCAAACATGTTTTAGTTGAAAAACCTTTATGTAAAACGGTAGAAGAAGCGTTAAGGGTAGAGGATGCAGTGAAGAGAAGTGGGAAGGTTCTTCAGGTAGGTTTCGTCCGTCGATTTGGAACGAATACGAACGTTTTGAAATCTTTTATTGATTCGGGTGATCTAGGCGAAATTTATTATGCAAAAGCTTCGATACTAAGGCGTTTAGGAAACCCTGGCGGCTGGTTTGCCGATAAGGAAAGATCGGGCGGCGGACCTCTTATCGATATCGGTGTACATATCATCGATTTATGCTGGTATTTAATGGGGAAACCAAAGGTAAAATCCATTAGTGGAAACACCTATTCGAAGCTTGGAAATCGAGCGAATATTAAAAACCTATCTTTCTATCAAGCAGCGGACTATGATCCTAGCATTAATAAAGTAGAAGACCTTGCCAATGCCCTGATCCGATTTGAAAATGGTGCATCCTTAATGATCGATGTCAGCTTTACCCTTCACCTTAAGAAGGATGAAACATCGATTAAGATTTTTGGCAATAAGGGCGGGGCAGAGATTGAACCGGAGCTTGTGATTGTCACAGAAAAAAATAATACAATTTTAAATAGCCAGCCGCAAATTGATTCTCTATCTTTTGATTTCAATCAAGCATTCCAAAATGAAATTAACCATTTCATTACGTGCTGCAAGGGAGAAGAACAAACCATCAGTCCAGTGGAAGACGGTGTGGAATTGATGAAAATATTATGCGGTATCTATGAATCTAGTGAAACGGGTAAGGAAATCACCTTTGAACGATCGAATGTGACCATGTAAATGAAAAAAGGAATCGTTACTTGAATGTCGAGAATAGGCTATTTTTATGGAAAAACCATAGAAATAGTCTATTTTTCTTTTATACTATTGTTACAAAGATTGACATTATTTTAATTATTTTATATCTTTAAAAATATGCATTAATTTTTGAAAGCGCTCTCGTTTTTATATATACAATATTCCTACCAAATTTTCTATTCAAACTATTTGTGTAAGGGGGTCATCTATTTGTTTGGTTTACGAAGAATACAATCGAGATTATTGTACAAATACATCCTGTCGTATATGCTTATGTTTTTCATTCCGTTAGTGATTATGGGAATTATTATCTATAAAAATTCCGTTGTAAGCTTAAGAGAAGGTATTGAACAATCGAATATTGACAAGTTAAACCAAGTGAAAAATATGACCGATGAACGGATGGAGGAATTAGAAAAGCTTGCATTAAGGATTTCCTATGATTATCGTTTAACACCGTACAAGGTTAACGATGGTTTTTATGGAAAAGAAGCGATAGAAGAGCTTAATAAATATAAGGCAAACAGTTCCATTATTAAGGAATTATTTCTTTATTATCGCGGAGATCGTAATATTTACTCTGGAAACGGGGCGTATTCACTAGATACTTTTAACAAAATGTATCATTTTCATCAATCAGACAAAAAAATTATGGAAGAATTAGAAAGTAATCTGCCAGTCGTTTATCCTGCTGCCTCTATGAGAGTCAATGATAATAAAGAGGATCGATTGATCACCTATTTGTATCCGATTACACGAAACACTGTCACTCCATACGGCACGGTGATGTATTTGATCGAAGAATCTGCGGTAACGAGTTTGATTAAGGATACTCTTGGTGATTTTCAAGGAAACGCATACATATTTGATCAGAATAACCACGTCTTTACATCCACTATCAATGATAACGAGTTTAATCAAAACGACAGTAAGAAACTCGCTGAAATCAAAAACGGTGTATCAAGTATTCAATTGCAAAGCAGAGAGTACTCCGTTGTTTCAGTAAAGTCTAATGTAAGTGGATGGACATTTGTCACCGTTATGCCAACGGATCAGTTTTTGGGCAAGGTAGTTAATTTACAAAGGTTTTTAATGATGATCATTATTTCCATTCTCCTCTCGGGTATCGGAGTTTCGATTCTATTGGGAAGAAAACAATACCTGCCAATCCACAATCTTTTAGATTTTCTTAATAAGAACGATAAGCGTGTAACAAATATTGAGGAATTTAATGAACTTGATCGGATAAAAGTGACAATGGCAAGAGTATTTAAGGATCATGAAAGTTTAAGTGAAAAGGTTGATAACCAAGCTCCTATTGTAAGAGATCAATATTTAATGAGGATGTTAAATGGAAGTTTAGTTAATGAGGGAGAGATAAATAAATTACTAGAATCCATTAATCTGCCAATGAAACAGGATCAATTTTTTGTGGCGGTTGTCTCATTAAAAAATGAAATTCTGCAAAAAAGAGAGGAAATGATCCGCACTCTTTCGGTCATATCCTTCAATAAGTCAATCTCCTACGGTATGGAGATTGGTTTTAAAGATTGCATTGCCATAATCGTCAGCATGGAGGACCCGTATCCAGGAGAAGCTAGAAAAGTTGTTGAGGAGTTGAGACAGCTAATCCGGGATCGAATAAACGTTGATCCGATTATTTCTGCAGGGACTTATGTGGCGGAAAAAAGTAAAATTAACCGCTCGTTTATCGAGGCTTTAGCCGCATTAGAGTATCGGTTTATGAATGAACGGAAAAGCATTACGTATTTTGAAGACATCAGCAATCAATCTGAAAAGACGATTGGCTATCCAAAGGATGAACATATTAAATTTGTTCAAAGCTTAAAACAAGGAGATCAGATTGTCGCCATCGAGACACTAAAACATATTTTTGAAGTTGTAATCAATAAAGATCTTTCTGTCCAGATGGTCAAGTGTATTTGTTTTGATATTATTAATACCGTTTTAAAAGTGGCTGTAGAAATGGGATTGGGTGAAAAAAACTATGACATGAATAAAGTTGTCGATTTCAACTCTATTGGTGAATTAGAAAAACATTTGCACCCACTGATTATCGATATTTGTCGTGAGGTAAGCAGGAAAAATGAAAGAAGCAACAGTGAGCTTTGTAATAAAATTTTAGCTTATATCCGTGAAAATTATGCTAAATATGATCTGAGTCTAGAAAGTATCGCTCAAAAATTTAAACTGTCCACTTCCTACCTAAGCCGTTTTTTAAAAGAACAAACAGGTGTAAACTTTACCCAATATGTCTGGCATTTACGTATTGAGGAAGTAAAAAGGAAATTAACTGACACAGATGAAACGATTAAAGAAATCGTCATTGCAGCGGGGTATATGGATGTAGCTAATTTTACGAGGAAATTTAAAAAAGCAGAAGGAGTTACACCCGGTAACTATCGACTGCTTTATGCACCGGAACGAAGTCATATACAAACTAATATCGAAAAAGATACAGCCCTATAGAGGACGGCTATTACAGCCTTCCTCTATTTTTTATTCTAGTAAAGACTTACATAGCAGGACAAAAAGGACATATTTGTCGGAGGAAATGACCGTTGAAGGCATTATCAACACTATCTTTTCCTTGTTTTTACAACACTAAACAAAAAAGACATATATATTAAAACGCTTTCTTTCATGTAGTTTAATACTATACAGAAAAACTGAAGGAGGAGATGTGAGTGCATGATAGCAAAGTCACTGCGAGTCAAAATCAGGGACTATTAAATGTAGAGGTAAGCTCAAATAGTACACTGCTGTTAGAGGCAAAAAGGAATGTAAGAAAGAAAAAGGTAAAGAAGATTTTACGAAATTGGGAATTGTACCTGTTCCTCCTGCCAACATTGGCTTACTTTATTATCTTCCATTACATTCCAATGTATGGGGTTCAAATTGCCTTTAAAGATTTTGTTCCTTCTACCGGAATATGGGGAAGTGAATGGGTCGGTTTTAAGCACTTTACCCATTTTTTTGAATCCTATTATTTTTGGGACCTAATAAAGAATACTCTCGGAATAAGCATCTATGAACTGCTCGTTGGATTTCCACTGCCTATCATCTTAGCCCTTGCGATAAATGAAGCAAAGGATGGGATGTTTAAACGCAGTGTTCAAACCATTACCTATGCGCCTCATTTTATTTCCGTCGTCGTTATGGCGGGGATGATTATCGCCTTTTTGTCACCTGCGACAGGTGTCATTAACCATTTGATTGCTGCGCTAGGTTTTGAACCAATCCCATTTATGAGTGATCCTGCTTGGTTTAAATCGGTATATGTACTTTCAGGTGTTTGGCAGGGAACTGGCTGGGGAACGATTATTTATCTTGCAGCACTAGCTGGTGTCGATCAACAGCAGCATGAAGCAGCGATTGTGGATGGTGCTTCTCGATTGCAGAGAATTTGGCATATTAATATCCCTTCACTTGTTCCGACGATGATTATCTTATTAATCTTAAATGTTGGCAGCATTCTATCTGTTAGTTTTGAAAAAATCTTATTGCTGCAAAATCCGCTCAATATGGATTCTTCAAATGTCATTGCGACCTTTGTTTATAAAGCAGGTCTGTTGGATGCCCAGTACAGTTTTGCGGCAGCCGTAGGATTATTTAATTCTGTGATCAGTGCAATTCTATTAGTGTTGGTGAATCAAATTGCGAAAAAGAAAAGCGAAACGAGTCTATGGTAAGGAGGAAAGTCAATGAATTCAGCAATAGTCGAAACAAAAGCTGATAAAATCTTTAAAATCATCAACTATACTTTTTTACTGCTGGCAATGGTCATTGTCTTGTACCCCTTGATTTATATTATCAGCGCATCGGTCAGTGATCCCTCTACAGTTAACTCGGGTGAAATGTGGTTACTGCCTAAAGGATTTACGTTAGCAGGGTATGAGCTTATTTTTCAAAATGATCTCATTTGGAAGGGTTACTTAAATACGATTTTTTATACTGTGCTCGGCACTTTGATCAATTTATTGTTTACACTGCCGGCAGCTTACGCATTATCTCGGAGGGATTTAGTAGGAAGAAATATTTTTATGGGAATTTTCGTCTTTACGATGTTTTTTGGCGGAGGATTAATTCCTTCGTATCTATTAATTAAAAGTCTTGGATTAATCGATACTATTTGGGCCATGGTTTTACCTAATGCTGTTGCGGTTTGGAATTTAATTGTTGCCCGCGTCTTTTTCCAAGTAACCATCCCGAAGGAACTGGAAGAAGCAGCAGAGATAGATGGCTGTACAAATATGAAATTATTTATAAAAGTAATTTTACCTTTATCTACCCCTATTATTGCTGTTATGGCCTTATTTTATGGTGTCGGACATTGGAACGGTTATTTTAATGCGTTGATCTATCTTTCTAATAAAGAATTATATCCACTTCAACTGGTCTTGCGAGAAATCCTTGTGCTCCAGTCAATGACCTCGGAAATGGCTGGCGGAGCAATTTCGGGTTCCGTAGCGGAAGCGCAGAATTCGAAGGCAGAGCTGGCCCAAATCATTAAATACGGTGTCATGATTGTTTCTACATTACCAATTATTATCGTGTATCCATTTTTACAACGTTATTTTGTTAAGGGGGTCATGATTGGATCCGTAAAGGGATGAAAATATTTCTTCTGGATTTTGAGGAGGTGGTTTGCAAAAATTAAATTAGCATATGGATAAAATTGCAATTTTTCATAAACGAAAGGGGTCGAGGGAAAATGAGAAAAGCTATTCTTATAATGCTATCATTTGTTTTAGTTTTATCGATGCTGGCTGCGTGTACTTCTAAATCTAATTCAAAAGAGAATGTCGAAAAAAACAAGGTAGAAATAAACAAAGAAGGTTATCCGATTGTTGATGAAAAAATAACAATGTCCATGATGGGACCGGATATTGGTCAAGCAAAGTGGAAGGATATGGCTTTCTTTAAAGAAATGGAAAAGATGACGAATGTACATTATGAATTTACAACACCGCCAAACAGTGATTTTCCAACAAAATTAAATCTTGCCTTTGCCAGCGGCGAAATTCCAGATGTTCTTTTTGGGGCTGCTTTAACAGCGGAGCAGGAAGTTAAGTATGGAAAAGAAGGAGTATTAATTCCATTAGAAGATTTGATTAAAAAATATGCTCCAAATATCCAAAAGATGTTTGAAGAAAACCCTGATGTAAAAAAATCAGTGACAACAGTTGATGGTCATATTTATGCACTGCCGATGGTGGACAAGAATGCCGTTTGGTATATGGGTCCATTATGGTATAACGGTAAATGGCTAGACGCCTTAGGTGTGAAAGAATTACCTAAAACAACAGATGAGCTGTATACCTTGTTCAAACGATTTAAAACAGAGGATCCGAATGGTAATGGAAAAGCCGATGAAATTCCATTCTCGTCAGTTGCTTTAGATGATTCTCGTCAGTGGCTGTTAGGTGCTTTTGGGTTCACGAACTGGGGAATTGAAGAAATTGATGGTAAGGTCGTGTATACACCGGCAGAAGATGGCTATAAGGATTATCTTACATTTATGAATAAGCTTTATGATGAGAAATTAATGGATCCGGAAACTTTCTCACAATCCAATGAGCAGAAGAAAGCAAAAGGACAAGCCAATCAACTTGGATTATTCCAGGACTGGTTCTCCTATTTCACCACTGGAGATAAGGAAGAAGAGGCACTTGATGACCCTATGTATCAGCCAATCTCAAGTTCTGCAACTGATAAAGCCGTGGCGCCATTAAGCCCGGGTATCTACCGCGGTCAATTTGCCATTACCAATAAAACAGCTAATCCAGAAGCTGCGATTCGCTGGGTTGATTATCTCTATTCAACAGAAGGAAATGAACTTCTAAATATCGGTAAGGCAGGGGACGTTTGGGATTGGGTAGATGAAGCCAGCGGTACTAGAAAATTGCTGGATTCACCAGTTGAAGGGAAAACGATTGAAGACTACCGTGGTATGACAACACCTGATTTTGGTATCAATGTTCCTGCATTACGTCATAAAATTGAGGGCTTCCCTGAAACAGAATTTACGAAGTTTACGAATGCCGAAACAGATGTAAAAATTAAGCCATATGCAAAGGTTCCATATCCACTAGTTTATTTAACGCCTGAAGAACAAGAAGAAGTAGGACGAATCCGCGCTGATTTGGATACTTACATTGAACAAATGGAAGCGAAATTTATTACAGGTACCGAGCCTCTGTCCAATTGGGACAAATATATTAAAACAATGAATAATATGGACCTTGATAAATTGGTTAACATTTATCAAGATGCCTACGATCGCTGGAATAAGTAAGAGCAGAAGAAGGAAAAGGGATAAACTGTCTCTTTCCTTCTTTTTTATCATTTGTAAGAAACGACATAGAATGCAAAAAATACATATCATGATAAACAGCTAAATGGCTGGCCAAAGTGCCTAAGACAACGCTGACAAATTTCACATATTTACGATTGGACAAGGGCGGAAGTATGCTTAAATTAAATTAACCAAGAAGGGGTGTAGGAACGAGTGAAGAACACTGAACCTGTAAAAGCGTTTCATCTGCGTTTTGGATCACATGAACTTGTCGAACCATTCATACAGTTTATTGAAAAAGTCTTAGCACCAAAGGGCATTAATCACTTAATCATTGAGTGCAACACTTCGTTTGTATTTGAGAAACATCCAGAGGTTACTGGAGGAACACTTACGAAACAGGATGCCAAGGAAGTCGCTGCCGTTTGCAAGCAACATGGTATTCGTGTCATCCCTTTGTTTCAATGCTTGGGCCATCAAGGCTGGGGAGGGGCGCCGAATACCCTGTTAAAAGCCTATCCTGAATTTGATGAAACTCCCCATATTCCATTAGATGCAAAATGGCCTGACTTTTTCTGCAGAAGCTGGTGCCCGTTACACCCTGAGGTAAATGCTCTTGCTTTTGATCTCCTAGGAGAGTTAATCGATGCTTTTGAAGCGGATGCCTTCCATGTCGGTATGGATGAAGTGTATGCGATTGCAGATGATAAGTGCCCGCGCTGTAAGGGGAAGAACCGGGCAGAGCTATTTGCAAAAGCCGTCAATGATCTCCATGGATATCTAGTAAAAGAACGCGGGGTTCAGATGTTTATGTGGGCTGACCGCTTCAATGACAGCGAGGCAACCGGTTACAACCAATGGGAAGGAGATACGTTCGGCACTCATCAAGCGATATCCAAAATTCCAAATGATATTGTTTTGATGGATTGGCATTACGATAAACTAGATTCCTATCCTTCGATTGGTATTTTTCTAGAAAAGGGATTTTTGGTGATTCCATCCTGCTGGTATAAAACAGAAGCGGCCCTCGATTTTCTACAAGCCAGCAAGGAGCAGGCAAATCAATCCACTAAACCGGAAGGAATGCTTGGGATGGCTGTTACCTCCTGGAATGGCTGGGGTCAAGAAGAGTTTGCAAAATTTATCAGCATGACTTCTTCCTCTTTTAATAGAGGTGAAGATTTAGAAGTATTAGATGAGCTTTATCGCACTCTCGATTTCGTCACGAAAGAGCTTCAATAAGGAGGATGAATCTTGGTCTCAAAAGTTGTGATATTTTATGATGAAGCCCTCCCTTTTGACGGACAAAGGCCATCAAAAGAGATACTGGAAAAATGGGAAGAGCAGGCTTCTATTATCAATGCTGCTGAGTTAAAAAGTACTCTTAGTAGTGGAATAGAATGTTTCATTCATTTACACGGATCCTATTTTCCAAAAAACGCTTGGGGTTCTCTAACCTCTTATTTAAAAGAGGGGAAAGGGTTTGTCGGGATAGGCGGTGCCCCTTTTAGAAAGCCATGCAATCTAGTAAATGACGAATGGATCCCCGAGCGGGAGCAAACCGCTTACCATGCTGAGCTTAATATTCATGAAGTGTTAAAGGTTGATGGAAAACCAATCGAGAAATTGATTCATCATAATGAATTTCCTGTTTTTAAAGAGTATGAGGAACTATTTACAGTTCAGGATACAGCCAATTTTATTCTTCATCCAACGAAGTCGTCGTCGATAGAACACGAAATGGGTTCGGTTGGTCCAATGGATGCCCGAATATACCCTTTATTGAAGGGGATTTCGAAGGGCGGGCGGGAGGTTGCGGCCCCGGCGGTTTTAATCGAAAACTATAAGGGGACGTTTACCGGCGGCAGATGGGTATTTATTAATCAGTTGTTTTCCAGTGAGTTTTGGAATGATAAGGGCTGCCGTTTCTTACTGAAGTTAGCGGATTTCGCTTCTAGAGGTGTGACAGAGCTATGGCTGAAAACCAATTACGCCGCGTATGAGCAGTTTGAGGTCCCTATCCTTACTTTTCAAGCACAGTCATTACTTCAAGAACAATCGAATTGGAGTTTACATCTGACTCTCTCAAAGGAAGGGAGCTCCCTTGAGAAACATAGCTTAGAAATTTCGATTACGAAAGAGCTGTGTATCCAGAAAATCTATTTAAATAAAAAGGAATTTGAGCCTGGCTTTTATGAACTAACCTTTAGAGTAACGAGTGATTTTGGAGTAGAACGAGTCATACATCAAGGTTTTTGGTTTAAGGATGAAGCGCTGCTTGAAAGCGGACAGCCGCTTGTCTGCGACAGAGATTATTTTTTGAAAAATAATCAGCCTTTCCCGGTGGTTGGCATGACCTACATGACCTCAGATGTTGCCCGGTATTTTCTGTTCCTTCCTAATCCAAGTGTCTGGAATAAAGATTTTTCTGCGATGAAAGCAGCCGGCATCAATTATGTCAGGACAGGAATCTGGACGGCATGGCGGAACATAATGTTTGTGGACGGCCATATGGAAGAGAGTATTTTAAGAGCAATTGATGCTTTTGTACTTACCGCGAAACAATATGACATCGAATTAACGTTTAACTTTTTCTCGTTTACACCGGAGGAATGGGAAGGGAAAAACCCTTATCTTGATCCAAGAAGTGTCGAGGCGCAGAAACGATTTATTACTGCGATTGTTACTAGACACAAGACAACTACAAATGTTCATTGGGATTTAATCAATGAACCGTCTCTGTTTGACCCTAAGCAAACATTTGCTGGACCAAGGACGCTTCTAGACCACTTTGATGCGAGTGAGTATAGGAAGTGGTTAAAGGCAAGACATCGTGATATTGCTGAGCTTCAAGAACGCTGGAATCTGACACCGAATGAGCTGCCGTCATTTGATCATGTAAGGCCGCCGCAAATTAGGGAAATTAATACCCATATTCAAGATATGGCTGCCGGCAAAAGAGGATTGAAATGGTTAGATTACACGTTATATACGATGGATAAGCATAATGAGTGGATTCGCAAACTATCCGGGACGATTAAGTACCTGGCAAAAGATCAGTTAGTCACGGTCGGCCAGGATGAAGCATTGATGGGTCAGCGGCCATCTCCCTTCTTTTATGGAGAAGCGGTTGATTACACAACCAATCATACCTGGTGGTCAATGGATAATTTACTTTGGGATGGCATTTTTACCAAGACGTTTGATAAACCAAATTTAATTTCGGAAACCGGGATCATGTATGTAGAAAAGCCAAATAACCAAGCGAAACGCTCCGAGGAAGAGCTGCGTAATATTCTGGAAAGAAAGTATGCCTATGCCTTCGCTTCCGGAAGTGCGGGTGCGGTTCAATGGCTCTGGAATACCAATTATTTCATGAACAATATTAATGAATCGAATATTGGGGCGCTTCGTGCCGATGGGACCGAAAAGCCGGAAACCAATGTTTCTTATGATTTTGGCAGTTTTATAAAGGAAGTTAATCATTTATTTGAAAAACGAAAGCTTGAAGAGATTGTGGTGATTTTTCCATATTCCAATGATTTTTCCAATCGCAGGCTTGCTTTTGATGCAACAACGAAATTAACGAGGATATTAGCCTACTCACTTAACCAGCCATTCAGGGCGTTAAGTGAATATGATCTATCGAGCTTAGCTGGAGAACCTCCAAAGGTGATTATGGTTCCAAGTCCACATAACTTTCAATCAGAGGCTTTAGCGGAACTGCTAGAATTTGTGAAAACTCACGATGTTACGTTGCTTTTTACTGGACCTATGAGTCTTGATGAATACTGGAACGAAACCGATCGGATGGAAGAAATAGCGGGTCCGACCAAACTTGTAAATGTTCTTCGCGAAGAACAACTAGTGGTTGATAACATGACCCTGCCATTTTCATTTGGTGATAAACGGATTGCGGAAGTGGTTAAGGAAGTCTCCGAAGCAGGTATTTTAGAAGTGAAGGAGTATAACTGTGGAAAAGGAAAAATTATCTGGTCCCCGCTTCCCGTTGAATTGAATGAAAGAAATAAGTCCATTCGTGAATTGTATCAATATAGCTTAAATCTTGCTGGTGTTTCGGAGCATTTAATCTGGCATGAAGGGGATGTTCCAGGTGTTTATGGCCGGAAACTAGAATTTGAGAATGGCAGCTTGTTTATCTTTGTTTCTGAATTTGGCGTTAATACGAATGTGAAGATTACCGATCCTAGAACAGACCAGACGTACAAGTTTTTACTAGAATCTGAAAGAAGTGTTTTATTCGCTACTGCCAAAACGGGAGAAATTATTGGTACATACCGTGAGGATGAAGTGAAAATAGAAAATATGCAGGTAAAAGGAGTGTTTTAAAATGAAAGTTGGAATTAGTTCTTATAGTCTATTAAATGATATTAATGCTGGGAAACTGGATATTTTAGATGTCGTACAATGGGTGGCCGATAATGGCGGTGAGCACCTTGAGCTTGTGCCTTATGGGTTTACGGTTGTCGATCAGCCAGAATTGGCCGACCAAATCAGGGAAAAAGCAAAAGCAGTCGGAATCGAACTATCTGGGTATTCATTGCCAGCTAATTTTATTCAGCCGACTGAGGAAGCGTTCCAAGCGGAAGTGGAGCGCCTTAAGCAGCATGTAGACATCGTCAATCGGATGGGAATCAAAATCATGCGCCATGATGTTACTGCGTTTCGTCTTGAACCAGAAGAAATGACGATTCATCATTTTGAAAAGCATTTTGAGCAAATGGTGCGAGGCAGTCAATTGCTTGCAGACTATGCCGCCCAATTTGGAATCACAACTACAATCGAAAACCACGGATTCAATGTGCAATCAAGTGACAGAGTCCAGCGGGTGATTCATGCTGTCGACCGAGCAAATTTTAAAAGTACGGTGGATGTAGGGAATTTCCTTTGTGCTGATGAAGATCCACTTGTGGGAGTGAAGAAAAATATTGGCTATGCTGCTACCGTTCATTTTAAAGATTTTTATATTCGTCCTTATTATGAGAATCCAGGCGGCGGGGAGTGGTTCCGTACGGTAAATGGCAATTATATGCGCGGCGCGATTGTTGGACATGGAGATTTAAATATCCGTGAACTCGTGAAGCTTGTAAAGGAATCAGGATATGACGGCTATCTTACCGTCGAATTTGAAGGTATGGAAGATTGTCAGGTTGGTACGAAGATTGGGATGGAAAATGTAAAAAGACTTTGGGATGAGGTGAGAGTTTATGAAACTATCAAATAAAATCGGAATTATTGTGGACAGTCTTCGGCTGCCGCTTCGTGAAGGGTTAAAAATGGCTAAGGAGCTGGGAGCAGACGGTGTCCAAATTTATGCGGTGGATGGAGAGATGGCTCCTGAAAATTTAACTTCTGCAGCAAGGAAGGAATTAAAAGATTATATCTCTTCAATAGGGTTAGAAATATCTGCTCTATGCGGCGATCTTGGAGGACATGGATTTCAGGATTCGGAAATGAATCTGCAAAAAATCGAGAAATCAAAGAGAATCCTAGATTTGGCCGTTGAATTAGGAACGGATATTGTTACTACGCATATTGGGATTATTCCGGAGGATCCTGCCACTCGTGTGTATGAGTCGATGCAAAAGGCATGTGACGAATTAGGGGTATATGCCAAAAGCTTAAATGCTTACTTTGCGATTGAAACAGGTCCGGAAACTTCATTGAGATTGAAAACGTTTTTAGATACATTGAGCACAAATGGTGTCTCCGTCAATTTTGATCCAGCGAATATGGTCATGGTCACGGGAGATGATCCTGTTGAAGGTGTAAAACTGCTGAAGGATTACATCGTCCACACTCATGTGAAAGATGGGGTCCGATATAAGCCAGTAGATCCGCGTGATGTATATGGTGCGCTTGGCTACGGCGGCGGAGTGGATCATGAACAAATTGCCAAGATGGTGACCGAAGGGGAATATTTCCGCGAGCTGCCGTTAGGTGAGGGGAAAGTGGATTTTGTAAATTACTTCGCTGCACTACAATCGATTGGTTACAATGGGTACTTAACAATAGAAAGGGAAGTTGGGACGAACCCTGTTTATGATATTGATGAGGCCATAAAGTATATCCGAACTTTTAAATAGGTAAAGAAAAAACTATAACAGAAATAGAAGGGCAGGACGAAAAATAGTCCGGCCCTATTCTATTGAATTACTAGCAGTGTTTTAAAAGAATTCGATAATTCATAGTAAGGGAGACAAGTCAATGAGCAGCCCTAATATATTGCTGATAACAACTGATCAGCAGCATTGGAATACACTAGGTGCGTTTAATAATGAGATTTCAACTCCCAATTTGGACCGTTTGGTTCAGGAGGGTACCACATTTTCGAGGGCTTATTGTCCAAACCCTACTTGTACACCTAGCAGGTCATCGATTATTACTGGGATGTATCCCAGCCAGCATGGGGCATGGTCGTTAGGTACGAAACTGCCTGAAGATGTTCGGACACTTGGTGATGAATTAAAGGATGGAGGTTATCAGACGGCTCTGATTGGAAAGGCTCACTTCCAGCCTTTAACATCCAACGATGAATATTCATCGTTGGAATCCTATCCTATAATGCAAGATTTAGAGTTTTGGAGGAATTTTAACGGACCGTTTTATGGCTTTGATCATGTGGAATTAGCGCGGAACCATGTGAATGAAGCCCATGCAGGCCAGCATTATGCGTTATGGATGGAAGAAAAGGGCTGTGAAAATTGGAAAGACTACTTTTTACCTCCCACTGGGACGATGGATCCTTCAATTCGCTATAAATGGCCGATACCGGAAGAATATCATTATAATACCTGGATTGCTGAGCGTTCGAATGCTGCACTCGAAAACTACAGAGATAATAATGAAAACTTTTTCTTATGGACCAGCTTTTTCGATCCTCATCCGCCATACCTTGTACCGGAGCCGTGGGACACAATGTACAATCCTGAAAAATTAACTGTCCCAAAAGTTGTACCTGGAGAACATGAGAATAACCCTCCACATTTTCAATTGACACAAGAAAAGAATCCGGATTTTTCTGGCTATGTGGAAGGTGAAATTGGAAATATCGGTTTTCGTTCTCATGTGCACATTTCCGAAACTGAAGCCAAACAGAACATGGCAGTTTATTACGGAATGATTAGTATGCTTGATAAATACATTGGCAAAATTCTCGATAAATTAGATGAATTAGGGCTGACGGAAAAGACAATTGTTGTGTTTACAACCGATCATGGACATTTTTTCGGACAGCACGGACTCCATGATAAGGGAGGTTTTCACTATGAAGATTTGGTAAAACTTCCGTTTATCGTTCGTTATCCAGGTAATGTGCCCGTAGGTCAAATTAGTGATTCAATGCAGTCGCTTGTTGACCTAGCCCCTACCTTTTTAAGCTATTCAGGAATTCCCATCCCGCGGAAAATGACTGGAGTTGATCAAAAAGAAGTTTGGTCGGATAAGAAAGTAATGGCAAGGGATCATGTGATCTGCGAATATCGCACCCAGCCGACAAAAGTTCACCAAAGAACATTTATTGGGGAACGGTATAAAATCACCTTATATTGTAACGAAACCCACGGCGAATTATTTGATTTGCAAGAGGACCCGCAAGAGATTCAAAATTTATGGAATGATCCTCAGTATCGTGATCTTCGAGAGCAGTTATTGTTACATTATATTTGGGCAGAGCTTAAAAAAGAGCCAATGTGGATGCCAAGAATCTCTGGGGCATAATGATTTCGAAAGCTTTTTCTATATGAGGGGGAGAGACAGATTAATTTTAACGAGAATTGGCGTTTTAAGTTGGAAACCAGTGGCAGTATTGCTGGAGCGCAGAAACCTGAATTTGATGATTCTTCCTGGCGGCAATTGAATCTGCCGCATGACTGGAGTATTGAGTTAGATTTTAACAAATATTCACTTGTAACACATGAGGGAGGCTATTTGGATGGCGGAATCGGCTGGTACCGAAAAACCTTTATTGTGCCAGAATCAGTAAAGGGAAAACGTATTTCTATCAATTTTGATGGGGTCTATATGAACAGCACCACCTATTTAAATGGGGAAATGTTAGGGACCTATCCTTTTGGCTATAATGCCTTTTCTTATGACGTTAGTGAAAAACTCTATTTTGACGGCAGGGTGAACGTCCTTATTGTTAAGGTTAACAATACCCAGCCCTCGAGCCGCTGGTATTCTGGTAGCGGCATCTACCGAAATGTGCATTTCACCGTGAAAAACCCGGTTCATGTTGCAAGGTACGGAACCTTTATCACGACACCGAATTTGGAAGCTTCATATGCTGAGGGAAGGGCCGATATCAATATCAAAACGAAGGTTAGTAATGAGTCGGGTGAATCAGCCAAGATTCAAGTAAAGTCGACGATTTATGATGCAGAAGGAGCAGCAGTGTCAACAGTGAAGTCAGAGGGAAAAACAGCGGCAGCGGGCGTAACCATTACTTTTGAAGCCAACGCATTCATTGGGCAGCCAACGCTTTGGAGCATTGAACATCCCTACCGGTACAAGCTTGTTACTGAGGTCCTGGTTGGCGGTGAAACTGTGGATACATATGAAACTCATTTTGGTGCAAGATATTTTACATTTGATGAGAACGAAGGATTTTCACTAAATGGAAAGTATATGAAGCTTCATGGTGTATGTATGCATCATGATTTTGGGGGCCTGGGTGCTGCCACAAATGCGAGAGCCGTGGAAAGACAAATGAAGATTATGAAGGATATGGGTGTCAATGCGATCAGGGTCACACATAACCCTGCATCACCGGAGCTGCTTGAAGCTGCCAATAACTTAGGTTTATTGATTGTGGAAGAGGCCTTTGACTGCTGGGCATTGTCGAAGAAGGAATATGATTATGGACGGTTTTTTACTGTCTGGGCAGAGCATGACATTAAGGAAATGGTCGACCGGGGCAAAAACGAGCCGGCCATTATTATGTGGTCCATTGGAAATGAAATCTATGATACGACAAGTGCTGACGGTGTGGAAATAGCGCGTAATTTGGTCCGATGGGTCAAGGAAATAGATACAACACGGCCGACGACGATTGGGGAGGATAAAACACGGGGAGATAAGGTAAATATCACACCAATCGATCATTACATTAACGAAATTTTTAATATCGTTGATATTGTCGGACTAAATTATAGCGAGAACAATTATGCGGGCTACCACCAACAGAATCCAAGCTGGAAGTTATATGGATCAGAAACATCATCGGCAACTCGTTCACGCGGTGTTTACACCCATGCATTTCAGGATAATCAAAGCACAAAGTACGAGGACTTGCAGCAATCCTCCTACGACAATGATTATGTTGCCTGGGGCCGTACGACGGAGGATGCCTGGAAATACGACCGTGATCTAAAGCATATTGCTGGGCAATTTATTTGGACCGGCTTTGATTATATTGGCGAGCCGACTCCTTACTACAATTCTTATCCGGCAAAAAGCTCCTATTTCGGTGCTGTCGATACAGCCGGTTTTCCTAAGGATATCTTCTACTATTATCAAAGCCAATGGAAAAATGAACCTATGGTGCACTTACTGCCGCATTGGAACTGGTCGGAGGGGGATATGGTCCGTGTCCTGGCTTATACCAATGCCCATACGGTAGAACTTTTTCTAAATGGAGAATCAGTAGGTGAGCGGAGATATGAGAATAAAAAGACTTCATGGGGTGCTCCATACAAGGAAACGAAGGATGGAAAAACCTATCTTGAGTGGGCCATTCCATTTAAAGCAGGTACATTAGCTGCACTAGCCAAGGACGAAAATGGCAATGAGATTGCTTGTGATCAAGTAATAACCGCTGGTGAACCGGCAGCTGTCAGATTGACAGCAGACCGCAGGGAGATTAGTGCGAACGGAACAGATTTATCTTTTATTACGGCGGAAATCGTTGACAGTAAAGGGATTGCCGTCCCAAATGCCAATCATTTGATTACGTTCAACGTATTTGGCCAGGGCGAATTAGCCGGTGTTGACAATGGAAACGCATCGAGTGTAGAGAGATTCAAGGGTAAGGACCGCAAGGCTTTTAACGGAAAAGCGTTAGCAATTATCCAATCAAATAAGCTTCCTGGAGATATCACCATCAATGCTTCTGCTGACGGACTCGCAAGCGGGTCTGAAAAGATTTTTACCCTAGCTCCAGATGACGTTGATAACAATGTTGCCTTCTGGATCGATGTGACTGAGGCAGCGGTGTTTACGAAAGGTACAGGGACAACGATTAATGCGGAGGAAAAGGTTGTCGAGAAAAGTGCCACTGCGATTGAAAACGTTTCGGCGGATGTGCTGCTCAAGCAAATGCCTGTGCTGCCCAATAAAGTCACGGTTTATTATAGTGATGAGACGGAAGAATTTGTTGAAGTAAATTGGGAGGAACTTCTGCAAGATGACCTTGAACATGTGGGTGAGTTTAAGGTTAAAGGCGTAGTAAAGGGCGTAGAGCTGAAAGCGGTCGCCACGATTAGGGTAACCGATGAGGCCTTTGGCAAACAGAATATCAGCCGTGCAAAAAATGGCTATGAATATCCGAAGGCTAAAGCTTCATACACGAACAAAGAGCCTGGTTCGAATGACAGAGTTGAAGCAATCAATGATGATGTCATCTCCTATGAAGCTGTCCCGCACAATCGCTGGACGAACTGGCATCCTGTTCCCCGTTCAGGTGACTGGGTTTCTATTACCTTTGGAGACTATGAACCAACGGAATATAATATCGATCATATGGAAATTCACTGGTTCGCTGATTCCGTTACATCGTATCCAGCATCCTTAAAAATTCAGTATAAATTAGGAGATAGCTGGAAGGATGTATCCAACTTAAAGAGTAAACCAGAATTTCCAGCTCTAGATCAGGCTAACGAGTATACTTTTGACAACGTAAAAACCTCGGCAATAAGAGTAGAGATGACTGCACAAACAGGCAAAGGGATAGCCATCACCGAAATCAAAGTATTCTCGAAATGGCCAAAAGTAAGAACGGAACCAAGGATTGAAATGAACGTTGATGGAAAAAGCGTTCCAACGAATAAATAGAGGAGGGGAAGTCGCTTGAAAAAGACAGCCCATATTATCTCCCATTCCCATTGGGACAGAGAGTGGTATTTGCCTTTTGAAAAACATCGCTATTACTTTATTAAGCTTATAAATGAACTGATTAATCAGTTTCAAAAGGAAGGAAATGCGTTTCAATCCTTTCATCTGGATGGCCAAACCGTACTTCTAGAAGATTATTTTGCGGTTCATCCGGAAAAACGTGACATCATTCAACAATTAATTGAAGAGAAAAAGCTTTATATTGGACCGTGGTATGTATTGCAGGATGCTTTTTTAACCAGCTCTGAAGCCAATGTCCGGAACTTACTCATTGGCCTGAATGATACAAAAGCCTATGGGCATGCTTCAAAAATTGGTTATTTCCCTGATACTTTCGGTATATACGGGCAGGCGCCCCAGCTTTTAAAGCAAGCGGGTATTGATACAGCGGCCTTCGGAAGAGGAGTAAAACCGACTGGCTTTAATAATACAGTTTCAGACTCACCTGGATTTGAATCACCATTTTCCGAAATGATCTGGAAATCGCCTGATGGCTCTAGTGTAGTAGGGATATTATTTGCCAATTGGTATTCAAACGGCAATGAGATTCCTGTTGATGAAGAGGAGGCGAAAGTGTTCTGGGATCGAAAGCTTCAAGATGCTGAAAAATATGCATCGACCAATCAATTGTTATTCATGAATGGCTGTGATCACCAGCCGCTGCAAAAAACAATTCCAGCAGCCATCGAAACAGCGGCTGCCCTTTATCCAGATTACAACTTCAAACATTCCAGCTTTGACGAATATACAGAAGCACTAAAACAGAATCTGCCCGATAAGCTGCAGGTCATTAAAGGCGAATTACGGAATCAGCGGACAGACGGCTGGTCCACTCTCGTTAATACGGCGTCAGCACGTATTTACTTAAAGCAATGGAATCATCGCTGCCAAACATTATTGGAAAAAATCGCAGAACCGCTTGCAGCATTTGGCTTCTTAGCAAATGGAACGTATCCGCGGGAATATATCCGGTTTATGTGGAAATCACTGATGAAAAATCATCCACATGACAGCATCTGTGGCTGCAGTGTCGATGAGGTTCACCGTGAAATGGTCACACGCTTTGAAAGTGTCATTCATATGGGTGAGGTATTCGTAAAAGAACAGGCAGCAGAGCTTGCAGCGGCGGTTGATACTTCTAAGACTTCGGATGGCGGTATTCCGCTTATCGTTATGAATACAACAGGATGGAACAAAAACGAGGTTGTCACGAAAATGGTTGATCTTGAAAAAGTATATTTTTCAGAAATGCCGTTAGGGAAAATTCCAGCCTATTTAGAAGAAAAAGAACTGCCTGGATACAAGCTAATTGATGACCAAGGGAAAGTTTGCGAATTTCAGTTCGAGAACACGAAGGTGGAATTTGGCTACGATTTACCAGATGATAAATTCCGCCAGCCGTACTATGCGAAAAGAGCGACGCTATCATTCTATGTGGAAGATATTCCTGCCTTCGGATATAAGACTTTCTATTTCGTTCCTGATGAGCAGGCGTTAGAACAACCAAAGGTGCAGTCTCAGGCTGAAGCTGTTGAAATGGAAAATGAATTTGTCCATCTCTTGTTCCATGAGGATGGTACGTATGATTTGACTTCTAAGGAAACAGGTCAAACCTTCCAAGGTCTCGGAATTTACGAGGATACAGGGGATATCGGAAATGAATATATGTTCAAGGAAGCAGCTGGGCTTGCACCAATCACGACAAAAGGTGTTCCTGCGGAATTTACATTCGTGGAAAGAAGTGCACTGCGAACAGTTCTAGAGTTTGAACATACGTTAACGATTCCGGTTTCTGCAGACGACCGTTTCGCCACAGAACGCCATAAAATGATTTGGTATACGAACAGACAAGCGGGAAGATCAAGTGAAACGATCGCGATTTCTCTTAAGACCATCGTTACGCTTGAAAAAGGAATGAAAGGACCAGCCTTCAAGCTCAATATCGACAATCAAGCAAATGATCACCGTCTCCGTGTCCTATTCCCAACGGGGTTAAAAACAGAAACTCATCAAGCAGACAGTGTATTTGAGATTGTGAATCGTCCAAATACACCGGAAAAGGAATGGAAGAATCCTAGTTTTTGTCACCATCTGCAGCGATTTGCCAGCTTAGCAGATGAAAAGGTGGGGCTGACGGTTGCCACCGATGGTCTGCAAGAATATGAAATTTTGCCAGAGGATGGAACGATTGCGATAACAGTACTCCGTTCGGTTGCTGAACTTGGGGATTGGGGATACTTCCCGACTCCGGAAGCGCAATGCTTAGGAATCCAGACGGCAGAATGGCTTGTTATACCCCATGAAAAGGATGTTATTACGTCAAAGGCCTTCGTTGAGGCGTATCAATTTAAAGTACCTCTTTACACAGTACAAACCGATTGTCATGAAGGCACACTGCCGAGCTCTTATCAGTTTGTTACTTCCGAGCAGGGAGCTCTTGTATGGTCGTCGATGAAGGTGGCAGAGGAGCAGGATGATGTAATGATCCGCTGGTTTAACCCGGCAGGAAAAAGCGATTTTCTGAAGGCTTATATTCCTATGAATCAGACATCCTATAAAAGTACGATTCTAGAGGAAAAAACGGAAGAATCACAGGAGCAATATAAAGTAGAAGGTCACGAAATTATTACACTTGGTTTCCAAAAAAGTGATTGGAGAGAATAAAATGACAGTTACGATCCCTCAATCTTTAAAAAAGCTAATTAATCATGTGAAGGAATTTTTTCCTCATGACGAAAAACTCCAGCAAATGTTTGAACAATGCTTTGTTAATACGTACGAAACAACGATGAAAAAACAAGAAGATGGAAAAACGTTCGTGATTACTGGGGACATTCCAGCGATGTGGCTGCGGGACTCAGCCGCACAGGTAAGACCATATTTGCTTGCTGCTGAGGAGGATCAAGAAATGGCTGATTTACTGGAAGGGGTTATCCGCCAGCAATTTGCTTTTATCTTGCATGATCCTTATGCCAATGCCTTTAATGAAAGTGCAAATGGCCATGGGTATCAAACCGACCTTACAGAGATGACACCACATATTTGGGAGCGGAAATACGAGATTGACTCTCTTTGCTACCCTGTCCAGTTAGCGTATTTATTCTGGAAATCGACAGGACGTACCACGCATCTTGATGAAACGTTTCAAAATGTCATTGAAACGATAATCACAGTTTGGCGGACCGAGCAGGATCATGAAAAACGATCTCCTTATCGCTTCGAGCGTTCTGATTGCCGTCAGTCGGATACGTTAATCCGCGATGGTAAAGGAGGGCGTGTTGTTCCAATGGGAATGACATGGAGTGCTTTCCGGCCGAGTGATGATGCCTGCACCTATGGATACCTTGTACCGGCAAATATGTTTGCGGTTGTCATTTTAGGTTATGCAGCTGAAATATCCGAGGAAGTTCTACACAATACATCATTAAAAGAGGAATGCGTAAAGCTCCGTGCTGAGATTCAAAAAGGGGTTGAACAATATGCGAAGTTTGACCATCCTATTTACGGTGACATGTATGTCTATGAAACCGATGGCGAAGGGCGCGTCAATTTGATGGATGACGCCAATGTTCCAAGCTTGCTTGCGGCTCCATATTTAGGGTATCTCCCATTTGATGATTCGACGTATGTAAATACTCGTTCATTCCTTTTAAGCAGAGATAATCCGTATTATTATGAAGGAAAATATGCGAAGGGAATCGGCAGTCCGCATACCCCTGATCATTATATTTGGCATATTGCTCTTGCGATTCAAGGGATGACAACAACTGACGCAGCGGAGCAGCAAAAGATCTTGTCATATTTTAAAAATACGGACGGCGGAACTAAATTTATGCACGAAGGCTTTAATGCCGATTCTCCTGAAGAATTTACAAGGGATTGGTTTGCTTGGGCCAACACGATGTTTAGCGAATTTGTATTAGCTCTTACTGGAAAAGCGGTTAAAGGAAGTCCACTTTATTACCAGCTTATGAAAAATAAAGCGTAAGAAGCTATTATAGAAGGCTTCAACAATAGATATCTCTGTTGAAGCCTGTCAATATCGAGGCTAACATAATGGGAGCAATGTTCCATTTTTGAAGGGGAGATATAAAAATGTTAGGAGCGATTGAAGCTGGTGGTACAAAGTTTGTTTGTGCCGTTGGGGATGAAACAGGTGCAATTTTTGCACGCGAACAGATTCCTACAACTATTCCTGAAGAAACCATACCAAAGGTAATCGAGTTTTTTAAGCAATATCCTGTCAAAGCAATTGCGATTGGATCCTTTGGTCCAGTTGATGTAAACAGGGAAAGCCCTACCTATGGATTTATCACTTCTACACCAAAACCAGGGTGGAAGGATTATCCGTTTGTTCAAACCATTCAGGGTGCATTTGCCATTCCAGTCGGTTTTAATACAGATGTAAATGCAGCGGCTCTCGGTGAAGCCACTTTAGGAGCGGCCAAAGGACTGGATAGCTGCTTGTACATAACGGTTGGAACCGGTATTGGAGCAGGAGCGCTTGTTCAGGGGCAGCTGCTTCAAGGATTGTCTCATCCTGAAATGGGGCATATTCTGGTAAGGCGGCACCCGGAAGATGACTATCAAGGAAAGTGTCCATACCACAGTGATTGCTTAGAAGGTCTGGCGGCTGGTCCGGCAATTGAAGCACGCTGGGGAGCGAAGGGTGTCGACCTTATTGACCGAAATGAAGTTTGGGAAATGGAAGGCTATTATCTTGCTCAGGCACTGATGCACTATGTGCTCATCCTTTCGCCAAAGAAGATTATCCTCGGAGGCGGTGTCATGCATCAACAGCAGGTCTTCGATTCTATCTACAGCAATTTGAAAGAGTTATTGAATGATTACGTTACTCTACCTGAACTAGAAAATTATATTGTAAGTCCTGGATTGGGGGATAATGCCGGAATCACAGGCTCTCTATTGCTTGCCCGACAGGCATTAAATGAATTGTAAGGTTTGTTTATCAGCCTGTATTATGGTACTTCCTTCACATAATCGGGGGAATTCCAGGACCAAAAAGGAGCAATCATCATGATTGTAAATAATCTAGTTGAATATGAAACAAAAACTATAGGGAAAATTGAATTTAACTGCAGCCCTAATGTCAATGTCAGGGCTTTTCAGCTTATCGGGATAAGGGATGGATCTAATGAGCATTGGCTGCTTGACGACAGAACATCGAAATATAAGCGTGATGTGGAAGACGGTATCTGAGGATTGTAATTTAGCTTGTGATTATTGTTATTACAGCACTTGTGGCGGAAAACCAGGGAAGAAAATTAATCGAATTGATTCTAAGATTTTAGATAAATTTATTAAGGAATATATGGAGAGGTCAAATGGGGTTGCTTCCTTTGCCTGGCAAGGGGGAGAACCGTTATTAGCCGGGCTTGATTTTTTCGAGGAAGTGGTTTCCCTTCAAGCTAAATACGCACCGAAGAATACCATCATTTCCAACTCACTGCAAACCAATGGAACGTTACTAACTGATAAATTGGCGTTTTTTTTAAAACAGTATCAATTTTTAGTTGGAGTCAGTTTGGATGGACCAAAGAAAATTCATGATGCCCGAAGAGTGGATTCCCGAGGGCAGGGCAGCTTTGACCGGGTTATGAAGGGAATCGGATATCTGCGTAGGCATGGGGTAGATTTTAATATTTTAACGGTCGTGCACAAGGGGAATGTTGGGAAAGCAGCAGAGATGATGAAATTTTTTGAATCTGAGGGGTTCGGTTTTGTTCAGTTTATCCCATGTATGGACTTTCGCGCTCAAGAGGTTAACCGTCCCGGTGTTTACGATATTACACCGGAAGAGTACGGCTCCTTCCTTTGTGAAGCCTTTGATTATTGGTATAACGATGGCGAACCAAGGACTTCGATACGATTCTTTGATGAAATGCTTTCTGTTTATGTGAACCGGGAGGCCGGTTCCTGTATCCATATGGCTTCATGCCCGCAAACAATTATTCTAGAACAAAATGGGGACGCCTTCCCTTGTGACTTTTTTATTCATCCAGAATGGAAGATTGGTAATGTCGGAACAGATTCGATTGATAAACTATTATCCCACCCATTATATGATACCTTCCTAAAAATGAAGCCAACCTTACCGGAGCCTTGCAAAACGTGCGAATGGAAGAAGCTCTGCCATGGAGGATGCCCTCGTAATCGGAAATGGAGTGCTGATCGTTCGACATCAGAGGTTGACTATTTTTGTTCGAGTTACAAGCAAATTTACAGGTATGCAGATGAACGGATGAAGCAGCTTGTGGATACAGTTAGGGCGGACTTGTTCCAGCAAAATGTGGCACGTTATTTTAAAGGGAAATCTCCAAAGAGGAATGATCCATGTCCGTGCGGCAGCGGGAGAAAATACAAACAGTGCTGTGCAGACCTGAGTGACTAATGAAAATTGCTGGTTCAATAGAAGGTTAAGGTGGAGGATAGAAATGAAGCCCAATGTTTTATTGATCATGGTTGATCAAATGAGATTTGATTGTTTAAGCTCTGCGGGTCATCCAATCGTTGAAACGCCCAATCTAGATCAATTAGCAGCGGAAGGTGTTACGTTTGGAAATGCTTACAGTGCAACGCCGACATGTGTCCCCGCACGTGCTGCTGTATTAACAGGTATATCACAGCGTTCAACGGGACGGGTAGGGTATCAAGAGCGAGTCCCATGGGATTACTCACATATGCTGCCGGAGGAAATGAGTCTTGCTGGCTACCATACACAATGTGTCGGGAAAATGCATGTGTATCCATCGAGGAATTTATGTGGTTTTCACAATGTCATTTTACATGATGGTTATTTGCACCATAATCGTTTTAAAAACACACCATACCAAGAGTCGTTTGAACAAACGGATGACTATTTACCTTGGCTCAGAGAGCGGCTTGGCGGTCATCGAGATTTAACGGATATTGGTTTGGATTGTAATGCGTCTGGTATGAGCCGTCCTTGGCATTTGCCGGAGGAGTATCATCCAACGAATTGGGTTGTTACCCAATCAATTGATTTTCTGAGACGCAGAGATCCAAGAAAACCATTTTTCTTAAAAATGTCATTTGTCCGCCCGCATCCACCGTTTGATCCGCCACCAGCCTATTTAGATTACTATATGAGTAAAGAGATAGATGAGCCGGTGATTGGAACATGGGCGGCTAAAGATGAGGCAGGATTAGGACTGCTCCCTACAACAAGAAGAGGCGTAGTTCCGGAACAGCGCCTTAGACGTGCCCGGGCAGCTTATTATGCATTAATAGCGCATCTTGATGATCAAATTGGCCGTTTATTCAGTCCATGATTGAATATCAGGTTTATCATAATACAGTCATTTTGTTTGTTTCTGACCATGGGGAACTGCTGGGGGATCATCATTTTTTAGCTAAATCACTGGCATATGAAGGGAGTGCGAAAATCCCATTTATTCTTTCTGACCCCGGAAATCAGCTTGGAATCCAAAAGGGTACAACCTGTGACAAAATTATTGAATTGCGTGATATAATGCCGACTTTATTAGAGGCAGCGGATGCGAAGGTACCTGAAACGGTAGAGGGAAAAAGTGTTATTCCGCTCGCAAAAGGAATGGAGACGGAATGGAGACCTTACCTCCATGGAGAGCATGCATATGGGGATTTATCTCATCATTATATCGTAAACGGCAAAGAGAAATATATATGGTACTCGCAAACAGGTGTCGAACAGTATTTTGATCTAGTAAATGATCCAAAAGAAATTCATAACTTAATTCAGGATGATCGGTATTCAGATAAGGCAGCATACCTGAGAGATATTCTCGTTCATGAACTAGAAGGAAGAGAGGAAGGATACAGTGACGGAACTCGATTAATGATAGGTTGTCAGCCGAAAGCTTTGTTGAATACTAGATAAGTAAATAGTAGAACTCGACCGAGTTCTCAGGCTGTCGAGAAAGTCTCGACAGCCTTTATTTCTTGATTTTGACAATGGTTTAAAGAGGGGCTAGTGCGATTGATGTATTGAGGACAAATCCTTGCTCGGTTCTCATGCGATTCGTCCTCAAGCCCCTGTATTGAGGACAAATGGGTGTTCGGTTCTCATGCGATTTGTCCCCAAGCCCCTGTATTGAGGACTAATTAGACTGATGGCTCAAACGATTTGTCTTCAATGCACATAAAAATAAATAATTCCGAGAAAAAGTACCTTTTCTCGACAGTCAAAGAACTCGCCTGAGTTCTATTATTTTTTATAAGGTTTTGAATTGACATAAAAGATTAAAATGTTAAAATTTTGTTATTGATAACACAAAAAGAGATAAGACTTTTTTTATGAATAATAGAACTATTTTAACAAAAGCTGAAATTTCAATAAATCTATTGAAATATGATGCTATTCTTTGGAGGAGTAGTTGAAAGGGTTTTCAGAAGGTTGTAAACGTAAGAAAATATCATTATTCAAAAAAGAATTTTTTGGAGGTATTTTGAATGATTAAGAGAAATGATTGGGAAAACATTGCTGTACTGCATAAAAACAGATTGGCTGAACGGGCGTATTTTCTATCGTTTTCCGACGAACGTTCTGCTTTAACATATGATAGAGGAAATTCCAAAGGATTTAAACTGTTAAATGGAAGCTGGAAGTTTCATTATGCTGAAAATCCGGCACTCGCTCCAGAGAATTTTCATCAAGATCATTTTGATGTGAGTGACTGGGATGATCTCGTCGTTCCTTCCCATTGGCAGATGAATGGCTATGGAAAGCCTCATTATACCAATGTTGTGTACCCGTTTCCGGTGGATCCGCCGTATGTACCGACGGAAAATCCAACTGGCTCTTATCGCAGGAATTTTTATATCCCCGCTCATTGGCTGCAGCAAAAAATCATCTTGCATTTTGAGGGTGTAGACAGTGCGTTTCATCTGTGGGTCAATGGTCAGGAGGTCGGCTATAGCCAGGGCAGCCGAATTCCAGCTGAATTTGATATTACCCCTTATATCCATGAGGGAGAAAATACGTTAGCACTTCAAGTCTATCAATGGTCGGATGGCACTTACTTAGAAGACCAGGATATGTGGTGGTTAAGCGGGATCTTCAGAGATGTGTATTTAGTAGCAAAACCAAGAGTCTATATTCAAGACTTTTTCGTCACCACCAACCTTGATGAACAGTATCAAAATGGGACTCTTTCCGTTAATACAGTCATTGAAAATGGCACCAGTCAAGTGTTGGAAAATTACCAGCTTGAATACCGCCTTCTTAATCAAGACGGGACTTTGGTGACAGGAAATTCACAGAAGGTGCTTCTGCCGAAAAATGAATTCGTTAGCGTTGCCATCGACATTCCAGTAGAAAATCCTGAAAAGTGGTCCGCGGATCATCCGTATTTGTACCATTTATTGATTACGTTAAAGGATGCTGCAGGGAATGTGATCGAGGTAATTCCAAATAAAACTGGATTCCGTTCAATCGAATTGAAGGATGGTGTTATCCTGATAAATGGTGAAGCCATTAAATTCAAGGGTGTCAATCGTCATGACTCTCATCCAGATCTAGGACGGGCCGTGCCACTCGAGGCAATGGAGAAGGATGTCATCCTGATGAAACAGCATAATATCAATGCGGTCAGGACAGCCCATTATCCAAATGATCCGAGATTCTATGATCTATGTGATGTGTATGGTCTTTATGTCATCGATGAAGCGGACTTAGAAACCCATGGCTTCGAACATACCGGTAATGCTCTACTAGGTAATAATCCTGATTGGGTAAAGGCGAATAGTGATCGGGGCAAGTTAAGTGATGATCCTGAGTGGGAAGAGGCTTATATCGATCGAGCTAAACGGATGGTTGCCCGCGATAAGAACCACCCTTCGGTTATCATGTGGTCATTAGGAAATGAATCAGGCTTTGGATGTAACCATGAAGCAATGGGCAAATGGATTAAAGAAAATGATCCGACACGCCTTGTTCACTATGAAGGTGAAGTTAGAAGCATTATGATGCAAGACGACGATAATCCAAAAAGGGATCCAGCTGTTTCCGATGTGCATACAACAATGTACACATCAATTGAGATAATGGAACAGTTGGGGCAAAGAACGGATTTGAACAAGCCGCATATTCTCTGTGAATATATCCATGCGATGGGGAATGGTCCTGGCGGCATTAAAGAGTATTGGGATCTATTTTACCAATACAAACGTTTACAAGGTGGTTTTGTCTGGGAATGGTGTGATCATGGAATCCGCCAATTTACAGAAGAAGGCGAGGAATACTACGCTTACGGCGGCGATTTCGGTGATAAGCCAAATGATTATAATTTTGTGGTTGACGGGCTTGTGATGCCTGATCGAACACCGTCTCCGGGGTTAATCGAGTATAAAAAAGTCATTGAACCTGTTCATGTAGAAGCTGTGGATTTGAAAACCGGTAACGTGGTGATCAAGAACCGTTATGATTTTATTTCCTTAGATCATTTGAACTTGTCGTGGTCGGTCGAGGCAGATGGCAAGCTTATAGATCAGGGCGTGATGCCAGCTCCTGATGTGGCACCAGGCGAAACGATGACGCTGACAATTCCGTATAAGCTTCCAGAGCTAATCCAGCCGGAAACGGATTATTGGTTAAACCTTCAATTTACGTTGGCCGCTGATACGCTATGGGCAAAAATAGGGCATGAAATTGCTTGGGCGCAGTTTGAATTACCTGTCACAAGCAGTGTTGAAAGGAAAGTGGTTGACTCTCTTCATCAGCACCTGGATTGTCAGGAATGGAATAACAAGCTGTTGGTTCAAAGAGAAGATTTCCAAGTTGAGTTTGATCTCGTTTTTGGAAAACTGAATTCTTTTTCTTATCGAGGAGTTAATCTATTGGAAGAAGGACCAAAGCTTCAATTATGGCGTGCTTTAATTGACAATGATCACCGTTCGGCGGCTGACTGGAAACGATATGGCTTACATTGGCTTCAGCACCGTGTCAATGGGGTCGAGTGGCAGCAAACAGCGGGCGATAAGGTTGTCATCACTTCCAGCGTTCGGATTGCCCCGCCAATTTTAGCTTGGGGAATTAACGTCACGTATACGTATACGATACATAGCAATGGTGAGCTATCAATCGATGTAAAAGGCAGCCCTGAAGGAAATGGACCGGAAACTTACCCGCGTCTTGGCTTGCAAATGAAGCTGCCGGTTGCTTTAGATGCTGTGTCCTGGTATGGACGAGGACCGGGCGAAGCCTATAGTGACAGCAGAGAGGCTAATCGCGTAGGTGTTTATGCTAAAAAAGTGGAAGAGCTATACACTCCATATATTTTTCCACAGGAGAATGGAAATCGCCATGAGGTTCGCTGGGTATCGCTAACAAATGCTGGCGGCATAGGCCTTGTGGCAGCAGGTGAGCCAACGCTTGATTTCAGTGCCCACTATTATACAACGGAAAACATGGATCAAGCTCAACATACCTATGATTTAATCAAGCAGGATTTTATTACATTGAACCTTGATCATCAGCAGCATGGTCTCGGATCTGCCAGCTGCGGACCAGATGTGACGGAACACTATCGCTTAAAACATAAAGAGTTCCAATTTGCTGTTCGCTTTATGCCATTTTCCATTGACGAGAATTCGCAAGTGGAAATTAGCAAGTCGTTACGAGCAAAGTATAGCAAGAAGGAAAGCGGTGTTCCTGTAGTATAGAGGAATGACGCAGCATGTTCGTTAGAAGAACATGCTGCGTAACGTAAGAAAAATAATGATTTATTAGCATGAATAAAGCGTAAGTGGCTGTCACTTACGCTTTTATACTAGGCTATTTTCTGATTTCATAAAGGGAAGATGCTCGTATATGCAATTCTGCAGGAAGTACAATTTTCCTTGGATTTTCTGGGCTTGTTTTTTCAATTCTTTCAATAAGCATTTGCGTTCCCATATAACCAAAATTATAGGAAGGCTGCTCGGCAGCTGTGAGAAAAAGTTCATTCTCCGTATAATTAGGAACTCCATCATAACAAACGACAGCCATATCTTCAGGGATTTTTATGTTGTACTTTTTTAGCGCTTTTACTGTATTTAAACCCAAAAAGTTACTGGTAGCGAAAATTGCTGTCGGGCGCTCGCTGATAGGCAAATCAATGAGCTTTTTAATCTTACTGGAAACATCGCTATCCTGAAATAAAGGACTTTGGTGAATCCACTTTTGATTAATCGGCAACCCATGTAACTGAAGAGTATCGCAATACGCTTGATGACGTTCCCTAGAAGTGGCAACATCTAATGGACCATTAATGATGGCAATTCTTCTATGTCCTTGCTCAATTAGATGTTCCATTAACTTTCGGGTGGTGGTTTCATTATCACTCAGAACTTGATCACACCTCAGATCCTCGATATAGCGATCGATTAATACAAACGGTATATTGTGTTTTGTCAGCTTACGGATGTTTTTTTTCGAAGAGTCGCTCGCCGGAGCCAGCAGAACACCGTCTGATCCTGTTGATATAAGCATATCAATATATTTTGATTCTTTTTCAATATTTTCATCACTGTTACAAAGCAACAGTTGATAACCCATTTGTAGGGCTTTGTCTTCTGCACCACGCGCGACACTTGTAAAAAACGGATTCGAAATATCTGTAATCATTAACGATAAAATTTTCGTCTTTTTTGAGACAAGACTTCTTGCTGAACTGTTTGGTATATAATTCAATTCTTTAATAACCGCCTCAACTTTTTTCCTGGTTTGTTCACTGATTTTATCAGATTGATTAATCACTCTTGAGACGGTCATAGCAGAGACATTGGCTTTTTTTGCTATATCATAAATTGTTACCAATTGTAATCCCCCTATTAAATGAAACTTTCTTTCATTGTAATTATCTAGGTAACATTTATCAAGGAAATAATGTTAACGATAACATTAAATAAATGATTTTTCACTAATAATAATGTGGAACTGGTAGACAACTGAACTCTAAAAAGTTATATTTATGTTATCGATAACATAACAAAAAAAGGGGTGGATAAATTGGAAAAAATTAAACTTGCGCTGCCTACAGCTGATCAAATCGCTTGGCAGAATTTAGACTTGGGAATTTTTTGTCACTTTGGTATCAATACTTTTTGTGATCAAGAATGGGGAGAAGGGAAAGATTCTCCGCAATTGTTTAATCCAAAGGAATTAGATGCAGGGCAATGGGTCAAGCTTGCAAAGGATGCAGGATTCAAATACTTTGTATTAACAGCGAAACACCATGATGGTTTTTGCCTTTGGCCGACTGCGACTACAGATTACTCTGTAAAATCTAGCCCTTGGAAAGACGGCAAAGGTGATATCGTCCGTGAATGTGCAAATGCATGTCAAAAAGAAGGTATCCACTTTGGTGTCTATCTATCACCATGGGACCGGCATGAACTTTGTTATTCAGATATTGATGCCTATGATGATTTTTATTGTCAGCAGCTTACCGAATTGATGACACAGTATGGTCCATTAATAGAAGTTTGGTTTGATGGAGCAGGATCGGAAGGCAGAAAATATAATTGGGAAAGAATCATTGGAATTGTAAAGCAATATCAACCGAATGCGATGATCTTTAATATGGGGCAGCCAACCATTCGATGGGTGGGCAACGAAGATGGGGTGGCACCATATCCTTGTTGGAATACAGAAAGTGCAGCTAAAATCAGTATGTTTTCCAATGAAAAAGTTGACTGGCTTCCAGGGACACCGGATTGGCTCCCGGCAGAATGCGATGTTCCGATCCGAAAAAAACATTGGTTTTGGCATCCTAACGATGAAGACAGTTTGCTGTCATTGGATGAATTAATGCATATCTACTATCATTCGGTAGGCCATGGGACCAATTTATTGTTGAATGTTTCCCCTGATGACCGGGGATTGATTCCTGAGGTCGATGCGAAAAGACTATTGGAATTTGGTGCTGAAATAAAAAGAAGATTTTCAAATCCACTTAGAAGAATTTCAGGGAGTGGAAATGAAATCATTTTAGAGTTAGAGAAAGAAACATGCATCGATCATATCCAATTAATGGAGGAGATTGCATGGGGTGAACGTGTCAGGAAATTTGAAATAGAGGCGTATGTTGATGGAAAGTGGGTCACAATTGCTGAAGGTACTGCCATTGGCCACCGGTTTATTAAACAAGTATCACCAGTAACAACACGAGAATTGAAACTTAAAGTACTTGAGGCGGTGGAAGATCCGATCATAATAGAGTTTTCCTGTTACTATTCTCAGGAATAGAGTAAAGTGAATTATCAACCACTTTCGAAAATTCGAAACAGTTTGATATAGTAATGCAATTTTGTTAGATTCGTGTTATCGATAACGCGAATCTTTTTAATCGTAATAAGTAAACTTGAACCTTGACTTTTTATAGGAATTAAAAATCAAAAAATAGTAACGTTGAATGCTATTAAATTTTACGGAAGGAATGATGTAACCATGTTTGATAGACTGGAAAAGGTAAGAATTTTTAGAAAGTTTTTATTATCCTATCTATTGATTCTAATCATTCCACTTTTAGCTAGTTTAGTTATTTATCAAGTTAGTATTCATATAATAAAAGATTATGCAAGTGAAAACAGTAAAAACTTGCTCAACCAAACGAAAAACATGATCGATCAAAAGAATAATGAGATTGAGAACTTTGTTTACCAGATGTCTTTAAATCCGGAAATTAATCAATTAATGCATCGAAAATCGAATACGGATATAAATATCGCTTATGATATCTATAAAGTTCAAAATAGTATTAATCCGTATTGGTATACGAATAAGTTATTTAATAAATTTTATATCTATTTTAATCAAATTGACACCATCGTATCTCCTGAGTCATCGTATGTACGTACGAAGGACTATTATTATAACCATGCCTATGAAGGGCTAAGTTATGAGAATTGGAAAAAAAGTATCAATCAAACGTATCTTTCCCGTCATTATTTGCCCGCTGCAAATGTAAAGATGGGGAAAAAGACAGAATCCATTATTACATATGTACAATCACTGCCGTTTAATAGTAAAAGTCCAAAAGCAAATATTGTAATATTGATAGATGAAACGGAAATCACATCTTTATTGAATAGAATTTCTTCCCAATACGACGGTTCAACCTTTATTCTTGACGACAAAGGAAATTTAATTGCAGGCGATAACATGGATAAAAACATGATTTCTTTTGACAAGTCAACGGGTAAATTTTCAATTATGAATAAAGACAATAAATATATGTATATTGAAACGAAGTCTAATAATAATAAGTGGACGTATGTTGCACTCATTTCGAAAGAGAAATTATCAGAGGATGTCAGTTTTATTCAAACAATTAGTTCGGTCTTAGCATTTGTGACCATTCTAATCGGACTATTTACTGCCTTTCTTTTCTCTTATAAAAATAGCATTCCTCTAAATCGGCTTCTGGGAGTAATGAAGATTACAGAAATCGGAAAAGCAGCCGATCCATATGATTTCATCCACAGCAATGTGGAAGATATCATTGCTAATAATGACCAACTAAAGGTTAAAATGCAAAACCAATTACCTATTTTGCAAGATTCGGTGATTCAAAAATTAGTCGCCGGAGAGCTTACTTCTTCAAAAGAGGCACAACTGTTAATGGAACGAGCGAACCTGCCGTTAAAAGGGGCTTTTGGTTTTGTAGGTATCGTACAAATTATTCATATGTTGAATGAACTAGATAAAGAGATGCTAGATGAAATGAATGTCGCACAACTATTCATTCAAAATGAATTAACGGATCTTTTTAAAGGAGAAGGTCTGCTCTCCAATATCAATCAAGACCAAGTTCTTCTTCTATTAACTTATGATAAAAAACTTTCTCTTCAAGAAGTGAAAAAGTTGGAAGAGTCACTTCAGTTGTTTATTAAACGAATGGAAAAGAAATATAGTTTAAAAGTGAATATTGGAATGGGAGGCCAATTTGAACAGGTAACAGATATTCATCAATCCTTTGAAGAGGCAAAGGTAAGTTTACCATTTATTCAATCCCTTCTAGGTCAAGGCTCATTATATAAACATAAACATGAACATTCTTATCAAGAGGATACGATTGATTATTATTATCCCATTGAGGTAGAACTTCGCCTTATTAATGCTGTAAAGAACGGAGAAATAAATGAGGTCATGGAGCTGGTTGATAAAATACTTCTTGAAAATGTGGAAAGAAGAGTGTTAACGCACAAAAAAGGAACCCAATTATTGGCAGGTTTGAATGGGACCCTTGTAAGAATTCTTTCAAAAAATACGCAATTGAACACGGCAAAGGCAGATGAAATACAGGAACGCTTAGAAGAACTGTTGTTGAAAAAAAGCAGTTTTCATAAAAATTTTGAGCAGATAAAGGAAATGATGATTGAAATTGCTCAGAGTATTTATGAAAATAAGTCCGCAGGCAGGCAGCAAGTGATTCATAGGATGAAGGAATGGATTAAACAGCATTTTAGTGATCCCGATTTAACTTTGTATAAAATTTCTGAAGCTGTTGGTCTTCCTGAAAAAATGGTTCCATCGATATTTAAAGAACATGTTGGTGTAAACATTTCTGATTTTATTGAGGACGTACGGATTAACTTTGCAAAATCAAAATTAATTCAATCCGATGACGGTATTGATGAAATCGCTGTGCTTTCCGGTTATAACAGCGCACATTCCTTTCGGCGTGCCTTTAAACGTAATACTGGATCTTCGCCATCAGAATATCGAAAAATGATGAAAGGTGCTTAAAAAAGGAAAAAATACTCGTTTTCAAAAAATTGTACCCTATAAATTAATTGTACGGTTCCATATCCAATTGCTGAAAAAACCCTTTATTATCAAGGGTTTTTTATTGTACGTTATGAAATAAATCGTATCTTTCCCGTTTTTTAAATTTCAATTATGATAGCGGTAACATTTAAAAGATTAAGATTATTTGCAGCAAAGTAAGCAACAAAAAAATGGGGGGGTAAAATGAAGGTAGAAGTATTGGATCAAAAACAACTGAAAAATGTTGGTATTGAAAAAGAGGTTGTCTCAAAACATTCTAGATGGAAAAAAATTAAGAAACACTGGCAATTGTATTTTCTAGTTGCGATTCCATTAGTTTTTTTGATTACCTTTAAGTATGTTCCGATGGCAGGGATTGTTATTGCGTTTAAGGACTATAGTGTGGTAAAGGGGATTTTTGGCAGTGAATGGGCTGGAATGAAGTATTTCCAATCGTTTTTTCAGAGTCCAAACTTTTCTCTCTTATTAAAAAACACACTTGGGTTAAGTGTTTACGGATTAATAGTAGGATTTATTTGTCCGATACTATTAGCATTGGCATTAAATGAAGTTCAAAATGCTCGTTTCAAAAAATTCGTACAAACGATTACCTATGCACCCTACTTTATCTCTACTGTTATCATGGTGTCGATCATAATCTTGTTTTTATCACCAAATGCAGGAATTGTTAATAATATTTTAGGCTTATTTGGAATTGAGTCGATAAACTTTTTAGGAAATCCCACTTATTTCAAATCCATTTATGTTTGGTCAGATGTATGGCAAAACACCGGATACGCAACGATTATTTACTTAGCTGCTCTTGCAGGGGTTGATACACAATTGTATGAAGCGGCGAAGGTCGATGGAGCAAATCGCTTCCAAAAAATCATGAATGTCGATCTTCCAGGAATATTCCCGATTATTATTGTCTTATTAATACTTAATGTGGGGAGTATCATGTCCATGGGATTTGAAAAAATCTATCTATTGCAAAATCCATTAAATACGAATTCATCGGAAGTTATTTCTACTTATGTGTATAAAGTTGGATTGCTTGGAGCGAACTTTAGCTTTGCATCAGCGGTAGGTTTATTTAATTCCATTGTTAACTTCATATTAATTTTCACTGCTAACAAAATATCCAAACGATTCTCGTCATCTAGTTTATGGTAGGAGGGAAGGATTTGAAGAAAACAAAAAATATAAGGATAAAAGAATCAAAAATCGATCGCCTTTTTATGGGTGCTGTTTATGTGTTCTTAGCTCTCATTTTAATCGCTGTGCTATATCCGCTTATCTATATTGTGAGCGCTTCATTTAGTAGTGCATCTGCGGTAACATCCGGGCGTGTATGGCTGTTTCCTGTAGAACCAACTCTATTAGGGTACACGACGGTATTTAAGAATCCTCAAATTCTCCAAGGGTTCTCGAATTCATTGTTCTACACGGTTGTAGGAACCTTTATTAGTGTAACGATCACGATTATGCTTGCGTATCCTCTTTCAAGAAAATCGTTTTATGGCAGAAAACTTATTATGATCCTGCTCGTTTTTACGATGATTTTTGATGGAGGTTTAATTCCGCTGTATCTTGTAGTAAAAAATTTAAATTTAATCGATACGGTCTGGGCTCTTTTACTTCCATCGGCTCTTGCCGTGTTCCAAGTCATCATTGCCCGGACATTCTTTCAATCTACGATTCCAGATGAATTAGTAGAAGCGAGTGAAATGGATGGCTGCAGTGATATTGGCTTTATCTTTAAAGTCGTATTGCCGCTTGCGAAGCCGATTATTGCTGTCCTTGTCCTCATGTATGCTGTTATGAAGTGGAATATGTATTTTGACGCATTGATTTATTTAAAATCAGAAGAGCTATATCCATTACAGCTCATTTTAAGAAGTCTTCTCATTTTAAATACCGATCCATCAGCAAATATAGAAGATATTTTGAAGATGCAAGGATTAAAAGAATTAATGAAGTATTCATTAATTGTTATTTCAAGTTTACCAGTTTTAATACTGTATCCATTTGTTCAAAAGCATTTTGTGAAAGGAATGTTAATTGGATCAGTAAAGGGTTAAAAACAGTTTGGAACGTTTTATAAATTAAATAACGTTAGTAAAAAGCAAAGGAGATATTTATATGAAGAAGTTATCAGCTATTTTTCTGCTTTTGGTTTCAATAGTTTTACTTTTTGCCGGCTGTGTTCCTAGCAAGAACAGCTCATCAAACAATTCTAGTGAAGGTTCAGATCCAAATGGACCCATCGAAGTATCGATCTTCACACCAACGATTTCGTACGATCCAGTATTTGATCGTGAGAAAAATGAATTTACGAAAATGGTTGAGGAAAAGTTCAATATCAAAATTAACTGGGAAGACGCGAATCAAGATGCTGCAAAAGAAAAACGTCAATTGTCGCTGGCAAGCGGTGACTATCCAGATGCTTATTTGCTAGTTGCTTGGTTAGATAATATATCTAAAGTTGAAGCCCAAAAGTACGGGAAAGAAGGCGTTTTCCTGCCATTAAATGATTTAATTAATGAACATGCACCAAACCTTCAAAAATTGATGACAGAGGTTCCTTATTTAGAAAAAGGAATGACTGCACCGGATGGTAATATTTATGCTCTGCCTCCAGTAAATGAATGTTTCCATTGCTCTAAGTACGGGAAAATGTGGATTAATACAGATTGGCTGGACAAGCTGAATTTAGAAATGCCAACAACAACTGAAGAATTTAAAACCGTTATGGAGGCATTTAAGAACAATGACCCAAATGGAAATGGTAAAAAAGATGAAATTCCGTTGAGTGGCGAAAGCACAATGCTTGGTGATGATCCTACTATCTTTCTTATGAATGCATTCATTCCGAATAATGGTAAAGATTATATTAATGTAAATGATGGAAAGTTATTATTAGCACCAACACAGCCAGAGTGGAAGGAAGGATTGAAATATATTCATTCCTTATATAAAGCAGGATTAATTGACCAAGGTGCATTTACACAGAATCCAGAAGCGTATAAACAATTGGGTACGCCACAAGGTGATGTTGTCCTTGGTGGTGGTGCAGCAAGTCATTTGGCCATTATTTCGGATATCGCTTTGGATGCTTCAAAAGCATACGATGTAGTTCCACCTTTGAAAGGGCCAGGTGGTGCTCAATTTACCCCTTCCGATTATGGTAATGTCAATAATTTCACTTTTGCGATTACGAATAAAGCAAAAGGGAAAAAAGCGGAAGCATTAATCAAATTGGCGGATTTCTTATATTCAGAAGAAGGCAGCATGATGACTGCAAGAGGTAAAGAAGGTGTTCACTGGGAAAAAGGTGGTCCAGAAGACATTGATTTAACAGGTAAACAAGCAAAATATGCGATCATCCCTGCAGAACCTGATTTGAAAGAGGAAGATAAGGTACATTTCGGATGGGGAGAAAGAGGTCCACTAGGATTGACAAGAACGCTTAGAGACTCGATTGCAGCTGAACAAGATGAATTCTCTCTAGAGGGATATGAAAGAAGATTGTATAACGCAACATTGAAATACGATGGATTTGAACCGAAAGAACAATTTAATTTTGAAGCGGCTTGGGTTGATCCAAAAGAAGCAGATGAAGTGAACTTATTAAAAATCAATATGACTAAGTACATTGAAGAGAACATGGTGCAATTTGTGACTGGTTCAAAAGATATCGAAAAAGATTGGGATAAGTATATTGATGGCTTTAAAAATTTACAAGTCGACCGTTATTTAGAAATCTATCAAAAAGCATATGATGTAGGAAAATAAAAACTAACATAATAAAAAAGAATACACGAAAGTCATGTACAGACGTGTATTCTTTTTTTATTAAGGTGGGAAAAAGAGATGAAAGCAAGAGTCATAGATGTAAGGAGCTTCGGGGGAGAAACAAACTCAATTATTGATTATTCCCCCATCGTACATAAAATTTTACAAGATATAAAAGAAATAAAAGAGGACATCATCCTGTCTTTTCCTAAAGGAATCTATCATTTTTATCCTGATCACGCACCGAAACGAAACTTTCATACATCAAATACGGATACGAGCAGACATCCGATTAAGACGGTTTGCTTTCTAATCGAGGAACAGGAGAATCTAACGATTGAAGGAAATGGTTCATTCTTTTATTTTCATGGGGATGTGATGGGATTAGGGATTTTTCACTCGAAAAATATCCGTTTACAAAACTTCTCTTGGGATTATGAGGTCTCAACCCTATCAGAATTAGTTGTCCAGAAAACTTTTGCTGAAAATGGTTGTTATTATGCGGACTATAAATTAGAAGATTATGTTCCATATGAAATTAGTGAAAATCAGCTCGATTTTTACTGGTTAAGTGAAAGAAGTCCATATACCAATAAATATTATTGGAAAGACAAAGGCTCTAAAAATGAATGGGTAGTCGTTGGGTTTGACGAGATGAACGGAATGAAAAGAAGATTCTCTGTGAATAAAGGCCCGTTCGCTGATAACAGAGTGAAAATAGAAGAATTAGAGAAGGGAAAAATTCGTATCCATTATAACAACTCCCTGCCAAAGGCAGTTGTTGACAAGCGGGTGTTTGAATTTTGTAAAGCGAGTGATCGGAATACTGCGGGTGCGTTTATTTGGGAAAGTGAAAATATCACATTATCTAACATAGATATTCATTATCTACACGGTTTCGGTTTACTGGTGCAAATGAGTGGGGACATTACGTTCCAGTCGACTAATTTCATACCCAATAGCACCATGGGGAAGCATGGATCGAGCTTTGCTGATTCCATTCATGTTTCAGGCGCTAAAGGTGTGATTACTGTGGACGGGTGTACGTTTATGCACCCCCATGATGACCCTATTAATATCCATGGGACTTTTACCAGAGTCCAAAAAATAATCAATGAAAAAACAATAGAAGTTATTTATGCACACCCGCAGCAAAGCGGATTCCCACAATATCATCTTGGTGATAAAGTAGCCTTTTTCAATCGAGCAACAATGGCCGGCGAATTCGTGGAAGAGTATGAAGTAACGAAGGTTGTACATCCTGGACAAGATGGAAATGATCTTCAAACGATGCAAGTATCCTTTAACAAAGAGCTGCCTTTTGATACCGTGCAAAATGAGCAGGGTGAATTTTTATACGTCATGGAAAACGTGACTTATACACCAGAAGTAGTGATTAAAAATAATCGGTTTGCCCATGTTCCAACAAGGGGAATCCTCTGCACAACACGAAGAAAAGTGTTGATTGAAGGCAATCACTTTCAAAATATAACCATGAGTACAATCTTTATCTCCAATGATTCGAACGATTGGTATGAATCTGGACCTGTCAGAGATATGACGATTCGAGGGAATATCTTTCATATAAATCCGGTTGAAGATTGGGATTATCGTAAACCTGCAATTTATATTCATCCGATCCCATTAGGTGAGATTCCATCGCCAGTACCGATTCACAAAAATATTACAGTGGAAAATAACACGTTTTATATGCAGCATGAATGTGTGGTTTCCGCAGAAAACGTTGAAAATTTAACCATTAAAGAAAATAAGATTGTTAAGGTAAGTCCAAGCAGTCATTACGATGGGATTCATGATGTGTTATTTGAATTTGACACATGCAGGAATGTTTCACTAGAAGGAAATATTTACGAAGGAGACTTCGTACCGTATACGAGGGTGAACAATATGAAAGAAAGTGAATTAAAGATTAAGAATGAACAAACTGTTGTGTTTGAATCTAAAAATCTGTTTGAATCGATGTGAAAAATATTCGAGAATGGGAGATTTACCTAATGAATCTTTTAACCTATAAAAAAGCAGCAAATGAATGGACGGAGGCTTTGCCGCTCGGAAATGGAAGAATCGGTGCGATGCACTTCGGCGGAGTTGAAACAGAACGTTTTCAATTAAACGAAGAAACATTGTGGTCAGGACCGCCAGAGAGGGACCGAGAATATAACGATCAGGAATCCTTGCAAAAAGTAAGGCAATTGATCAAGGAAGAGAATTATGAAGAGGCGATCAGTGAAACGAAGAATATGTTTGGTCCTTATACACAGAGCTATATGCCGCTAGGGAACCTTACGATTCAATACCTTCATGGGGGCACAACAAGGAGCTATAAGCGGACACTCGATATTGGAACAGCCATTTCAAATGTTATCTACACAGTGGGAAAAATAGAATATACCCGTGAAGCCTTTATTTCACATCCGCATCAGGTGTTAGCAGTCCGGCTAACTAGTTCCGTTGCCAACCAATTAAACGTGATCGTTTCATTAGATAGTACGTTAAAATATCAAACTTCGAATTCTTCAGAAGAGTTGGCTTTACAAGGAATTTGTCCTGAAAAGTGTGCGCCAAACTATGTTCATGAGGATGAACAGCCCATTGTATATGGTGAGTTTAGTGAAACACAGGCGATTCATTTTGAAGGAAAACTAGGTGTTGTTATCGATGATGGAAAGCTAGAGTCATCGAATGGAAGACTATCCATCCAAAATGCAACAAATGTTGTTCTATATTTTTCTGTTTCCACCTCATTTAAGGGCTTTGATCAACTCCCTGGGGTCGGATTTAAAGAATTAACAGGGCAAAATGAGGCCATTCTATCAAAAGCGATGAGCATTCCTTATGAGCAATTGAAAGAAACACATATTCAAGATTATCAAACTCTTTACAACCGTGTTGATTTTTCGTTAGGACATAAACAGACAGATGTGCTGCTGGATACGGATGAAAGAGTGCAAAAATATCGTGCGGATGATTTAGAGATGGTCGAGCTTTTATTCCAATATGGCCGTTATTTGCTGATTTCCTCTTCAAGAGAAGGGACGCAACCGGCTAATTTGCAGGGAATATGGAATGACTTGACTCGGGCACCATGGTCATCCAATTATACATTGAACATTAATACAGAAATGAATTATTGGCCTGCTGAGGTGACGAATTTGTCTGAATGTCACCGTCCATTGTTAAAGGCAATCCAAGAGCTTTCGGTAACAGGGAAGAAAATGGTCAATGAGCGGTATGGCATGAATGGGTGGACGGCCCATCACAATACCGATTTGTGGAGACATGCGGATCCTGTTGGGGGCGAGCGCCACGGAGATCCGAACTGGGCTTTTTGGCCAATGTCAGGGCCATGGCTGTGCAGCCACTTGTGGGAGCATTATCTCTATTCCTTGGATAAAGATTTCCTTCGAGAAGAGGCCTATCCAATTATGAAAGGCTCAGCCCAATTTTGCCTTGATTGGCTGGTGGAGGATGAGAATGGCTATTTGATTACTTCACCGTCCACATCACCGGAGCATCACTTCTATGCAACAAATGGACAAGAAGGATCCGTTACCAAGGGGTCGACAATGGATATGCAACTGATTTGGGATTTGTTCACCAATTGTGTGGAGGCAGCAAGTGTCCTCGGTGTGGACGATGAATGGATTCATCAAGTAACTGCAGCAAAAGAACGCCTGCATCCTTTACAGATTGGGAAGTATGGCCAATTGCAGGAATGGCTCCTCGACTATGAGGATGCCGAACCACATCATCGTCATGTCTCTCATTTGTATGGAGTCTATCCAGGTAATCAAATTATTGAGGGTCCGTTATTAGAAGCTTCAAGGCAGACATTAAATCGACGCGGAGACGCTGGAACGGGATGGAGTCTAGGCTGGAAGATGTCCCTTTGGGCTCGTTTGAAGGATGGGGAACGGGTAAATGCATTGCTTCATCAATTATTTAACATTTGTACAGCGAAAAGGGAGGTAATGGTTGGAGGCGGATTGTATCCAAATCTGTTAGGTGCCCACCCTCCCTTCCAAATTGATGGGAATTTCAGTTATACAGCCGGGGTTGTCGAGATGATTATCCAATCTCACAAAGGATATGTTGAATTATTACCGGCACTTCCTTCCACATGGCTGCAAGGATCATTATCTGGAGTGCGGGTTCGAGGCGGGTTTGAGATTAACATTTCTTGGGATAAGATGCAGGTCAGACAATTGGATGTGACAAGTCAAACTGGGAACGAATTTATTCTCAAAATAGACACTGCTGTCATTGTTCGTGAAGAAGGAAAAGAAGATAAAAGAATAGAAGCTATTGATGGGTTTATCGCTCTTAAAATGAACAAAGACCAACAACTCCAGCTGCTATTTTAATAATATCTAGAAGATGAGGGATAGTATGAAACAAGCAAGAATTGGTGTCATAGGCACAGGCGGACGAAGTACAATTGTTGAATATTGGCATAAACCAGAGGGAAATTCGATCGTAGTTGCAGGGGCAGATGTGTCCTTGAAAGCACTTGAAAAATTCAAACAGGAAATTAATCATGAGGCTTTTGTTACAACGGATTATAGAGAATTGCTGGCAAGGGTGGATATCGATGCGGTTGCGATATTAACCCCTGATTACCTGCATGAGGAACATGCTATTGCTGCACTTCAAGCAGGAAAACATGTTTATTGTGAAAAACCATTAGCTATTACACCAGAGGCTTGCGATAGAATTCTAGATGAAGCAAAAAAATCAGGGAAGCATTTAATGGTCGGTTTTAATATGCGTTATATGAGCATGTACCAGACGATGAAAGAAATCATCGATTCTGGTGTCATTGGCGATATTAAGGCCGTATGGGTAAGGCATTTTGTCGGACTTGGCGGATACTTTTATTACCATGATTGGCATGGTACAGCAGCAAATACAACATCCCTGCTGCTTCAGAAGGCTTCCCATGATATCGATGTCATTCATTGGCTGACGGGCAGTTACACTACTAAAGTTTCGGCCTTCGGCAGTTTGGATTATTATGGGGGAGACAAACCGAATGATTTACATTGTCCGGATTGTGAACTGAAGGATACCTGTCCAGATGCCAGTTTAGAAAGGTTAACCAAGTGTGCCTTCAGAGAAGAAATCGATGTAGAAGATAATAATATGCTGATTATGGAACTAGAAGGCGGTATTAAGGCGTCCTATATGCAGTGTCACTTTACACCAGATTATTCGCGCAACTATACCATTATCGGTACAAAGGGACGCATCGAAAATGACGATGTAAATGATAAAGTTTATGTGAAAACAAGAAAGTCTGGATCCTGGCAGGGCGGGAGCGACATCACCTATGTGATGAAGCAAATGCCTGGAACACATGGTGGGGCAGACCCGCGCATTTGTGAGGATTTTGTAAATTTAGTTTTATATAATAAGCAGCCATTAACAACGCCATTTGCCGGTCGAATGAGTGTCGCTGTTGGATGTGCAGCAACAGAATCGATTCGCTCAGGCGGAAAAGTTGTGCCAATTGACCAGGGAAGACATAAGCCAAATACATCTATGGAAGCAGATGTAGTATGCCGGTCTTAACGATTTTGTGCTATAATATTTAGAATTGGTAGAATATTAAATTGGAGACTTCCAAGTTATGGGGTGATGGAGATTTTTAGTTTAGATAGCCGCTTGTATCAAGTATGCTTGTGGTTGTATAACTTCATGTATTTAAATATCCTATTTATTCTAAGCTGCATTCCGATTATTACGATATTCCCTGCCATCGCTGCACTTTTTGGAGTAGTAAGAAAGTGGAGAATAACGAAAGAAGTAGCGGTATTTTCTCAGTATAAGGAAATGTTTATTGAAAATTGGAAGCAAAGTTATTTAGTCGGGATTATATACACGATAATCGGAGCATTTTTAATTCTTGATTTACTATTTTTAAAACAAATGAATGTACCTTATAAAGGATTCATTCAGGCTGCGGTCCTTTTTGTTAGTTTTATAGTTGGTTTATCCTTTTTAAGTATTTATCCACTGATGGTCAATATGATCACGTCTTTTAAGAACTTGTGTCTTAATAGTCTTAAAGTAGGCTTATACAAAATTCATTTATCGATTTTTTGTATGATTATTCTTAGTGCATGGACGATTCTATCATTACGGTTTTCCTTTTTTATTTTCTTTTTCTTTTTTAGTGTTTCCGCTTATCTGATTTACTGGATTGCGGATCTTAAATTTAAACACCTACTACCACAAAAAGATATGGAAAATCAATTAAATAAAACTCCGGCATGACGCCGGAACAAAACCTTATTACTAAATGAGACAGATGGACTGGAGACCATCTGTCTTTTTAAAGAATCTAGCTTTTTACTAAATTGATTGACAATTGTATCTTGATTTGTTAACTTAATGTTATCGATAACATTAAGTTAACACACAAGGAGGGATCGGTATCAAAATCATTGATTCTCACCAACATTTTTGGAAGCTGGAGCGAGGAGATTACGATTGGTTAACTGAAGATATGGGCATCCTTTATCGAGACTATTTTCCAGAGGATTTAAAACCTACATTAAAAGAAAATTCTGTCTCTGGAACGATCCTTGTGCAAGCAGCACCTACATATGAGGAGACGCTTTATCTCTTATCGTTATATGAAAAGTATGAGTGGATTTACGGTGTAGTGGGCTGGTTAGATTTATCATCATCTACCTTTCCGGAACACCTAGATGTATTAATGCAGCAGCAAGGATTTGTTGGTTTAAGACCGATGTTACAGGATATCGAAAAAGATGATTGGATTTTACAGGAGCAGGTAATAGAGAATTCGAGACTGCTTAGTGCAAATGACCTGCCCCTTGATTTATTAATCACCGGAAGACATATTCCTTATATTGTTGATTTACTAGAGAGGCTTCCAGATTTACGCGTTGTCATTGATCATATTGCAAAACCGGAAATATCGAAAGATGGGTTTAAAAAATGGGAAGCAGATATGACCAAACTAGCAAAATTTCCTGCAGTTTGCTGTAAATTATCTGGTTTTATGACACTGGCGGATTCTTGGGAAACTGATGATCTTAAGCCTTATATTCACCATGTGGTTCAAGCATTTGGTTCTTCCAGAGTGATGTTTGGCAGCGATTGGCCGGTCAGTTTATTGGGAGGAAGTTATCAGAAGGCAATACAGATTGTTACCGATAACTTACCAAGTACGTTAAGAGACACAGAAAGAGAGCAAATTTTTTCAACAAATGTGAAATCATTTTATTTGCTGAAGGAAAGGTGTGTAAAAATATGAAACTCGCAAATGAACAAGAATTAACCAGTATTGTCATGTCCGAGTCTGATAATGTAGCTACACTTTTAAAAGAAATAGAGGCCGGAGAAAGCTTACAATATATGATTAACGGTAAAAAGGAAGCGTTAACAGCCAAACAAGCCATTCCGTTTGGGCATAAAATTGCCATCAAACACATTCAGCCTTCTGAACATGTCGTGAAGTATGGGCAAGTGATTGGGGCAGCTACTGTAGAAATTTCCCCAGGTGAACATGTACATGTTCACAATATCGAGGGAATTAGAGGAAGAGGAGATAAAAAGAAAGGGGATCACCATTCATGAACATGATAAAAGGGTATCGTCGGGCAAACGGGAAAATGGGAATCCGCAACCATTTATTAATCATTCCTACTGTTGTTTGTGCGAACCATGTAGCGAATCGAATCCAGCAATCTGTACCAGATTCAGTAGCGATTCCACATCAGCATGGATGCAGTCAGATTGGTGAGGACAAGGAACGGACATTCAACATTCTCGCGGGAACAGGGAAAAATCCCAATGTCGGTGCGGTTCTGTTAGTTAGTTTAGGCTGTGAAGTAATCAATGCAAAAGAGTTGCAAGAAGAAATTAGAAAAACAGGAAAGCCGGTAGAATGGATTGATATTCAAGATACAGGCGGAACCGTTAAATCAATTCAACAAGGTATTGAAATAGCGAAGCAATTATCTACCGAGATTCAAAAAATCCCACAGGTCGATGTACCGCTATCTGAATTAATTCTTGGAGTAAAATGCGGCGGTTCTGACGCAACTTCTGGATTATGTAGCAACCCAGCATTAGGAAAAACATCAGATGCCCTTTTAAGTAAGGGTGGCACCATTGTAATGGGGGAAACAACGGAGATTATCGGCGCAGAACATATTGTTGCACAAAGTGCTATCAATGAAGAAGTGGCCAATAAGCTGTATGCCTGTGTCGATCAGTTTGAAAAAGAAGTAGAACGGATTGGAGCAGATATGCGCGGGGGAAATCCTAGTCCAGGTAATATCGAAGGAGGTTTGTCAACGATCGAGGAAAAATCTCTTGGCTGTATCAGTAAAGCAGGCACGGCTCCATTAAAGGATGTACTAGCATTTGCTGAGGAGATTCCGGGAAATGGCTATTACTTCATGGATTCTCCAGGTAATGATATTGAGTGTGTATCAGGTATGGCTGCAGCCGGTGTACATATGGTTTGCTTTACAACGGGACGAGGGACACCAACAGGAAATCCGATTATTCCCGTTATCAAAATTACCGGGAATGAACATACGGCTGTCAAAATGAACGATAACATTGATATTGATACCAGTTCGGTTATGAAAGGAAAAGAAACAATCGAGGAAGCTGGCAATCGTATTCTAGAATTAGTTATTAAAGCTGCACAGGGTGAACTGGTAAAAGCTGAGATTTTAGGTCATCAAGAATTTAGTATCAGCAGAATCAGTATCAGCCTCTAAACATTCATAAGGGAGGTTTATTGATATGGGGAAATTTAGTAATCGAACTGCGCTTGTCACAGGCGGAAGCCGTGGAATCGGAGCAGCGATTGTTATGAGGTTAGCGGAAGAAGGCGCAAATGTGGCAATCAACTATACTTCACCACGTTCATTTGAAAAAGCAACTGCATTAAAAGAAAGAGTAGAAGAACAGTTTTCTATTAAAGCGATGGTTGTGAAAGCAAATGTTGGGATTAAGGATGAAGTTGACCAAATGATCGGCGAAGTAGAAAAAGAGTTAGGGCCGGTGGAAATCCTAGTGAATAATGCGGGGATTGCCCCATTTGAACCATTTTTAAGTGTTTCAGAAAAAACATGGGATGAAACGTATCAAACGAATGTAAAATCAATTTTTTTAACTTCCCAAAGAGTTGCGCCTACTATGATCAAAAATAGATATGGAAAAATCATTAATATTACATCAACTGCGAGTGTTCTTGTGACAAGCCCAGTGATTCCGCATTATATATCATCAAAAGCAGCAGCTAGTCATTTAACAAAAGCATTGGCTATTGAATTAGGCAAATACAATATTAATGTCAACGCAGTTGGACCTAGCACAGTAGCAACAGATATGTGCGAAGAATATCTCGAAGATCCACAAATTCTTGCAAAAGAAATTGAAGCCAATCCAATGAAGAGACTGGGTACAGAAAAACAAATTGGGGATGCTGTTGTATTTTTATCTTCTGAAGAAGCGATGCAAATAAATGGGCACCTTTTAATGGTAGATGGTGGATTAACCGTTAAAGCAGCACAGCCTGAGGATCACATGGATCATGATATGGAGGTAACTGTATGAGACTGCTTGATAAAATAGCCGTTATCACTGGCGGGGGCAGCGGAATTGGCAAGGCGACAGCTGAACTTTTCGCAAAAGAAGGGGCTTTCGTCATCATTACCGATATTCATCAAGAAAATGGACAAGGTACTGTATCTGAAATCGAACAACAGGGTGGAAAAGCAGCATTTTATCTGGTCGATGTAGCAAACCCTGAAGCGGTTGAATCTGCTATCGGGCAAATAATAGAAACCTATAAAAAAATAGATATTTTATTTAACAATGCAGGGATCAGCAATGTGGGAAGAGTGGATGAAGTAGAGCCGGATGATTGGGACCGGATTATGAATGTGAATGTGAAGGGAGTTTATCTGCCTTCTAAATACACACTCCCTTATATGATGGAGCAAAAGTCTGGAGTCGTTATTAATATGTCATCATGCGCAGCTGAGATGGGACTGGCAAAGCGGGCTGCCTATTCGGCAACGAAAGGGGCGGTTCTTGCACTGACCAAAGCGATGCAAGTGGACTATGCTCCATATAATATTCGTGTGAACGCCTTGTTACCTGGAACCATATTAACCCCTTTTGTTGAAAATTATTTAAGAACTTCCTACGATGATCCTGAAGCAGCAATCGAAGGGATTAAGAAGAGACAATTAAGCGGGGAATTAGGAAGACCGGAAGATGTTGCAAAAGCGGCACTCTTTCTTGCTTCCGATGAGTCTTCGTTCATGATGGGATCACCTCTTTATATTGATGGCGGCGTTGTTTTTGGAAAAAATGCATAGGAGGCTGAATGGAAAATGAAATTAGCTACTTTTATAAAGAATGAGAATGAAAGATTAGCAGTGAAATTGGACAATCAATTGATCGATATTGAAGAAACGGCTAGGAAAAATAACTGGGGAGAAGTCATAACAGATGTTATGGAGGTCATTCAGTTTCAACCATCAAAATTACAGGATTTTGAGAATAAGGTTATTGAGGCAGCAGCAAATGGTAATGCGGTAGTTATAGAAGAAGAGGATCTTGAATGGGGGCCTTGTGTAACCCGCCCACATAAAATCATTTGCGTCGGTTTAAACTATCGCAAACATGCTGATGAAACAAATACGCCATATCCTGAAGTTCCGATTCTGTTTAATAAGTTTGATAATACGCTAACAGGCCATCAAAGTGAAATTGCCATTCCATCTGTATCAAATGAACTAGACTATGAGGTGGAATTAGGAATCGTAATCGGGAAAAAGACAAAAAATGTTTCTAAAGAAGATGCGCTTTCTCATGTGTTTGGTTATTGTACCGTCAATGATTTATCAGCAAGAGATCTGCAAATGAGAACACATCAATGGCTGCTTGGGAAAACATGTGACGATTTTAGTCCAACAGGTCCTTACTTAGTGACAGCGGATGAGGTAGGGGATCCAAACAATCTAAGTTTGAAAACATATGTTAATGATGAATTAAGACAAGACTCTAACACTTCTGACATGATCTTTTCATGCGCAGAGATTGTCAGCTATATTTCTCAGCACATGACTTTGGTGCCGGGTGATCTTATTTTAACAGGTACACCTGAGGGAGTAGTATTTGGCCTTCCTGCTGATCAACGTGTTTATATTCAGCCGGGAGATGTAATCTCGGTTGAAATTGAAAAGTTAGGAAAGCTTACGAATAAATTTGTGGAAGAAAAGGCATTGGTCCATGCTTAAAGGAATTCCGCCCATTATTTCACCAGAACTGATGAAGGTTTTGATGGAGATGGGGCATGGGGATGAAATCGTTCTTGCAGACAGAAATTTTCCGGCTGCAAGCCATTCCAGCATTTTACTGAATGGTCACGGGCATGGCGTAGCAGCGTTCTTGACCGCCATACTAGAATTGTTTCCGCTCGATACATACGTTACCTATCCAGTTATGCTGATGGAACCGGTTGAAGGGGATGAAAAGGAGCCCGAAATCTGGAAGGAATTCGAAGCGATTGTTAATAATAGCAGCGACACTCCTGTTCAGATTGAAAAAGTAGAAAGGATGGCTTTCTACGAACGAAGTAAAGCGGCCTATGCCATCATTGCTACGAGTGAACGAGCTCTGTATGCGAACATTATTTTGAAAAAAGGCGTGCTTTAGTTGAGAGTGTGATAGAATTGACCATAAAAAATTATGGAGTCCGAGAGAATAAAAAGGCCCCAATCCAAATAATATGGATTGGGGTTTTTTTGATAAATCAAAAGCTGTGATTAGTTTCGGTTTAAGGTAGCGAAGAAAATGAAAGTAATAGGGTCCAAGCAACTCAGCAGACATCGAAATGATTCTTGGTGTTGGTTTTCATTGACAGATAAAAGCTACTTATCAAGTGGTAGAAGGTATTTTGTTAAAATTTGTTTTGATTAGATGAGTTCATTCCTATATTCTACTGTGCAGGAAAATAGTTGTTGGGTTGACTACACAAGTGTTGGTGATATAATTTAGCTTAATAAATGAATGTTAGTATGGTTTGGAGGCACGATTGAATAATGGAACCGTTGCAGCATGAAAGTTTAATCCCGTTATATCACCAATTAATGGAGAGATTGAAGAGTTCGGTTGAAAAAGGGCATTGGGTACCTGGTGATAAAATCCCGTCGGAAAATCAGTTAATGGACCAATTTGGCGTAAGCCGCAACACGGCAAAAAAGGCAATTGAGGAGCTCGTACAGGTCGGAATCCTTTACCGTATCCAAGGAAAGGGTACCTTTGTGGCAAAACCGAAATTGCAGCAGTCATTGATGGGATTCTATAGTTTTAGCAAAGTCCTAAAAGAAAAAGGATTGAATCCTAAGGATATCATTCTAAAAATAGAAGAAGTCAAACCGAATGCCAAAATCAGAGAAGCACTCCAGCTTGGAGAAAATGAGCATGTGATTGAAATGAAACGCCTTCGCTGTGCCAATAATGAACCGTATATTTTGGAATCATCGTTCATTCCGAAACATGTAGTTTCCAATAAGGAGCAGCTTAAAAAGGTGGGCGAGATATCTTTATATGATCTCTTTGCACAACAATTTAATACGGTAGTGACGAAAGCAAAAGAGGCGTTTGAACCCGTTCTCATTCGTGCTGACGAAAGTGAATATCTACAAACAGAAGAAGGCCGTCCGGCACTGCTGCTGGAACGAACAGCCTTTGATGCGAACGGTATGCCTGTAGAATTTTGTATATCCATTGTCCGAGGCGACCGGTGCCGCTTTTATACAGAATTAACATAATCGAGGATCACTTATTCCTTACGTTGGGTTGACCCAACAAGTAGGATGATGTAATATTATATTAATAAGATTGAAAGTTTCGTTTTGAAAAAAATAGATATACTCTTATTACGATACTGAAAGAACTTAGAAAAACTCATAGTCTATTGTCTATGAGTTTTTCTAAAACCTAACTTGTACCAACAACCCACCAATAGGTGAGCTTTTGATTATTTTGGATATTTTTTTATAGAGGTGAAGAGAGATGAAAAAGTCCATCGGTATTGATATCGGCGGAACAAAGATTGCAGCGGGAATCATAACGGAATCGGGAGAGTTGCTTCACCGTACCGAAGTAAAAAGTGATCCTTCTGACCGCGAAAACATGTTTACACGAGTAGTAACAGCGGTGGAACAAGTTCTTGAAGGGACATCAATTTCGGAGATTGAAGGTATCGGTGTCGGGGTACCTGGGAAAGTCGACCGAGAGAATGGCATCGCCGTTTTTCAAAACAATTTGCCATGGCAGCAGTTTCCGATTGCCGCCAGGTTACAGGAACAATTTGGTGCCAAGACCATCACCATTGACAATGATGTTTGTATGGCGGCTTTTGCTGAGTGGAAAGCGGCCAAGGGGAAAACCAATGAGACCTTTGTCTACGTGACAATCAGTACAGGAATCGCCTGTTCGATCATCCATCATGGAGCCTTTTTTAGAGGAGCTGGTTTTGCCGGGGAAGTGGGGCTGATTCCGGTTCTTTCGAAGGAAGGCAATGAAAGGTTAGAAATACTCGCTGCCGGCCCAGGAATCGAGAAAATAGCCGGGATTCCAACCAAGGATGTCTTTACTGGATATTTAAACGGGTTACAGGAATATCAGGCAATCATTGATGAAGTTACCGACCATTTAGCCCAAGGACTTTATTCCATCTCAAGTTTAATAGACCCACACAAAATGGTTTTCGGCGGCAGTGTCATTGTAAATAACCCTTTCATGCTTGAATTAATCAAAGAAAAACTAAAAATCTATCAACTTCCTGAACAACAGCATCTGTTAGAGCAAATGAGCATTAGTACATTGGCACAAAATAATGGCGTTGTTGGTGCGGGATTGCGCGCGTTTGAAGAATTCTAAGGAGGAATGGTCGGATGTTTACATTAAGTCAAGAAAAATTAGTGCCATTGGGTGCATCGATCACAACAGCAGAAATAAAACAGCAGCCTGATTTATGGGCAGAAGCCTTTGCTTTGTATTTGGAGAAAAGCAGAGAGATTGAAGAGTTTTTACTGAAAGTATCAACCAAACACGGCCGGGTTCGAGTTATTTTTACAGGTGCCGGAACGTCTGCCTATGTTGGTGATACCGTCACACCATACCTTAAAGAAAAAGTTGATGAAAAACAGTGGGAATTGTTAAGTATTCCTACAACCACTTTAGTATCCAATCCCTATCAATTTTTAAAAGCAGATTTTCCAACCGTACTCGTTTCATTTGCGAGAAGCGGTAACAGTCCGGAAAGTGTTGCAGCTGTACAATTAGCGGAGCAAATTGTAACTGATTTATATCAGGTAACAATTACTTGTGCGAAAGAGGGTCAATTAGCCAAGCGGGCAGCAGGGGATGAAAATAATTTATTGCTATTAATGCCTGAAAAATCCAATGATCAAGGATTTGCGATGACGGGAAGTTATACGTGCATGTCGTTAACGGCTTTACTTGTTTTTGATTCTTTATCCATTGAAGAAAAATCGACGATTGTAAAAACGATTCAACAAATGGGTGAAAGTGTGATCGATAGGGAAGACGTGATTCAAGCGATGATCAATCATGATTTTGATCGAATTATTTACTTGGGATCTGGAAGTTTAGAAGGGTTAGCGAGAGAAGCACAGTTAAAAATATTAGAGCTGACTGCAGGTAAAGTTGTCACAGCCTTTGATTCACCGTTAGGATTCCGGCATGGTCCTAAATCCTTTGTGAACGAAAAATCATTAGTTTTTGTGTTTGTTTCCAACCAACCTTATACACGTCAATACGATTTAGATATGTTAAAAGAAATGCAGCAAGATAACACTGCCAGCATTATTTGTTCAATCGAGGTTGATGGCAATACCAATTATGATGGGAACAGGTTTGGATTTGGCAGCGAGGCCAACTTCGTGCCGGATGCTTACTTAGCCTTGCCTTTTGTCATGATTGGTCAGACAGTTTCCTTGCTTGCTTCGGTAAAAGTAGGCAACACACCAGACACACCTTCACCGACAGGAACGGTGAACCGTGTCGTTAAAGGCGTAACCATCTATGAATTTAAATAGGGGAAGAAGCATGTCCAAGTTTATCTTTGCAGATAAGTTTTTCCTTGATGGAAAGGTTGAAGGTCCTGGATTTTTGGAAATAAGAGATGAGAAATTCGGTGACTTTTCAGGAAACAGACCAATGGAAGCGGAAGAAATTATTGATTACGCAGGGCATTGGATCGCTCCTGGTTTAGTAGATACACATATTCATGGCTTTAGAAATCATGACATTATGGATAATGATTTTGAAGGATTGAATCAGATTTCTGAAGGTCTTCTATCCTGCGGGGTCACTTCGTTTTTGCCGACAACCTTAACTTCTTCGTCAGAGTCCTTGAATAATGTAGTTGAAATGATTGGTGCCAATTATAAAAAAGTGCAAGGTGCAAAAATTAAAGGGATTTTTTTAGAAGGACCATTTTTTACAGAAAAGCATAAAGGGGCCCAAAACACGAAATACTTTTGTGACCCATCCGTGGATCTTTTGAAAGTCTGGCAGAAATTATCCAATGATTTTATCAAAAAAATTGCCATTGCCCCTGAACGAAAAGGAGCAGCGGAATTTATTGAATATGCAGTGCAAGAAGAGATTGCAGTGGCATTAGCCCACAGTGACGCCACTTACGAAGAAGCAAAGCAGGCGGTTGAAAAAGGAGCTTCGATTTTTGTTCATACCTTCAATGGAATGAGTCCGATGCATCATCGGGAGCCGGGGATGGTCGGGGCAGCGATGAATTTAAAAGATGTTTTTGCCGAAATCATTTGTGACGGACATCATGTTCATCCTAGTGCCGCTAACATTTTAATGAATGCCCGTGGCAGAGATCAAACCGTTTTGGTGACAGATTGTATGATGGCTGGAGGCATGCCGGAAGGGAACTATCAACTCGGAGAATTCCCTGTCGAGGTGAAAACAGGCGCGGCCCGGATTGAAGGCGGCAGTTTAGCAGGCAGTATATTGCAGCTGAAAGATGCTGTCAAAAATGTCGTCGATTGGGGGATTGCGACACCAGAGGAAGCGATCTATATGGCGAGTACGGCTCCTGCTAAGAGTATTGGGCTGGATGTGGAATGCGGGAAAATTGCAAAAGGGTACGCTGCTGACTTTATTGTATTGAATCCTGATCTGGAGTTACTTGCGACTTACCTTGATGGTGGCTGTCGTTACCATTTACAGAAAGAGGGAGTGCAATGATTTTAGCTGTCACGATGAATCCATCCGTTGATATTGGCTATCCGATAAATAATTTCAAGTTAGATGCGGTAAACCGTGTGGAAAATGTTCGGAAAACAGCTGGCGGAAAAGGTTTAAATGTTGCCCGGGTGATTGCACAAATGGAAGAAAAAGTCCTTGCTACCGGTGTAATTGGCGGAACGATCGGTGATTACATCGTTCAGGAATTAAATAAAAGTCACATTCTGAATGACTTTTTGAGAATCGAAAAAGAGTCGAGAAATTGCATTGCTATTCTTCATCAAGGCAGGCAAACGGAAATATTAGAATCTGGACCAACCTTAACGAATGAAGAAGGGATAGCTTTTTTAGGGAAATTTGAAGAGCTATTGGCAAAAGTTTCTTTGGTAACCATTTCAGGAAGTTTACCTAAGGGTCTGCCAGTGGATTTTTACCAGCAAATGTTAGCGATTTGCCATCGGAGGCAAATTCCAGTTGTATTGGATTCATCAGGAGAACCGTTAAAAGCAGCCTTGTTACATAAAGTAAAACCATTGGCAATTAAGCCGAATCTGACGGAATTGTCTCAGCTGCTTGGCGTGGAAGTAGATAGCAGGGTAAGCAGTTTAAAACGAGCTTTAGATCATGAATGGTTTAAAGGGATTGAATGGATTGTTGTTTCGATGGGCGGGGAAGGGGCCTTTGTAAGGCATGGTGCAGATGATTACCGGGTAACCCTCCCAAAAATAGACGTAGTGAATCCGGTTGGTTCCGGAGATTCTGTGGTTGCTGGGTTAGCTGTGGCACTGAATCAAAACCAATCGGTAGAAACTGTGTTGAAAACGGCTATGACCATGGGAATGCTCAATACCATGGAAGACGCTACGGGATACATTAACATGGCAAAATTCGGACAGTATTTTGATTTGGTAAAAATAGATTGATAGGAGGAATATCGATGCTAGAATTAACAAAAAACAAATTGGATGCTTTAAAGCGTTTATCTGATGAAAATGGTATTATTGGGGCTTTAGCAATTGATCAACGCGGTTCGTTGAAAAAAATGATTGCTGCAGGAAGTACGAAACCAGTTGGTGATGAAGGCATTATCCGCTTTAAAGAATTGGTTTCAGAAGAATTAACTCCTTATTCAACTGCTATTCTACTAGATCCAGAATATGGACTGCCAGCGGCTAAAGTCCGCAGCAAAGACTCCGGTTTATTGGTCGCCTATGAAAAGACCGGATACGATGCAACAGCTGTGGGCCGTCTGCCTGATTTACTGCCAGAATGGTCAGTGAAACGGTTGAAAGAAGCAGGTGCCGATGCCGTAAAATTTTTATTGTACTATGATGTCGATGAAGATGAGAAGATTAATGATTATAAACATGTATATATGGAACGGGTAGGTTCCGAGTGTGCTGCCGAGGATATTCCGTTTTTCTTGGAAATCGTCTCTTATGATGCCAATATTGATGATGTAAAAAGTAAAGAGTATGCAAAAGTGAAGCCGCATAAAGTGATTGAAGCCATGAGGGAGTTTTCCAAGCCACAATATCAAGTTGATGTGCTGAAAGTAGAAGTTCCCGTGGATATGAATTTTGTTGAAGGGTATACAGAAGGTGAAACCGTATATAGTCAGGCAGAAGCTGCTGCGTATTTTAAAGAGCAAAGTGAGTCCACACAGCTTCCGTTTATCTTTTTAAGTGCAGGAGTAAGCGCTGCGCTATTCCAAGAGACTTTGAAATTTGCAAAAGACTCCGGTTCTAGCTTTAATGGGGTGTTATGCGGCCGTGCCACCTGGAAAGACGGGGTTGCCCCATTTGCTTCAGGTGGTGAGCAAGCCAGCCGTGAATGGCTGCAAGTCCTTGGTAAAAAAAATATCGAAGAACTAAATGGTGTTTTAAAAGAGTCCGCCAGCTCTTGGTTTGATAAGGTTAAAAATAATAGCTTCGCAGCTTATTAAGTTTAGTGGCGATGCTATTAAATTAGTAGTGATATTTATAAAAAAAAAGGGGCTGTCCAAAAAGTCAGATAACTGACTTTTTGGAGCCCCTTTTTAATTCTCAAAAACTGGGGATATTTTAGAGACATATTGGGCAGCCCACCCCTTATTAGTTGGAAAAAGTTTTTTAAAAATTCAATTTACAATTACTCCATTATGTAATAATATAAACTTAAAGTTTGTTTGATGTTACTTTTTGTTTGTTTCAAAGAAAAATACAATCGAAACAAACAGTTTTAAATAATTTACAAATATTTGAAGTTGTTATTTATCGGTTTCATTGAAAAAATACCAGGATGTGAATGAATTATTATGGATGTACTGTTAAACGAGCGTCAATATTATATTTTAGAAAAGTTGGAAAATGAAAAGAAAGTATTTGTTGCTACTCTAGCTCAGGAATTAGGCGTAGCCCCTGAAACCATCCGCCGGGACTTAGACACATTGGAAAAGGCAAGAAAATTAAAGAGAGTCCACGGTGGAGCTGTTCGATATCTTCAAACAAATAATGAGCCACATTTTGTAAAAAAAATGAATGTAATGGCGGAAGAAAAAGCTGCAATTGGAAGAAAAGCTGCCGAGTTTATCCAAGATGGAGACACTATCATGATTGATGTAGGTACAACGACCATTCAGCTGGCAAAAGCAATCTCTGGAATAAAGTCCTTGACGATTGTAACCAATTCCCTCGCTGTGGCTGAGGAATTAAATACGCAGTTGGAAAATCTAGAATTTGACGGGAAGGTAATTGTTCTTGGCGGGACAACAAATCCAGGACAAAAATCGATTGTAGGTGCATTAACTTGTAAGATGCTTGAAGCATTTCGGTTTGATAAGTTATTCCTCTCATGTGGTGGTATTACCGTTAATAATGTAAGCGATTACGATTTTGAGGAAAGCTTGGTCTCAACGGCCATGATTGAAAGGGCGAATCAAGTTTTTCTGTTAGCTGATTCCTCTAAAGTCGATAATGAATCTTTTTATAGAATTTGTCCCTTATCGACAGTTGATTACATTATTTCTGATAAAGACATGCCTAAATCTTGGAAACAAAAGGAACTGGATACCATGATCGAATGGGTCACAGCAAAAGGAGTGACAGTTTATGAAAGTTGATTACCATCTACATCTTGAAGAAGGCCCCTATTCATTACGCTGGCTCGATCGAACGAATCAAGCAATAGAGCATTTTCATCCTCTTAGTGAACAGAAACATACTTATGAGTGGCTGTTTAATAGTGTGGAACGTTTATCTAAACGAGTAAAAAAGGGATCTTATGATTCAACTTGGATTGACCTCTATTTAATTGAAGCGAAACGAAAGGGACTGAGTGAGGTTGGGATTGTAGATCACTTATATCGTTTTAAAGAAACAAGGCCATATTTCGAAAAATATATAGATATTAGTCAATCCGAACTTGGAAATAAACAACGTAAATGGTTAAACCAAGTGATGACGGAATCAATGGCAGACTTTGTCACAGCGATAACAGAAGCGAAAAAACGCTGGGCAGCTGAGGGAATTACTCTAAGACTTGGAATTGAAGCAGATTATTTTCCAGGCGGGGAGCAAGAATTAACAGATCTTCTTGGTCCGTACGAGTGGGACTTTGTTATAGGTTCTGTTCATTTTATTAACGGCTGGGGGTTCGACAATCCTGAAACACAACATCTATTTTTAAATTATGATTTGGATTGTTTATATCGGGATTTTTTCAGCGTAGTAGAAAAAGCAATCCGCAGCCAATTATTTAATTTTGTCGCTCATTTAGATAATCTTAAGGTATTTAACTTTCGCCCGGACGAAAGTCTCCTTCTTCACCATTATGAAAAAATTGCAGAAGCACTAATTGATACCGATACTGCAACTGAAATAAATGCTGGATTATATTATCGTTATCCGGTCAAAGAAATGTGCCCCAGCCCTATATTTCTAGATGTTTTAATCAACAAAGGGGTATCCTTTACCACATCATCAGATTCTCATTTCCCTGACTACATCGGAGCATTTGTCGACGTAAATACTGAAACACTATTAAACAAAGGCATAACCGAAATAGCAACCTTTGAAAAAAGAAAGAGAACCATGAAACCTTTAGGGGAGGCACGAGAAATCACTCAAAACGCCTAATAGGAAGATAGATTTAGAGTCTCCTGATTTCGACTAACGGAATGTCTGAAAGGGAGGAGAAAGAAGTGGAACAATTAGGATTCTTATATGAACAGCATTTTATAAAAAATATTGAGATCTATCTTCGGCTTGTCATCAGTGCTCTACTAGGTATGTTTATCGGTTGGGACAGAAGTGCAAAAAATAAACCAGCGGGATTGAAAACATTTACATACGTTTCTGTATCTTGTACGTTAATTACCCTTATTTCTATTTATAGCGCCGAGGTTTTTGGCAATTCTAATATAAATAATCGAATGGATCCGATGCGTCTAACGGCTCAAATTGTATCGGGATTAGGTTTTTTAGGTGCCGGTCTAATATTAAAAGATGGATTACGCGTAAAAGGTTTAACTTCGGCAGCCATGGTGTTTTTCGCCGGTGGTGTAGGGATTGGAATTGGTGCAGGGTTTTATGGGATTGTATTAGCCTCTGTATTCATTACCTTCTTATCAGCGAAAATAAGTCAATTCATTGAAGATAGGCACAATCAGTCGATGGAAATGAAAGAAAAACAACGTAGGAGTGTATGAGGGAAGGCGTGGCTGGTCCAATTAAGTAAAAAAGACCGATTCAGCTAATGATTAAATTAAAAATCTAATAAATCGAATTAATTAAATGTAAAGGATTGGATAAATATGGGGAAAACATCGCTAATGAGAACAACCCTAGGAAACTATTATGTCGCGGTTACACATGAATCCCATCAGTCACATCTTATTTTTCGAGTGGAAGTGCCTATCTCAACCGAAGAAATCATGATCACCTACTCCTACTCACCAACAGAAGAAAATGGAGAAGTGAAGGTGGATGAATTGTTTTCACGTTATCAACTAGATAACAATATGGCTTCTTCCGATCGTGAATATATCCAATCCGTGAGAAATCTAATTACGATTTCAGCTCGCTCCAGTCAAGGATACGAAGGGAGCTGTCATCGGTTTGAATCAACAGGAACCGTCATTATTAACAATACTAAGTCATCACCTGGGATACATACAAAAGAAATTCATCCTGGATTTTGGGATATATCATTTAATTTCCATGCATTGGTCACGGAAAAAACTGAAATTCATTGTACGATACATGCTATACATAAAGAAGCAACCGTCGTGCAGCAGCCTATTCAAATAGCAGATATTAAAAAAGAACGATTAAAGAGGGAGCGAGAGAGGAAACACCATTCTCATTATCATAAAGTAGAGCTTCATTCACACACGGTACATAGCGATGCAAGCCATACAACTACAGAATTAATCACTGAGGCGATAAAGCAAAACATCGGTTGGCTGGCAATCACCGATCATAATACGATTAGTGCATTTGATGACATTTCAACAGGAAATCAACCGCTCAAATTGATAAAAGGATTAGAAATGACAACACTGCATGGTCATTTTTTAACCTTAGGTTATCAAGATCAATCACCAATTGATTGGACCTTAATTAATCGAGTGAATATAAATGAAAAATTAAAAGAAATGCATGAGCAGGGTTTACTTATCGGTATCGCTCATCCTTTTGATGTGGGAAGTCCCTATTGCACAGGATGCAGATGGCAATATGCGTTAGATTCTCTTGAATATATCGATTTTATCGAAGTCTGGAACTCTGAGGATCCTCATTATTCTCTCTCGAATGCTGATGCGATTGCCAAATGGACGCAGCTTTTGAATAGCGGGATTGAAATACCCGCAACATGCGGAAGGGATTGGCATCATTCAAATACAACTAAATTGCCTGCTTTTTTGTACGTGTTAGCAGATAAAGATACGGCCGAAAAGGATATATTAGAGGCGGTTAAACTAGGCAGAAGTTATATCACCCTTGCGCCTCAAGTGGATATGACAATTAACGAAGAATGGACGATTGGAGACAGGATTCCTTTAGATAATGGAAATGAAATGAAAATAAAAATTCTACTCACTCAATCAACTGGAGTCCATCTGGTTAAAATCGAATCAAATTTGGGGGATTTATATGAAAGTTATCAGTTCGATATCGATTGCAGAATAGGAAAATTAGATGATTTGATGTGGCTGAGAGTTTCAGTGTTTGATGAAGATCTCAACCGAATTTTAATAACAAATCCAGTTTATTTTGAGAAAGGAGGATTTATGTAATGGAAGTTACGACTGAAAAAACAATTGGAACAGAAGCAGCAGTGAAAAAAAGTAAAAAGAAAAAGGTAAAACCAATGAAGATTACTTGGAAAAACATTTGGAAACACCGCGCACAGTATATCATGCTTTTGCCTTGTATTATTTTTTTTATCACTTTTTCTTATTTACCAATGGCTGGTCTAGTTCTAGCATTTAAAGAATTTCGGTTTGATACGGGAATATTTGGCGGAGCTTGGGTGGGACTGCAATATTTTGAGCGTTTTTTTCAGGACCCCCAAAGTTGGACGTTTGTAAAAAATACACTCATCATCAGTTCGATGAAATTAATTTTAGCGATGCCATTTCCTATCATATTAGCACTCTTATTTAATGAAATAAAAAATAATAAAGTTAGAAGTTTATTCCAGAGTATTTCTTATTTGCCTCATTTTTTATCATGGGTTGTGGTTGTGGGGATTATCCAAAGTATTTTAGCACCAAATACAGGATTACTGAACCAAGTAATTTCATTTATGGGGGGTGATGGAAGTACATTTTTCTTAATGGAAGAAAAGCATTTTAATTCAATCATGTTTTGGAGCTATGTGTGGAAGGATATTGGCTGGAGCTCGATTATTTATTTTGCGGCTATTGCCGGCATTGATCCTGCCCTTTACGAGGCAGCGGCTATTGATGGCGCAAATAGATTCAGGCAGATCTGGCATATCACCTTAACAGGAATAAGACCAACCATTTTAATATTATTTATTCTATCGTTAGGCAATATTCTATCCGCAGGATTCGATCAAATCTATTTATTGAAAACACCAGGAAACGCAGAGGTTGCAGAAATAATCGATACGTATGTCATTCGAACCGGGCTTCAGAGCGGACAATTTGGATATGCAACAGCAGTTGGGATGATGCAAGGGATTATTGGATTGATCGTTGTACTTTTAGTTAACCGATTTGCAAGCAAGAAATTTAATACATCATTATGGTAAACCAATTATCAGGGGGAAAAATAGATGAAGAAAATTTCATACAAATTCTTAACTTTTGTTTTAATCGGGTTAATGTTACTGACTGCTTGTACAAATAAAGAAAAGAGCTCTAGTGAAAATCGGGAAAAGCCTGAGGGAGCACCAGATACATGGATAGCTGAGCGTACCATTAAAGGGCTTGTATTTATGAGCGATGGCGACGTTTCCGCTGAAATGAATCCGGAAATTGCTGCTGAATTAAAGAAAAAAACAGGGATTACATTAGAATTACAGGGGATTACTGTTGAAGATTCTACTGAAGCATTAACAGCAGGGTTAGCGGCAGGGGATTTACCAGATTTTATTGCCTACTACTTGGATCACAGTGGACGTCCTGAAATGCAAATTTTATTAAAGGGTGCTCGTGAAGGGATGTTCCACGATTTAACGCCGATGCTTAAAGAAACCAAGATCTATAGTAAGTATTTTGAAGAAGGATACCTGCCAAAAGACACGAAAGACAATGTTATGTTCAGAGAAGAATTTAAAGGGGCCAGCTATTTCGTTCATATGGCGATTCCTCGTGAACCTGGAACTGTATCGCGAAAATATGTTGGTGGCCCTTATATTTTAAAAGATATTGTGGATCAATTAGGTATTAACCCTGTAGAAATCGATACTCATGAAGAATTACGTGATTTAGCTGAGAAAATTAAAGCTGCTAACATTAAAGACGTAAATGGCAAACCGATTACACCGATTGGTCCAACAGCATGGGGCGGCGCCGACAGAGATTTCATCTTTAATGACCTTGTCTGGACAGGTTCTAAAGGTGATAAGTTCTTAAAGGACAAAGACGGAAAAATCAAGCATGAGTCACAAACTGACTTTGGTTTGAAACGTGTTAATTTCGTTAGAGAATTGTTAGCAGATGACCTTCTTCACCCTGAGTTCTTCACAATGGAAGAAAATAAAGCAAAGGAAGGTCTTGTTAATAAGTCGTTCGGAATCGTTGCTGATATGCACAATTGGCTTCCAGAGAATCTTGATTTGAAATATATCCCGCTTGGACCAATTGATACAGCTGAAGGCGATTATCAAATGCAATTACCTTACAAATCTGGATATGCAGGCTGGTCTATTCCATCAAGTACAGAGAACCCTGAAGATATTGTGAAACTAGCTGACTTCTTGGCAAGTCGTGAAGGGAAATTATTGAGCCAATATGGAATCGAAGGAAGAGATTATACGTTAGATGAAAAAGAAAATCCTCTTGTTAAAAAAGAGGTTTTAGAATTAAAAGAGAATGATCCTGCTGCAGCTATGAAACTAGGTTTTAGAGGTGTTCGTTCTTTCTGGGCGGAGCATCTTGGATATACAGATTTGGATGGTTTAGCAGACTTTGGTGAGTTCGAGTACGGTTCAAGAGTTGCTGGTGAAGATGCATCTGCCGCGGAAAAAATTATCGAAATGTGGAATTATGATGAGAAGTTAAAGAATGCAAAAGTAGTTGACGGCTCATCACCTAAAACGTTCATTTTTGAATTTGAAAACGGGGACAACCTAAATATTGCTTTAGACACATATAATGAAAATCTATTACGTGCTTACTATAGTAAGTCAGAAGAAGAAGCTAAGAAAATATTAAAAGATTCAAAAGAATTACTTGAGAAATCAGGATTAAGCGATTATATCAAACTTCTTGAGAAAAAAGAAAAAGAAGGAACAACAATCCGATTCTAAGAAAAGCAAAAGCGAAATTTTGGTGACGTGTTATTCGTCATTAAGACGTTGTGCTGAACAGCTAAAAAGCTTCCTTTCAATTAGAAAGTGAAAGGAAGCCCCCATTTTATTGTATTGGAGGGATATTCATGCAGCACCAACGGAAAAAATCGTGGAATTTCTTCAAGGTTTTGAATTATACCATTGTGGTGTTACTTTGCTTATCTATTATTCTCCCCTTTTTGAATATTCTAGCTCTTTCATTTAATGAGGGAACAGATGCACAAAGAGGCGGCATCTATTTTTTTCCTAGAGAATTTAGTGTTCAGAATTATTTAGAAGTCTTCAAGCAATCAACCGTTCTGAATGCATTAGGTATTAGTTTATTTAGAACCGTAGTAGGTACTGTTATTAGTGTATTACTGACGGCAATGGCTGCATATGCCCTTAAAACAAGGACGTTACCGGGAAGAAAGGTTATTACATTCTTCATCTTTTTCACGATGTTATTTAGTGGCGGCATTATTCCCTATTATTTAGTTTTAACAGAGCTTAACTTAACAAACAGCATTTGGGTCTATATTCTTCCAAGTCTTTATAGTGTGTGGAATATTCTCATTATGAGGACGTTTTTCAATCAATTACCAGACAGTGTAGTAGAAGCTGCTAAAATTGATGGCTGCAGTGAATTTCAAATCTTTTTCCGAATCGTTCTACCGATGAGCAAGCCAGTAATCGCAACGATAGGACTATTCAATGCAGTTGGCCATTGGAATGATTGGTTCTCTGGTGCCTTCTATGTTAGGGATCCTGAATTAAAACCACTTGCCACGCTATTACAAGAAATGCTAACGAGACAGCAGGCATTAGCGGATGCATTGTTAAGAAATTCAGGTGCTTATGCGGCGCTAGAAAAAATTACGGTGACAGGTGATTCATTGAAAATGGCAACGATAATTATTGTTGTGGCACCTATTATCCTTATTTATCCGTTTATCCAAAAACATTTTGCTAAAGGTGTAAATATTGGCTCAGTGAAAGAATAGAAGTCGAAAGGAGGAGACTTAGATGACCCAATTGAAATTTAAAAAAGACGGAACCTTTACGATTGTTCAATTTACTGATCTTCATTGGGAAAATGGGGATGAGTTAGACCTTAAGACTAATCAGTTAATGGAAAATATCTTAATGGAAGAAAACCCTGATTTGGTTGTGTTTACAGGGGATACGATTTATAGCCCAAGCAGTGAGAATCCGAAAGCTGCTTTCCGAAGGGCATTGGAACCAGTCGTAAATAGGAATATTCCATGGGCAGCTGTGTATGGGAATCATGATACCGAAGGCAATGTGACGAAAGAGGAATTATTGAATGTTATGCAAACAGAGCCTTATTGCCTTACTGAAGCTGGGAATGTCAGCGGTGTGGGTAACTATTTGCTGCATGTGATGGAATCCTCAGGGGTTCATTCAAAATGGGTCCTTTATTTTCTAGACTCGGGCATGGATAATCCAAACCAGTTGGTTCGAGGGTACGATTTTATTAAGCGTGATCAGATTGATTGGTACGTCAAACAGTCAATTAATTTAAAACAAAACGGGTCACCTTCTGAACTCCTATTTTTTCATATCCCTCTTCCTGAGTATAAAGAGGTTTGGGAAAATGGGACATGCTTTGGTTCAATGAATGAGGGCGAAATTTGCAGTCCTGTAGTCAATTCCGGACTATTTTCTGCCATGGTGGAAATGGGTACAGCCAAGGGGACGTTTGTCGGGCATGACCATTTAAATGATTTCTGCGGTGAATTATATGGAATTAAATTATGCTATGGGCGTGCGACAGGTTATAACGGCTATGGGGATGAAAAATTCCCGCGCGGGGCACGAATTATTAAACTACAGGAAAGTAAAACAGACTTTGAAACCTACCTTCGATTAGCAGATGGTACTTTAGTCGTACAGGAAAAACGAGAATTATAGATAGGTAGTTTGATGAACTACTTGAAGGAGCGGATATAGTTGTTTTGGACAGAGAAAAAGATTTCAGGCCGGATTAAGGAATTAGAAAAATACCGATACCGTGATCGAATAGCTATTCCAGAGTTCCGATTTCAATTGGATCGAACAGAAGGTGTTATTGTCCCAAGTCCCCCGGAAAATAACGAGTGGTCAACAATCTATTTAGGAGATCGTTGGTCTGGGCGTGATACATATGCGTGGCTGCAAACAGATATTCTTATCCCTGACAATTGGGAAGGGCATACAGTAGTAGGCGTATTTGACTTTGGAAAGACTGGCGATGGAAATAATTCTGGATTTGAGTCACTCCTTTATGTAAATGGTGTGCCTTTTCAAGGCGTGGATTCTAATCATCAGGAGACTTTCTTGCCTGATGATCTTATTGGTTCAAACATTCAGCTTTCATTTCGACTATGGTCTGGTCTGGAAGGGGGCGGCGAACCTAAGCCCCAAGAGCATAAAATAAAAAAAGCGGAATTAGTTTGGCTTGATGAAGCAGCAGATGATCTTTATTACACGGCATTGGCAGTTCTAAAAACGGTCCATGTCTTTAGTGAGCATTCACCGGAACGTCAAGCACTACTAGCGGCGATTGACCGTGCCTTTTTACAGGTGGATTGGTCGAAACCAGGTTCCAGTGGCTTTTATCAATCGGTAGCAGGAGCACGCGGGTTATTGGAAAAAGAGTTAAAAGAAATGAAGAAGCATCACCCGGTTACGATTAAAGCAATCGGACATACTCATATTGATGTTGCCTGGCTATGGCGTTTGAAGCATACGAGGGAAAAGGCAACACGTTCCTTTTCAACAGTTATGCGCCTAATGGAAAGATATCCGGAATATATCTTTTTACAAACACAGCCACAATTATACGATTACATAAAATCAGATTTCCCAGAGCTTTATGACAAGATTCGTTCCTACGTTAAAGATGGACGCTGGGAAGCCGGCGGCGGGATGTGGCTTGAGGCGGATTGTAACATTCCTTCAGGGGAGTCACTCGTCCGTCAGCTCTTAATGGGAACTCGCTTTTTCCGGGAAGAGTTTGGTGCGGAATGCAGTTATTTATGGCTTCCGGATGTGTTTGGATATAGTTGGGCGCTTCCGCAAATTTTGAAAAAGTCGGGCATTGATACCTTTATGACAACCAAAATCAGCTGGAACCAATACAATCGGATGCCACACGATACCTTCAAATGGAAAGGGATTGACGGAACAGAAATTTTAACCCATTTTATTACCACAACCGATACCGATGATGATTGGAAGCATATTTACACCTATAACGGTCAAATTTTGCCTGAAACGGTGATGGGCAGCTGGACCGAGTACAGGGATAAGTCCATTAATCAAGAATTATTGCTCTCTTATGGTTTTGGTGACGGCGGTGGGGGAGTCAATCGTGAAATGTTGGAAATGCGCCGGCGCCTGAATGAAATGCCTGGATTGCCGCATGTCGAGACAGGAAGAGCTGATGAATATTTTAAGAGATTACAAGAGACGGTTGAAAAAACCGATCAGTATGTCCATACATGGGATGGAGAGCTTTATTTTGAATATCACCGTGGTACCTATACGAGTCAGGCGTATAACAAGAAAATGAATCGTAAGCTGGAGTTACTGTATAGGGAAGTTGAATGGGCGACTGTTTTGGAGAGTCTCTTCGCTTCAAACTTTTTAAAGTATCCGTCCTCACAAATTAATGAAGGCTGGAAAATCATTCTGCGCAACCAATTCCATGATATTATTCCAGGCACATCCATTAGGGAAGTTTACGAGGATAGCACTTTAGAATATCAAGAAGCGGAAGAGCTTGCCCATACTTTATATTCCAGTTCCTTGAATTCCCTTGTAGTGGAGGAAGAAAATACGTTTACGGTATTGAATTCTTCGTCATGGGAAAAAGCAGGTCTGGTTTCAATTACATCTGAAAAAGGCATGGAGACAGGGGAATGGAAAAACGCCAAGGGCGAGAAACTTTCAGCCAGTCAGGAAGGGGAAAATTGGCTTGTCCAAGTCAATTCAATACCCTCTACTGGTATGGACATCATTCATTTTGAACCATCTGATGTACTGGATGATACTCATGCTCCTTTTGAACTTCTACCATCAGGAGTTTTAACACCTTTCTATGAAATAAAATGGAATGATCAAGGGCAGTTAACGAGGATTTATGATCGCCTTGCTAAGCGCGAAATTTTAGCACAGGGTGCAAAAGGGAATATACTTCAAGTGTTTGAAGACAAACCAATGAACTTTGATGCCTGGGATATTGATATATACTATCAGGAAAAAATGCGTGAAATAACGGATTTAAAAAGGGTAAAGGTAACAGAAGTGAACCAGCTCCGTATGGCAGTTGAATTTGAATGGTCCTATATGGAGTCAACTGTGAAACAAAGCATGTTTTTGTATGCATTAAGCCCGCGGATTGACTTTTTTACCGATATTTATTGGTATGAACAGAATCAGCTGGTAAAAGCAGCATTCCCAGTAGCTGTCCGTGCGACCGAAGCTACTTACGATATTCAATTTGGTAATTTAAAGCGTCCAACCCATTGGAATACGAGCTGGGATATGGCCCGCTTTGAGACGGTCGGCCATCAATGGGCTGATTTATCAGAACGGGGATATGGTGTCAGTATTTTGAATGACTGTAAATATGGTCACGATATCAAGGAAAATGTCATTCGGTTAACATTACTCCGCTCATCAACAGACCCGGATTACTTGCAGGACCAAGGACATCATCAGTTTACGTATTCACTTCTGCCGCATCAAGGCGATTGGGTTGAGGGGAATACGGTACAAGAAGCCTGGGATTTAAATAATCCACTCACTGTTTCAAAAGGTAGAGCGATTAAGTCCGCTTTCTCACTATTCCGTATTTCTGAGGATCATATCATGATTGATGCTATTAAGAAAGCAGAAGATAGGAACAAAATTTTATTGCGTATCCACGAATTTACCGGCCGACGGGGTTCAATCGAAATTCGAAGCGATTTGGCGATCAGCTCATGGCAGGAATGCGATTTAATGGAACGCCCGATAGGCAGTTTAGTTTCGATGGGAAGCATTCAATTTGAGATAAATCCATATGAAATTAAAACGTTCCTTGTTGACGTTGCCGGGAATGCTTAAAACAGATAAGGAAATTAATACCGAATTGTCTTGATTGTTGGAAGGGAGAATAGCTATGCCAGAATCTGAAATGCTTCGTGTGATGACCTACAATATGCGTTATGCAGATGAAACCACCCCCCATTCATGGGATGAGCGTAAAGGTTTGATTAAAGAACTAATCCTGAGAGAAACTCCGGATCTTATTGGTACACAGGAGTGTCTGTTCCGCCAGGTTCGTGATCTCAAATCCATGCTGCCTGATTTTGATTGGGTCGGGTTAGGCAGGGAAGGTGGAAGCAAAGGGGAATACACGGCAGTTTTTTATAAAAAAGAACGGTTAGAGGTTTTGGAGTATGGCGATTTTTGGCTTTCTGATAATCCTTCTCAAATTGGTTCCTGCACCTGGGGAAATATCTGCCCCAGGATGGTGACCTGGGTTCGCTTTCTTGACAGGCAAACGTACAAGCCATTCTACCATTTTAACACGCATTTAGATAATTATTCGTTATTAGCTAGATTAGAAGGAGTTAAATTAATTGTCCAAAAAACATTGGAAATTGACCCATCCATCCCGATTGTTTTAACTGGAGACTTTAATGAGAACGAACATTCGGAACCGTATCAGGTGATCGTTGGGGATGGACGGTTTTCGGATTCATGGTTTATGGCTGATCAGCGATATAACGAAGAATTTGGAACATTTAATGATTTTAGTAACCATTCAGGCGGGAAAGAACGGATTGACTGGATTCTTGTACGCGGAAATATCGCTGTGGAGTCTGCCAAGGTCGTAGGAGATTGTCCGAACGGTTGTTTTCCGAGCGATCATTTTCCAATCGTTGTGGATCTAAAAATAAAACACGCTCTCTAGTCTCCCTAGGGAAATATTAGTAAAGTCAAACCTGATCCTGAAAATCTATAAGGAAATTATTCGGAAGTGATGGGGGAATATAGGTGAAATATATTTCAATCGATGGAACGGAAAACAGTCAATCTATCAAAATAGAAATTTCCCAGCTAATATTGGGAACCGGTGATTTTTTTAGATTCAATCCAGATGATGTGAATGCTCTATTAGATAAATTTTTTGAAATTGGTGGAAATACGATTGATACCGCCCATCAATATATCCGTGGTGAGGAAATTATCGGAAAATGGATGACACATCGGCAAAATCGTGAAAAAATCAGAATTTTAACAAAAGGCGCTCATAACGATGATGGAGAACCTGGTAAGCGTGTCAATCCTAAGTTGATTACAAAGGATTTAATGGAAAGTCTGGAACGTTTACAAACCAGCTATGTGGATTTATATGCGCTTCACCGTGACGATTTAGAGGTTGAAGTAGGACCGATTGTGGAAATACTCAATGAGCATATTCGGGCGGGACGCATCAAAGCTATAGGAGTGTCGAATTGGACAACTAAGCGCCTGGAAGCCGCCAATGTTTATGCAAAGGAGCATAATCTTGTCCCATTCACATTTAACAGCCCGAACTTAAGTCTTGCAAAATGTAATATCCCACGTTGGCCAGGCTGTGTTTCTGCCGATGAAGAGATGATCGAATATCATGAAGAAAAGAAAATGCCTTTACTGTCATGGTCATCACAAGCGGGTGGTTTTTTCTCGGGATACTTTACACCAGAAAATCGTGAGAACGAGGAAATGGTGGAAGTCTATTATTCTACTGATAACTGGGAACGATATGACAGAGCAAAGCAGCTTGCTGAAAAGATTGGTGTCACGCCAATCCAAATCGCCCTTGCCTATGTGTTAAATCAATCCTTCCCTACAGCAGCCATCATCGGACCTGAAAAAGTAGCTGAACTTTTTTCCTCATTCGAGGGGTCCAAACAATCACTTGATCAGGATTTAGTAAAATGGCTTGATTTAAAATTAGCTAAAAAACCTGTTCTATTACAATCTTAAACATAAATTCTACCAGGGAGACTTCCCTTGAAGGGTGATAGAAAAATGAAACATAAATTTGCCGCACAGCTTTATACTTTACGCAATGAGCTGCAGCAGGATTTTACAGGTGTATTAAGGAAGTTAAGTGAAATGGGATGGGAGGCTGTCCAAATCGACGGTCTATTTGGATATCCTGCTGAGGAGATTGCAGCTGTACTAAGAGAAACAGGCCTAAAAGTGGCAGGAATGCATATAAGTCTTGAACGGATGAATAATGAATTGAAAATGGTTTTAAGAGAAGCGGACCTTTTCGGAACCACTGATTTCTTCTGCCATTACTTGGAGGAGGAATATCAAAGTGTAGAGGGATATAAGCGTGCAAAACGGGAGTTGCTTGATGTTGCTAGAAAAGTGTCTCCTATCGGATATCGTGTCGGTTATCATAATCATGATTTTGAGTTTCAGGCAGAAATTGATGGGGATTATGCCCTTTCCTATTTGCTGAAACCTGAAGGCAACCAATTTATCATTCCAGAAATTGATACGTATTGGGTGAAAATGGCCGGTCAAGACCCATTAGAGTATATCAAACAATTTCCGAATCGAATACCGATCTTGCACTTTAAAGATATGACCAATGATGAAAAAAAGTATTTTGCTGAAGTAGGTACGGGCAGCATTAACTTCGAACCTATTCTTCAATGGGGTGAAGAAAACGGGGTAGAGTATTACTGTGTTGAACAAGATTATTGTCCTGGAAGCCCATTTGATAGTTTAGAAATAAGCTTAACGAATCTAGTGAAAATGGCTCAAAGGTTAGGCTTTTAGAAAGTTTTTTAATTCAAGCTTGTTAATACTGTTATAATTTCCCAAAGGTATAGTTCCATCACATGGTGTTTAGAGAAAACTTCCTAATACAAAAGACGGAAGGACGGATAAAAATGAATCCCTTAAAATTTGAAAAAGCTCGTCCACTTGATCTTATTGCCATCGGTCGACTTTGTATCGATCTAAATTCCAATGAAACTAACCGGCCGATGGAAGAAACGAGCGTGTTCACGAAATATGTTGGCGGATCACCAGCCAATATTGCGATAGGTTCAGCAAGGCTCGGTCAGAAGACAGGCTTTATTGGCAAAGTAGCTGATGACCAAATGGGCAGGTTTATAACGGGCTATCTTGAAAAAAATGCGGTTGATACGAAGGGTGTGAAGATCGATCGTACAGGAGCCGTTACTGGTCTTGCGTTTACAGAAATAAAAAGCCCGAGTGAATGCAGCATTTTGATGTACAGGGACAATGTGGCGGATTTAAAGCTGCACCCATTAGAAATAGATGAAAACTATATCAAACAATCAAAAGCACTCTTAATTTCAGGAACTGCACTTGCAAAAAGTCCGTCACGTGAAGCTGTTTTTCTCGCTATCGATTATGCAGTAAAGCATCATGTCACTGTGTTTTTTGATTTAGATTACCGCCCTTATACATGGACTGACGAATCAGAAACCGCCGTTTATTATAACCTGCTTGCTGAAAAATGTGACGTTATTATTGGTACAAGAGAAGAATTTAATATGATGGAAAAATTGCTAAATATCAAGGAAGCAGATGATCATTTTACGGCATCCCGCTGGTTCACATACCGTACTAAGATGGTTGTCATCAAGCATGGAGGTGCCGGATCTATCGCTTATACGAAGGACGGGAGGTCCCACCGCAGCGGTATTTATCAAACCAACGTTTTAAAAACGTTTGGTGCCGGTGATTCATATGCATCCGCTTTCATTTATGGATTGATGAAGGGTAAAGACGTTTCCGAAGCAATGAAAATGGGCAGCGCTTCTGCCTCCATTGTTATCTCGCGCCACAGCTGCTCTGAAGCGATGCCGACAATAGAAGAGCTTTTATATCAAATGAAAACAGGGGTTTACGAACCAGTTCAATAAAGAATGTAACAGGGTTTAACGAACATGTTCAAAAAGGAAAGAGAGGATTTAACATGACCCAAACTACAACAAAAATACGATTGAAAAACTATATTGGCGGCAAGTGGGTGGATTCAGTTGCAGAAAAGACGGAAATTGTGGTTAATCCTGCAACTGGTGAGGAGATTGCCATTGTTCCTCTTTCTACAAAGGAAGATGTAGACCGTGCTGTTCAGGCAGCAAACGTAGCATTTAAAACCTGGTCTCAGGTATCTGTTCCTAAACGTTCTCGCATTCTATTTAAATATCAACAGCTACTTGTTGAAAATTGGGATGAGCTTGCAAAGCTCGTGACAAAAGAGAATGGCAAAAGCTATTCGGAAGCACATGGCGAAGTCCTGCGAGGGATTGAATGTGTTGAATTTGCTGCAGGTGCACCTACTTTAATGATGGGTAAACATCTCCCTGATATTGCAACGAATATAGAATCTGGCATGTACCGTTATCCGATTGGTGTTGTAGGAGGCATTACACCTTTTAACTTTCCGATGATGGTTCCTTGCTGGATGTTCCCTCTGGCCATTGCATGCGGCAATACCTTTGTATTAAAACCATCAGAGCGTACGCCGCTTCTTGCCTCTCGTCTTGCTGGATTATTTGAAGAGGCAGGTCTTCCAAAAGGGGTATTGAATATTGTAAATGGTGCACATGATGTGGTAAACGGCCTTCTTGAGCATAAGCTCGTTAAAGCTATTTCATTTGTTGGCTCACAGCCTGTTGCGGAATATGTATATAAGACAGGTGCTGCTAATCTTAAGCGTGTTCAAGCACTTGCAGGGGCAAAAAATCACTCGATTGTTTTAAAGGATGCAGATCTTGAAGCAGCAGCGAAAGAAATTACAAGCGCTGCATTCGGTTCAGCGGGAGAGCGCTGCATGGCAGCGGCTGTTGTAGCGGTAGAGGAGTCTGTAGCAGATGAGCTGGTTGCAAAGTTAAAGATGGCAGCTGATGAGATTGTAATTGGTAATGGACTTGTTGAAGGGGTCTTCCTCGGACCGGTTATTCGTGAATCCCATAAAGAGCGGACCCTCGGGTATATTGCTTCAGGTGTCGAGCAAGGAGCCGTACTTGTTCGTGACGGCCGTAAAGACGAGGTGGTACAAGGAGCCGGCTACTTTGTCGGACCAACCATCTTTGATCACGTTACACAAGAAATGAAGATTTGGCAGGATGAAGTTTTTGCACCAGTCCTTTCGATCGTTCGTGTAAAAGACCTAGCAGAAGCAGTGGAATGGGCAAATGCTTCGCCATTCGCGAATGGCGCATGCCTTTATACAGACAGCGCATCGGCTGTTCGTCAGTTCCGTGAGACCATTGATGCAGGTATGCTTGGCATTAATATTGGTGTTCCGGCTCCGATGGCGTTTTTCCCATTCTCAGGCTATAAAGATTCCTTCTACGGAGATCTCCATGCGAATGGTCCTGACGGAGTTGAATTTTACACGAGAAAGAAAATGGTTACCGCGCGTTATGTGAAGTAACTCAATCATTGGGAAGAGGAGGGATGGTAATTGTCCGTGCCGCTTCCCATTTTTTTATATAGAGAGGAGAAGGTAAATGAGTACGATTCGTTTAACAACTGCACAAGCACTGGTGAAATTTTTAAATGCGCAGTATGTGGAATTTGATGGCGAACAGGAACGGTTTATTAAAGGGATCTTTACCATTTTCGGCCACGGGAATGTGTTGGGTCTTGGGCAGGCATTGGAAGAAAACTCGGGCGATTTAGAGGTATACCAAGGCCGAAATGAGCAGGGGATGGCTAATGCAGCTATGGCGTTTGCTAAGCAAAAACACCGGAAACAGATTTTTGCCTGTACGTCCTCCGTCGGACCTGGTGCAGCCAACATGATTACGTCTGCAGCGACAGCTACAGCGAACAATATCCCGCTATTATTGCTGCCGGGTGATGTCTTCGCGAGCCGCCAGCCGGACCCAGTGCTGCAGCAGATTGAACAAACGCATGATTTATCGATTTCGACGAATGATGCCTTCCGTCCTGTGAGTAAATATTGGGATCGTGTCAGCCGCCCTGAGCAGCTAATGTCTGCGATGCTGAATGCGATACGCGTTTTGACGAATCCCGCAGAAACTGGGGCAGTAACGGTTGCACTTCCGCAGGATGTCCAAGGAGAGGCATGGGATTTCCCACAAAGCTTTTTTGCAAAACGAGTACATAGAATCGAGCGCCGACTCCCATCTATTGAAAGCGTAGAGGATGCAGTGAAACTTATTCAATCGAAGAAAAAGCCATTGATTATTTTAGGCGGTGGTGTCCGGTATTCTGAAGCAGCAGATTCATTTTTGCAATTTGCTGAAACGTTCAATATTCCATTTGCAGAAACACAGGCTGGGAAAAGCGGTGTGGAAAGCAATCATCGATTAAACCTTGGCGGGCTTGGTGTAACAGGCAACTCGGCAGCAAATACCATTGCCAAGGAAGCTGATTTAATTATTGGTGTGGGCACTCGTTTTACCGATTTTACAACAGCCTCAAAACAATTGTTTGCCGGAGCAGACATTGTAACCATCAATATTTCTGAGTTTCACGCATCAAAGCTGTATGCGGTAAAAGTTGTTGCTGATGCAAAAGCAGGGCTTGATGCGATCCTTGCGAAACTTCAAGGTTATACATCCGCCTATGAAAATGAAATCCTGGAAGCACAGCAGGGCTGGCAGGATGAACTTAAACGCCTATCTGCTATTTCTTATCGCGAGAACTTCACACCGGAAATTGCCGGGCATCTTGATGAGCAATTGCCTGAGTACAAAGAAGCGCTCGGCACGGAACTAACCCAAACAAGCGTAATTGCAAAGATGAATGCTCTGCTTGATGATCAAGCGGTCATCGTCGGTGCAGCAGGAAGTCTGCCGGGCGACTTGCAGCGGATGTGGATCTCTAAATCCCGCAACACATACCATATGGAGTATGGATACTCCTGCATGGGCTACGAAATTGCCGGGGCATTTGGAGTGAAATTAGCGGAACCAGATAAAGAAATCTATGCGATGACAGGTGATGGCAGCTATTTAATGCTTCATTCAGAACTTGTCACATCGCTTCAGGAAGGGAAAAAGATTAATGTTGTCCTGTTTGATAATTCAGGCTTTGGCTGCATTAACAATTTGCAAATGGGGAATGGCATGGGCAGCTTTGTCACGGAATTCCGCAAACGGAATGATGAAACTGGTAAACTAGATGGTCCAATCATGGCCATTGATTTTGCAAAGGCCGCTGCAGGCTATGGGGCAAAAACATACTCTGTCCGAACGATGGCGGAATTAGAGGCAGCCGTTTGGGATTCGAAAAAGCAAACCGTCAGTACACTTATTGACATTAAAGTCCTCCCAAAAACGATGACAAACGGCTATGGGGCATGGTGGCATGTCGGTGTTGCAGAAGTATCGGAAAAAGAAAGCATTAAAGCTGCATTGGAAGAAAAGGAATTAAATCTTCAGAAAGCACGTTCCTATTAAGGGAGGAAAAAAGTCATGTATGAAAAGCTTGGAGAATTAAAAGAGGGCTATACAGCGATTACTGAAATAGACGGCAAGCACGGTGATATGCAGCAAGATATTGGCATTTACAAATTGCAAGCAGGAAAAGCTGAAACAATTTCCGAAACCAGGAAGGAAACAGCGGTCCTCCTTCTTGAAGGAAATGTTCGTCTAGAATGGAATGGAGAATCAGTTGAAATTTGCCGTGGTTCTGTTTTTGAAGATAATCCATGGTGTCTTCATGTTCCAAAAGGTATAGATATCATCGTCACAGCATTTACGGATAGTGAAGTGCTTGTTCAAAAAACAGATAATGAAAACAGCTTTGAAGCAAAATTATATACCCCAGAGGAATGCGAAAGTACAGTGGCTGGGGAAGGGGTTTGGAACGGAACGGCGGAGCGGGTAATCCGAACGATATTTGATTACAATAATGCACCGTATTCGAATCTTGTAATTGGTGAAGTAATCTCCTATCCGGGCCGTTGGTCAAGCTACCCGCCACATCATCATGATCAGCCTGAAGTGTATTACTATCGTTTTGATAAACCACAAGGCTTCGGCTGTGCGATGGTTGGCCAGGAAGCATACCGGGTTGAACATAATAGTTATATTACCATCCCTGGTGACCTTGATCACCCACAGGCAACCGCTCCAGGATATGTCATGTATTTCTGCTGGATGATTAGACATCTCAAAAACAATCCATGGACAGACCGCGTGATGGAAGAAGAACATAAGTGGCTTCTAGAACCGGATGCGAAAATCTGGCCGAAAAAGTAAAGCATCAAACCCTACAATTTCTTGATGAATTGAAAAAAAAGACCGTCTCTCTTTCCAGTTTATAGGAAGGAGAAGTCGGCCTTTTCATAAAACTATTTTAAACTCCCTTATATGCTTTGCGGTAAATTTCAGCTAATTCGGTTACTAAAGGCAGCTTAGGGTTAGCAGTGGTACATTGGTCTTCAAATGCTTTATCTGCGAGGTAGTCAACCTTGCTTTCAAAAGTGTCTGCCTCAATATTATTTGCTTCGATACTCATTGGGATATCAAGCTCTTTTGCCAGGCGAATGATCGCTTGAACTAGGCTTTCAACTCCTTCTTCTGTGGTATTCGCAGGCAGTCCAAGTGTTCGTGCAATTTCTGCATAGCGCTTATCTGCCACAAAGTGTGCGTATTTCGGGAATGCTGTAAACTTATTCGGTTTGGCAGCATTATAGCGAATGACATGCGGCATTAATATTGTATTTGCACGTCCATGAGCGATATGGAATTCTGAGCCGAGCTTATGGGCAAGGCTATGATTGATACCAAGGAAGGCATTCGCAAAGGCCATACCAGCAATCGTTGAAGCATTATGAACTTTTTCACGTGCCAATTCGTCACTGCCATTTCGATAGGCTCTTGGCAGGTATTCAAATACAAGCTGGATGGCTTTCATGGCAAGTCCATCTGTATAATCATTAGCCATACAAGACACATAAGCCTCAATGGCATGGGTCAATACGTCCATTCCAGTATCCGCCGTAATATGTTTAGGAACAGTCATTACAAATTGCGGATCAATAATCGCTACATCTGGTGTTAATTCATAATCGGCAAGCGGATATTTAATATTTGCTTCCTTATCCGTTATGACGGAAAAGGAAGTTACTTCCGAACCTGTTCCAGAGGTGGTTGGAATCGCAACAAATTGTGCCTTTTCACCTAACTTAGGATATTTCACAATTCGTTTTCGGATATCGAGAAATTTCTGTTTTAACCCAAAGAATTCAGATTCTGGATTCTCATAGAACAGCCACATCCCTTTGGCAGCATCCATCGCTGACCCGCCGCCGAGAGCAATGATTACATCCGGCTGGAATTTAGCCATCATTTCGGTGCCCTTCATAACCGTTTCAATGGATGGGTCTGGTTCTACCTCTGAAAAAATTTCACAATGAACATAATCCGGACGTTTCCTTAAATAATAAAGTACCTTATCAACATACCCTAGTTTCACCATTCCAGGGTCCGTTACAATGAATGCTTTAGAAATCTTCGGCATTTTAGCTAAATACTGAGTGGAATTTTTCTCGAAATAAATTTTGGCTGGAACTTTAAACCATTGCATATTAACATTCCTTTGGGCTACTTTTTTGATATTGATTAAGTGAATCGCACCAACGTTAGTGGAAACAGAATTTCCTCCATATGAACCACAGCCAAGTGTTAGTGAAGGCATGTAAGCATTGTAAAAATCACCGATGGCACCCTGTGACGATGGGGCATTGACAATGATTCTTCCAGCTTTCATCCGGTAGCCATACTGTTTAATTACTGTTTGGTCTTGGGAATGGATGACTGCAGAATGTCCTAACCCGCCAAACTCTAGCATTTCTTCTGCTCTTTTTAAGCCTTCTTCAAGGTTACTTGCCTTGTAACAGGCTAGGACTGGGCTTAATTTTTCTCTTGATAGCGGGTATCCTGGTCCGACACCATTTAATTCAGCTACAAGTATTTTTGTGTTTTCTGGAACTGTTACTCCTGCCAATGCAGCAATTTTACTTGCAGCCATTCCAACAATATTCGGATTAACGGCACATGAAACTTCATTAATAACTAATTTTTCAACTTTTTCTTTTTCTTCTTCATTTAAAAAATAACAATTATTTGCAATCATTTCATTTTTGACTTGAGAATAAATTTCTTGATCAATAATCACAGCCTGTTCAGATGCACAAATCATTCCATTGTCAAACGTCTTTGATAAAATTAAGTCGTTCACTGCTTGATGGATATTGGCTGATTTCTCCATATAGCATGGAACATTTCCAGGTCCAACACCGAGGGCTGGTTTACCAGAGCTATAAGCGGATTTGACCATTCCTGCACCGCCAGTTGCAAGAATCATAGATATCCTTGAATGATTCATCAGTGCTTGTGTAGCCTCAATGGATGGCGTTTCAATCCATTGGATGCAATTCTCAGGAGCCCCTGCCTTTATCGCTGCATCCCTAAGGATTCTTGCCGCTTCGCTGCTGCATTTTTGTGCGGATGGATGGAAGGCAAAAACAATTGGATTTCTCGTTTTTATAGAGATTAGTGCTTTAAACATTGTTGTCGATGTTGGATTGGTTACAGGTGTAACACCTGCAATTACGCCAACGGGTTCGGCAATTTCAATGATGCCTTCATGTTCGTTTTCGTTGATAATGCCAACGGTTTTATCATATTTGATATTATGATAGACATATTCAGTTGCAAACATATTTTTAATAATCTTATCTTCATAAACGCCTCGTTTAGTTTCCTCAACAGCAAGTTTTGCAAGCTGCATATGCTGATCAAGACCAGCTAAGGCCATTTGCTTCACAATAGAATCAATCATTTCTTGATCAAAGCTGCGGAATTCTTCTAACGCTTTTAGACCATTTTCCACCAAAGTATCCACCATTGTAGTTACACTTTGCATATCCTTGCTCATTTTTTCTGCCACTGCCATTTTAATTCCTCCAATTTCTTAAAACTTTGTGATATATTTCACATATAGCTGTAAAAAAATAATAACAAACAGAATTTATATGACTTACATTGTTACTCGCATACAGGGTTTCGTGGTATCTTTTCAAAGGATATGTCAGTAAGGACCTTTGAATATTTTTTTACAACGATGACAAAGTTTACAGTCCATATATAAGTTGGAATGTTTTCGTTATCCTTGAACATCATTGCCTCAAATTCATCACCAACAGTTTCTTCGAAAGTTTCTTGTGTATACGTTTCAGAATCTGTTGAAAAGGATTTCCATTCACATACCATCATGTCATATCACTCCTTGAACCTTTTATAAGTTTATAATAACACCGATTTCCAATGATGGTTTGTGAAATATTGAACAAACTTTGAAATATTAACAAATATACTAAAAATGGTACTTTTTACCTAAAGAGGAGGGGGGGATCAAGTGTAATTGGTTCCGTTATCAGGTGCTTTTCTTAAAATACGTCTTTTAGAAGTCTTGTCCTAAATCGAGTAACCAGCAAAAATAAAACATAAGCGGAGATTTTCCGTTTAAATGCAGAATGGAGCTGGTTTCGGGGTAAATAAGCGGAGATTTTCCACTAGCATTGCAAAAATATCCACAAGGGTATACAAATATTACTTTATATGGATTCTAAGTATAATTTTTCCATACTGATTTCTTGACTCTGAGCCAAAAAGTCAAGGGGTTTGTAATCGAACCTAGTTATCC
>NZ_JBUESO010000010.1:0-171933 GCF_055502545.1 Bacillus sp. CZDM1 | reverse complement strand
TCGTCGTTGTTAAACATTGTAGCCAAGTAGGATAAAAATGACCCCTTTTCTTTTTACACAATTATACGGACTTAATCTTCATTGTTGATTTTCGTGTAGGGTTGACCATTCATAGGCGGAGAATTTCCGGCTATTGTAGAAAAGGAACCTTAAGAAGCAGATATAAGCGGAAATATTCCGGTTAACTGCTTTAAATAAGACAAAATCCAATGATTTGGATACAATAAGCGGAAATTCTCCGCTTATTATTAAGGAAAAATGTGAATTTCCCAATTTAAACGGAAATTCTCCTCTTATTTTCCAAACACAGTAAAATCAACATTGAGCTTTAACACAGCCAAGATTTATAAAACCCCTTCAATGGAATCGTCATTGAAGGGGTTCTCCTTTTTAGATGACATATTGGTGGTATTTTTCAAAATCATTGCTGTTACATTCGAGCGATAACAAAGTGCCGTTATATTCATATTTTGTGGAGAGCACATTGGCATTCTCATTAAGATAGGAGATTAATCGCCCATCATCAAAAGGAATAAGCATTTCACAATGAATCGGATTTTTAAAAATTTGCTGGTTAATCCTTTCAACTAATTCATCCAATCCAATGTTTTGTTTGGCAGAAAGATAGACCCTATTCCCCTTGACTGCTGGAAATTCCTCTCCTGCCAAATCAGCCTTATTAAATGCATAGATGGTTGGGATATTCTCAATTCCCATTTCTCTTAGCGTTTGATTGGTTACCTCTATCTGTTTTTGATGATTTGGACTCGAACAATCGACAACATGTATCAGTACGTCGGCAGTTGCTGCTTCTTCCAAGGTTGAACGAAAGGCTTTAACAAGATGATGTGGAAGCTTATCTACAAACCCTACAGTATCAGATAGTAAGAAGGGCTGATGATTAGATAGTTTTATTTTTCTCACTGATGTATCAAGGGTTGCAAATAACATGTCTTTCTCAAATACCTGTTTATGAAAGGAATGATTAGATTTTTTTAACAAAGCATTTAAGATGGTTGACTTGCCTGCATTTGTGTAGCCAACTAAGGAAACGAGCGGGATACCACTTTTCTTACGCTGATTTCGCAGCGTTTCCCTTTTTGTAACAATTCCTTCTAATTCCTTCTTTAAAGCAGTAATCTTTTCTTCGATTTTCCTCCGGTCGAGCTCTAATTTTGTTTCACCAGATCCTCTATTTATTAAGCCAACTCCACCACCTTGCCGGCCTAGGGATTCACGTTGACCAGCGATACGAGGAAGCATGTATTGAAGATTTGCCATTTCGACCTGAAGCTGTGCCTCTCTTGTTTTCGCACGCTGCGCAAATATAGCCAAAATCAACATCGTCCGATCGATTACTTTTCTGTTGAGTTCTTTCTCAAGATTACGAATTTGTGAACCTGATAATTCATCATTAAAGATGACAATATCCGCATCCAGCTGCTCAAGGAGCTGAATGGCTTCGGTTATTTTCCCTGTGCCGATATAATGAGTTTTATTGAATCGACTTAAACTTTGAGTTAGTTCCCCAACAACTTCTATATGACAGGCGGCGGCTAAGTTCTTCAATTCTTGCATTGAATAATGAAAGTCAGGTTGATGATTTACATTCACTCCTATTATAATAGCCTTTTCTCTCATCTTTTCTTCCTCCATTCCTTTTGGAAAAGTAAAAAACACAGACTGCTGCCTGTGCTTTCGTAAATGGAAAAGACAATACAAAAAATACCCGATAATTGCTTATCTGGTTTTGTATGAACTCCTGCTTGAAAATACCTGCACTGTTTAAATATAGGTATTATTCGTACTCATTATTATTTTTAAAGACAGCAAAAAAGAGGGTAGACTCGCCCCCTCTTTTTTACCTACCGTAAAATAAAGGTTTCCTTAAAAATAAGGCAGACCAATCCCATTTACTCCGCACGCATGGCAGAGCTTGAACGTTATTTAGTTAACGGTTCAAAATACGGAATCTTAATCTGCGATACTTCATGTGGAAAACCTCCATTTCTCTATAACTACTTCAATCATAACACCAAAATTAATGGTAAACAATTACATTAATAACCTATATTACGACAATTTACAAACCCAATAGTACCAACGGTTTATAGCCTTTTAATCAATCGTTTGATTAGTTTACTATCCGATTTAATCAAACGTTTAATTAGATTTTTATCCACAAAAAAACTGGATAGTCCTCACGACTATCCAGTAAATCCCAAAGTGTCCATACCACACGGACAGTGTCCACGAGTGGTGCCTGTCACCATTTTTTATCGCTATTTTCTATGCTTTTCTATGCTTCTACAATATTTGGCTGTTGGTATACTTCTTGTTCGAATTCGCCTGTTGCTTTGCTTGTTAGTACTCCGGATGTCATGGCTCCACTTACGTTTAGGGCTGTACGTCCCATGTCGATTAGCGGTTCTACTGAGATTAGGAGACCCACAATCGCAATTGGAAGGTTCATAACAGATAGTACGATTAGTGCTGCGAAGGTCGCCCCGCCGCCAACTCCTGCTACACCGAATGAGCTAATGGCAACTACAAGAATTAGTGAGATAATAAATCCTGGGCTAAGCGGGTCAATACCAGCTGCTGGTGCAACCATAACCGCTAACATCGCTGGATACACACCTGCACATCCGTTTTGACCGATTGTTAGTCCAAATGAACCTGCAAAGTTTGCAATCCCTTCAGAAACACCTAAGTCTTTCGTTTGCGTTTTAATCGTTAAAGGCAATGTTCCTGCACTTGAACGTGAAGTGAACGCAAATGTTAAGGTTGGTAATGCCTTTTTCACATAATTAACCGGGTTGATTTTTGCGATTGACAATAATAATAAATGAACAATAAACACAAGAATAAGTGCTACATAAGATGCGATGACAAATTTCCCTAATTTCACGATTGCGTCATAGTTACTTGTTGCTGCAACCTTTGTTATAATTGCCAAAATACCATATGGCGTTAAACGAAGGATTATCGTAACAACTCTCATCGTTACTGAATATAGAGAATCAATAATTTTCGCAAAAAGTTCAGCATGTTCTGGATCTTTACGTTTGACTCCAAGGTAAGCTATCCCGATAAAAGCCGCAAAGATAACAACAGCAATCGTTGAAGTTGCACGAGCACCTGTTAAATCTGCAAACGGATTTGCTGGGAATAACTCAAGGATTTGTTGCGGAATGGTCATTGCTTCAACCGTAACAACTCTTTCCTCTAACGCAGCATTCCGAGCCGCTTCTGCTTCACCTTCAGTCAGTTCGATACCATCAAGACCAAATCCTAATGATGTACCAATTCCAATTGCTGCAGAAATAGCAGTTGTTCCAAGTAGAATTCCAATTACAAGGATGCTGATTTTTCCGATATTTTTCGTTAATTTTAATTTTGTAAAAGCTCCTACGATTGAAATGAATACAAGCGGCATAACCACCATTTGTAGTAACTTAACGTAACCTGATCCTACAATGTTAAACCACGCGATTGATTCCGTTGTAACCTCAGATTCTGTACCATAAATTAAATGAATAATAAAACCAAAGATAAGTCCTAAACCTAAACCTGCGAATACACGCTTTGAGAATGATACATGCTTTTTTGCCATAATGCGCAAACCGACCATGAGTAAAAGCAATACTGCAACATTCACAATGATAAAAATTGCATTCATCTTAATTCCCCCTTTTATTAATATATATTTTGTCTTGCGTAAATTAGTCTATGAAAATACTATTATATATATTCCTATCAGTCAAGTCGGAATAATATGTTTTTTTATTCTAACAATTTGAATAAACTCTCAAATTTATAAATACTACCTGTTAATTTCAATTGATCCGCACAAAAATGTCTGACCCTAAAGCAAAGGATCAGACATTTTGTACACCAATTTAAAGTAATGGTTCCTTCCAAACTATGTAAAGAGTTATTCTATTCTAATAACAATTAGATTATGATAGTGTTTGGATAAAAAATAATTTAAATGATTGAGAGGCCAGCTTATGTGGAACAACAGAAATGTTTGGATTATTTTAACGGGGGAATTTATCGCTGGTCTTGGCTTATGGCTTGGGATTATTGGAAATTTAGAGTTCATGCAAGAGAAAATACCCTCAGATTTCTTAAAATCACTTCTTATGGCTGCCGGGCTGGTAGCAGGGATTGTCGTTGGCCCTTATGCAGGCAAAATTACCGATCAAAAAAGTAAAAAAACAGTCATGCTATGGTCAGGGTTATTGCGTACGATAAGTGTCGTCTTTATGCTTATTGCGATAGCTACAGGATCTGTTTGGTGGATGCTTGTCTTTTTTGTTGCGATTCAAATTTCTGCTGCCTTCTATTTTCCAGCACTGCAAGCAGCGATTCCTCTTATTGTTAACGATAAGGATTTACTCCAGCTCAATGGAGTACATATGAATGTAGCCACCCTTTCACGGATCATTGGTACGGCAGTTGCAGGGATTCTCTTGGTACTTCTTCCCTTATCCATGCTCTATATCGGTTCACTAGTAGCCTACCTTGGATTACTCATCCTAACTTGGTTCCTTAACTTTGAGGAAAATAATAATAGTTCTTCAACAACGAAGAATACCAATGAAAAAACTAGTTTTAAAGATGTATTACCTGTGATAAAGGGTCTGCCGATTGTCTTCATGACCCTATTGATGACACTGGTTCCACTTTTATTTCTAGGCGGATTCAACCTTTTGGTCATTAACATTAGTGAACTGCAGGATAGTTCTGCGATCAAAGGCTGGATTTATACTGCCGAAGGAGTTTCCTTTATGATTGGAGCTTTCTTCATTAAAAAAATAAGTGACAAACTATCTTCTTACACCATTTTATTTACCAGCTCAATCCTCGTCGGTCTGTCCCAGCTTCTGCTCTATTTTGCAGATGTTACGGTTGTAACGATTGCAGCATTTCTAGTTTTTGGCTTTTCAGTTGGCTGCTTCTATCCCACAGCATCCACCGTATTTCAAACAAAAGTACCGAAGGATTTCCACGGAAGATTCTTCTCGTTCCGTAATATGCTTGACCGGATTGGCTTCCAAATCGTGCTGCTTTTAACTGGATTCTTTCTGGATTTTATCGGTTTACAGCTAATGTGCGTCTTATATGGCGGGCTAACTATTCTTATCACTATCATATTCTATTTAAAAAACAATCAACTCCGTACGGTACAACAGGAGAATTAAAGGTGAAGGAATAATCTTCATAATGAAGAATATAAACAGTATTGAATGTCTATTTGAGGGGTGATATGCGATGAGTATCGATGTAGTGGAGGAACTGATTGCAACAAGGAATAGGTTGTTAGAAGAAATTTCTGGTTTAAGCTATGAAAGGCTGAATAAGAAACCTGATGAGGGTACATGGAGTGTTGCCCAGGTATGCCGCCATTTGTACTTAACAGAAAGTGCCTTTACACAAGCAATCATTTACGGACTTAATAAAGTCAATGGAAAAAAGGCAGAGCCAAAGCCTGTTCAACTGACAGTTGACCGCACTCAAAAGGCAAAAGCACCAGATATAGTGGCACCTGGCGATGATCCGTTGGATTCCGGGCAGATCAAAGAACTCTTAAATCATTCAAGAAACCAATTTTGGGAGTTCTATAATCAACTAGAAGACAAGTCCCTGCTAGCAGAAAAGTCTGCCAAGCACCCACTCTTTGGCTACACGCCACTAGACCAATGGGTCGAATTGATCTACCTTCACGAAGAACGGCATATCGAACAAATCAAAGAGATTAAATCCCAATTATAAAACGAAAAGAGCTGACGATTGTCAGCTCTTTCCACTGTCCACCCCAGGCGTACAATTGTACATTAGTGGTGCCTGTCACCATTATTGTCACCATCACTGTCACCATCATGCACATAAACCACCCAATGGTCCCCTTCTTCTTCTTCCATCCTTATACCGCGCCAGCCGTGGAGGATTAACTTTTTTTGACCTTCTGTATCCCCCATTTTTATTCGGGTGCTTTCCTGGTTTAAAGTTGCTTTCTCTTTGTTTTCTTCTAGGTCTTTTACAAAAATATAGCGTAAGCTGCCGCCGTATTTTTCTTTGAGGGCTGCGATTTTCATTCCTTGTGCAAACTTATCCTTTAAGCTTGGAATATTGAATGGTGCAACTGTACAGCAAATGTAGCGGCAGCCGTAATTCTCCTTACTTAGCTCTTCCATAATTACACCGGCCAGTATTTTTTGAAGATGATTTCCACGGAATGCAGGAAGTACATTTGAAATCTCCTGATAGAGAACCTTTGGCAGCTCATTTTCTGGTAAACCAATATCCCGTCCTAAGTGTTCTTCATCGATTGGCGGAATGAGCAGTGCTCGAAAGGCAATCATTTCATTCCCTGTAAATGCACCAATCATCAAGCCCTTCCCTTCTAGGATATACTGGTACTCCTCTTTCATCAGGGGCTGAAGTATTCCTGGACCTTGCATTGCTTGTACAACTTGCGTCTGTACCTCTAAAATCTCTTCCAAGTCTTCAACACCCAATTTTCGGACCTTAAAGGGCACATTCCCATTTCTAAGTTTTCCTTCATATATCCACTTCAAGAACAGTCCCTCCTTCATTGAACAAAGTCTTGTAAAACGGTTAGCTCTTTCAGGGTTTCCTCGTTCACTTCTACCCCTAACCCCGGCTTCTCCGTTAACCGAATAAACGGTACATCATATTCCAAATTGCCAACATCTCTAGAAAATTTCAATGGTCCGGTCAGTTCGACGCTTGTTATGATTTTTTTTGAAAAAGCAACATGGAACCCGGCGGCCGAACCGACTGAGGATTCGACCATCGATCCAATCTGGCATTCCATTCCCGCTAGCTCCGCCTGGTGTGCAAGCTTAACAGCCGGATAAATACCCCCGCATTTCATCAGTTTAATGTTCACTTTATCTGCGGCACGCTTTTGTATAATCTCCCGCATATCCCGTGTTCCCTTTAAACCCTCGTCAATCATCAGCGGAATCGTCGTTTTCGCCTTCACTTCGACCATTCCATCGATGTCATCTGCTGCAACCGGCTGTTCCAGCCAATCAAGCCCAAGGCTTTTCAGCTGCTCCACTGCAGTAATGGTGTTGGCGCTATTTACCCATCCTTGATTCACATCAACACGGATGGCAATGTCTTCCCCTACTTGCGAACGAACCGCTTTAATACGTTCAACATCCTTGCTGACTTTTGTTCCAACCTTCATTTTAAAAGATTGATAGCCTTTTTCCATCATTAAAGCAGCTTCAGCAGCCATTTCTTCAGGTTCGGCGATACTAAGGACATGGGTAATCGGAAATTCTTCGTGATAACGCCCGCCAATAAGCTGATAAACTGGCTGTTGCAGCTTTTTCCCCATTATATCAAAACAAGCAATATCAATAGCTGCCTTTGCCGTTGGTGCTCCATATATTGCCTTGTTCATCACTTCGTGAATTCGCTCAATCTCCATCGGGTTTTGACCTATCAGGACTGGGCCTAAGGTATTTTTAATCATTTCAAAAGTGCTTTCCCAGGTCTCGCCTGTCACATGTTCATCCGGTACTCCTTCACCATACCCAACAATTCCTTCATCCGTTGTGACCTTTACAATGATGGACGGCATATGGTTATAGGTGTGGTAGCTAACGATAAATGGTTCTTTTAGAGGTAAGTGGATGGCAAAAAGTTGAATTGACGTAATTTTCATAATAGTCATTCCTCTCCAAACAATAATATGATATAGTTGTCGTTATACAGACGTTAATTAGGATGTGTTAAACATGGCTACGAAAATTGCTGTCTTCGGCTCGAGTGAATTTTTGCGCAAAATTGTAAGCGCCTCCGGTCAAATGACTGATATTACAATTGATCCCTATATATATCAACATCCACAGGAAGTTGCCGAGCTTACTAGAAAATTAAAGCCTTGTGATGTTGTTTTTTTCTCAGGGGCTCTTCCTTACTATTTTTCAAAAAAGCACTTCGACAACCTGCCATATCCAACCCTTATTCTAACTCAAGATGAAATAACAATTGCTGCTTCTTTATTAGCTATTACACAAAATAGGAATGTACCACTTGAGAGAATATCTATTGATTTGTATGATGCTTCTATTATTAATAATGTTCTTTCTGAAAGTGAAATTAGGATTGAATCGCTGCAAATTATGGATTTTAAACAACAATTGCTTGAAGACTGTTTCAATTTAGAGAGTATTGTACAATTTCACTCCAATCTTTGGGAGCAAGGCATAACGAAAATTGCATTAACAAGTGTACATGCGGTTTATGATCGACTCCACTCTCTTGGTGTTCCTGCCATCCGAATGGCTGATCCGCAGGTTTCCTTGATTCGCGGTTTGCAATCAGCAAAAGCTCAAGGGGAGCTTATTAAGAGTAAAGCTGCTCAAGTCGCTGTTGGTTACCTTTCACTCCAAAACCATCAGCAGGACCAAATTAATACCCTTGCTCACCTGCTTAACGCATATGTTCAACCATTAAACGGAACCCTATTTGCCTTATATAGTACTCGGGGGGAAATAGATAGAAATCGCGTCATTGATTTTTTAGAAAAATGGAAAGGTCCTCTTCTAGTCGGTTTTGGTTACGGATTAACGTTGAAAGAAGCAGATCAACATGCTAAAATTGCCCTGCGTTTTGCAGAAAAAGAATTGTCCTCAAAATGTGGTTATATTCTAACCGAAGACAAGGAATTAGTTGGACCCTTCCCATATGAGCATAAACAACATAGTTTAAAAAATGACCATCCCGAGCTTTTAAACATTGCAAAGGAAACAAAGCTAAGTCCTGGCAATCTTTCTAAAATTATTGAGTTCAGTAAATCAAGGCAGTCCTTACAATTTACAACTGCTGACCTGGCCGACTATCTTCAGGTGACCCGCCGTTCCACCGAAAGAATTGTAAAAAAGCTCGCTGATAACGGTTATGTAAAGGTTGTCGGCGAAGAAATGGTGTACCACCAAGGGCGCCCAAGGGCAATTTATGAACTTAACATGCCAGCCTATTAATAATAATAAGGAAAGTTCCCTTTAAGGTGAACTTTCCTTATTTTTTTAAGCAGAGACTGTTTCGTCTTCTTTTTTAATCTGAAGCATTTCTTCATCTGTCAATTTTGTAATCGTAATTCCAGTCAGAGCATAAATCACAGAAATAATTGGTACGATCAAGTTAAAAATTGCATATGGACCATAATCTAACGCATGAACACCCAAGGTACCAAAGATAAACACACCACAGGTATTCCAAGGGATAAACACAGAGGTAAGTGTCCCGCCATCTTCAAGTGCCCGCGATAAATTTTTTGAATGAAGGCCTTTATCACGATAAGCCTTTGCATACATCCGTGAAGGAATAACAATCGAAATATATTGTTCAGAGCATGTTGCATTTGTTGCGAAACAGGAAACGACTGTTGAGGCAACGACACCTCTAGCTGACTTCGCTAACTTTAAAATCTGATTAACAATAGCTTGTAACATTCCAGAATTCTCTAGAATTCCCCCAAAAGTCATTGCAACGATTGTCATAGAGACCGTGTACATCATCGAATCAAGACCGCCACGGTTAAAGAGGTTGTCCACCATTTCATTTCCGGTATCAATGACAAAGCCGCTTTGCAGAGCTGCAACTGCGGACGAAACGTCCCCGCCCTGAATAACTACCTGTGAGAGAAATCCAAGTGTAATACCTATAATCAGTGCTGGAATGGCCGGGACCTTCTTCGCGACTAAAATAATAACCAATAATGGAACGATTAATAAAAATGGTGAAATCACAAAGCTGTCTTGGAGAACTCCTAACGTTTTATCAATACTAGCAGAATCCATTCCTTCATTCCCAAACTTCCTGCCCATAAATCCATATATCACCAAAGTGATGACGATACCAGGAATGGTAGTATAAAGCATATGACGTATATGCACAAATAAATCTGTTCCCGTTAAACCGGATGCAAGATTAGTAGTATCAGATAATGGGGACATTTTATCGCCAAAATAAGATCCAGAAATAATAGCACCCGCAATCATTGGTGCTGGAATTCCCATACTTAAGCCAATTCCCATACCTGCTACACCGATTGTTCCCATTGTTGACCATGAGCTGCCAATTGCCAAAGATACAATCATACAGATGACTGTAATGGAAACAAGAAATAGTGAAGGGGTAATGATCTTTAATCCATAATAAATCATGGTTGCTACAATTCCGCCGCCAATCCAGGCACCGATTGTTAAGCCAACGAGAATGATAATAACGATTGCAGGCAGCGCCAAGCGAATCCCCTTATACATCATTTCCTCAATTTCTGACCATTTATAACCGCACCGCCAAGCAACGATAGCCGCAATTGATGTTCCGATTATTAATGGAATATGTGGTCCTTGTTCAAGGACGATAATCGTAATCCCCATTACCACGATCATGACTAAAAGTGGCAGCACAGCCATTTTAAAACTCATCTCTTTTTTCATACACATTCCCCCGCCCAAATTAGATAGTAAATATTGTTAGCGCTTACTTGTTAGAAAATTGGTAATTGTCGTTAAATAGTCGGTAATTACATTTTATACATAGGTTAATTTTACGTCAACCAAAATTTGCAGAATTTAGACAAAAAAATTACGATGCATGATATGCATCGCAATCCTATTTTTATGCTCTGAGCAGTGTTTCAGCAAGTATCCGTGCCCCAAGATTTAGGGCCGAGGTATTAAAGTTCATTTTAGGATGATGTAATCCTGGTTGGAGGTCAGCGCCCACACCAATCATCGTTGCTTTCAATTTTGGATTCTTTATAGTATAAAAATGAAAATCATCACTTCCGGAAGTGATTACTGGCGGTGAAAGCGCCTCATGGCCCGCAACACTCAGAATAGCTTCTTCGGCGATCGCTGCGGCTTCAGGAGAAACCTCAGCACCAGGCGTAAAATCGCTCCATTTCCATTCGATTTCGACCCCATAAAGGTCTTTTAAGCTGTTCATTCCGTGGTCAATTTGGTCCTTCAGTTTTTCTAAAACTTCATTTTTTTGCGCCCGGACATCAATGGCAAATTCCGCTGAACCTGGGATAATGTTTAGGCTTTCTCCGCCAGCGATAACTTTTGTAAGTTTTGCAGAATAGGCTTCGAACGGTGATAGATAAATAGATTTGACGAACTGATGCAGTCCAACAATCACGTCAAGAGCGCTTTTACCTTGGTGCGGCCTGGCACCGTGAGCATCTACCCCATTAACTCTTCCTTCTAGAAATATTGCCGCACCGTGATGAATAGAAGCCGAAACTTGTCCCAGCGGGAGCTCTTCTATCGGACGAAGGTGAATCCCGAATAATTGGCTCACATCATCGATGGCTCCCCTTTCAATCATCGAAAGTGAACCATTACCTTTTTCCTCAGCTGGCTGGAAAATAAAACGTACCTTTTTTGTTAGCGGTTTATCTTTCAAATAAAGAAGTGCGCCAAGCACCATTGAAATATTAGCATCATGACCACAGGAGTGGTTTCCCTGCCAAACTCCGTCAACCTCTTGCCATAGAGCATCTATATCTGCTCTCACCGCGATCACATCATCCCCTTCGCCTATTTCAGCGATAAGCCCAGTGACATCATCAAAACGACGGTATGTAACACCCAAATTATCCAAAATATCTGCTAGTGCCTGTGTTGTTTTAACCTCTTCCCAGCTAACCTCGGGGTGAGAATGAAAATGTTCAAACCAAGTCAAAATCTGCCTTTCGAAATTTTCTGCCAATTCTACGCACTCCTATTCACAAAAAAACTAATAAAGTCATATTACATCAAAATCACTTGTTCTTACAAGGTTTTTAAAAAGGTGACAGGCACCGCGGTGGTGCCTGTCACCCAAATGATTAACCTATTTTTTTCTTGGATTTGATATTCAGCGGCGCATCTTCCCAAGCATCTACGTCTTTTAGTCCTTCAATATTAGAGGCATAGAAGACTGGATCTATTCCACTTGCTTTTTGCTTTTTATAATCAGCAAGTGCCGCAAAGGCAATTTTTCCAAGGAGAGTAATAGCAATTAAATTAATGATTGCCATCAGTGCCATAAATAAATCAGCCAGGCTCCATACAAACTTTAAATCAGCTAATGAACCAAATGCTACCATGAAAACTACAAGCAGACGGAATCCATTTAGCAGCAGTTTGTTATTCTTAATAAACTCAATGTTCGATTGTGCATAATAGTAATTCCCAACAATCGAACTAAAGGCAAATAAAAATACGATGATGGCAAGGAAAATACCTGCCCAAGAGCCTAATGATCCCTCGAGAGCATTTTGAGTTAAGATGATTCCATCTGCCTCATTAGACGTATATAGACCGGATAATAGAATGATGAATGCCGTAGAGCTGCAGATAACAAGCGTGTCTACAAATACACCAAGGGACTGAATTAGACCTTGTTTAACGGGATGGCTGACATCAGCTGTCGCAGCTGCATTCGGTGCACTCCCCATCCCCGCTTCGTTTGAGAACAAACCGCGCTTAATTCCGTTCATCATCGCAGCGCCAATCGCTCCGCCTGCCACTTCTTCAAGCCCGAAAGCACTCTTAAATATCAATGCAAAAACAGCAGGAATTTCTGAAAAATTCGTAACCATAATATATAAGGCAATTAAAATATAAGCTCCTGCCATGATTGGAACCATCCACTCAGCAACCTTAGCAACCCTTTTTAGCCCGCCAAAAATAATCACGGCTGTAATAAGTGTTAAGACTACAGCAATAACGGATTTATTCATTCCAAAAGAATTGTTTAAAGAACTAGTAATGGTGTTTGCTTGAACAGAATTAAATGCTAGTCCAAAAGTAATTGAGATTAAGACTGCAAACGTAATCCCCATCCAACGTGCTTTTAACGCCTTTTCCATATAGTAAGCAGGTCCGCCCCGGAAGGTGTCACCATCTTTTACTTTATAAATTTGTGCCAGTGTACTTTCTACAAAAGCCGATGCTGAACCAATAAGGGCAATGAGCCACATCCAGAAAACCGCACCCGGACCACCGGTGGTAATCGCAATCGCTACCCCCGCAAGGTTCCCAGTACCGACACGTGAAGCTGTACTAATACAAAAGGCTTGGAATGACGATATACCCTTTTGCCCCTTCGTCTTGCCTTCACCCATTAACCGAAACATTTCCCCAATCATCCGGAACTGAACAAATTTAGTCCGGAAAGTAAAATAAAGCCCTAATCCTACCAACATAACAATAAGCACATAAGACCAAAGCAGCGTATTAGCTCCATTCATAAAACTCTCTATTAACTTCATCCTAAAATCCCTCCTCATAACGTATTTCTCTCTATACTTAAAGCTCTAATTTAACAAAAACTCAAAATCCAGGCAATGTATTATCTTTCCATTAGGGTGACACTACTCACCCACTACTCGGTGACACTGCTCGGTGACAGGCACCACAGAAAGACATTGTCCACCTCAGGCGGACAGTTGTTTAATAGTTTGCTGGATTATTAATTACAGTTTTCTCTCATTTACAAAAATTTAACGTCCTTCCTTATTGGTTTCAAAAACCTGTTGGATATAGTGATTTTGTGTTTGGAAAACTTTGTTTGCTGCCTGTCCATTTCCTGTTGCACAAGAATAATTCTTATTCCATAAAATAATATTAAGAATTGTAAGTGTAATTACTTCCAGAAAGGAAAGATGTGGTGTTTTAAATGAAAAATTATCAGGTTTTTGATTATTCGTTTCAGAATCTTCGTGAGAAAAGTATGTCGTTTGAAGAGGTATTCGAAAACATTGTAAAGTTCATGAACATAGCGCCAAGCGGGAATTATCGGTTAATGGTCGGAACGGATTCACAGGTCCATAAAAGACATACCATTTTTATTACGGGAATTGTTATTCAAAATCAGGGTAAAGGTGCTTGGGCTTGTATTAGAAAGATTATAATCCCAAGAAAGATGACGCAGCTGCATGAAAGAATTTCTTTTGAGCTCTCATTAACTGAGGACATTGTCGCATTGTTTACCGAGGAAAGAAAAACTCGATTAATCAATATCGTCCTTCCCTTTGTCTACCAGGGAGCAACCTTTACCATGGAAGGCCATATGGATATTGGTGCCGGAAAACGCAATAAAACAAGGGAATTTGTGAAAGAAATGGTAGCACGGATGGAATCTATGGGGGTTGAACCGAAAATTAAACCCAATGCCTTCGTAGCCTCAAGTTACGCCAATCGGTACACAAAATAGGGACCTGAGCCATGTTGCGTTCACTAAAAAACGCACCAGGGCTCAGGTCTTTACTTTATTCACGCAAACAAGCGCTAGGTCCCTTCATACTATACAAAGTCTTTACACTCTCTTAACACTAGGTTAAGAAAGAATTCAAATTTTTCAGATAAAATAGAACAAACCACTACTATTTGGAGGGATATGATGAAGATTACAGTTGCAGGAGCAGGAAATGTCGGGTTAGTTACAGCAGTTTGTTTTGCTGAATCTGGACATCAAGTAACCTGTTTAGACACTCAAAAAGAGAAAATAGAAATGCTCGAAAAAGGACACATCCCTTTCTATGAGCCTGGACTGGAACCTTTATTAGAAAAGAACCTCTCGAACGGTCAACTCTGTTTTACTACGAACCCGAACCAAGCATACTCAGAGGCCGATATCATCTTTATTGCAGTTGGTACTCCTGAAAAAAGAGATGGTGCAGTTGATTTATCTTATATTTATGGGGCTGTTTATACCATTGCTAACTCAATAAAGAAAGACGTAATTGTATGTACTAAAAGCACCGTCCCCGTTGGAACAAACGATATGATCAAGCAAATTTTTAAACAGCGCAAGCCTCGTCACCTCATGGTTGATGTTGTATCCAATCCTGAATTTCTTCGCGAGGGTTCAGCGGTAATGGATTTCTTTTTAGGGGATCGAATCGTAATCGGCACTGATAATCCAGAAGCAGCATCTATTATGGAACAGCTCTACCTTCCATCAAAGATTCCGATACTCTTCACAGATATTCGGAGTGCAGAGATGATTAAATATGCATCCAATGCCTTTCTTGCAACGAAGATTAGCTTTATCAATGAAATTGCCAATCTTTGCGAAAAAGTGGGGGCAAATATTGAGGAAGTTTCTTACGGAATGGGAATGGATAAACGAATTGGGAATTCCAATCTTCAGGCCGGAATTGGTTATGGTGGTTCATGTTTTCCAAAGGACACGAAAGCGCTCGTTCAGCTGGCAGGCAATGTCCATCATCCCTTTGAATTGCTACAGTCCGTCATTAAGGTCAATCAGTATCAGCACTCCCTTCTAGTATCGAAGGCAAAAGAAATAGTCGGATCGTTAAAAGGGAAAAAGGCAGCCTTGCTTGGTCTTGCTTTTAAACCAGAAACTGACGATATCCGTGAAGCTGTTTCCTTAACAATTATTAAGGAATTACTCGATGAAGGCACAATGATTACTGCTTATGACCCGATGGCAATTCCCAAAGCACATAAGCTTGTAGGAGATTCAATTGAATACACAACGAATATTCGGCAAGCGCTTAAAGATGCCGACTTTGCTGTCATTGCCACAGAATGGGACCAAATAAAGCATCTTCCATTGGATGCGTACGCTGCCTATATGAAGGAACCGATTATTTTCGATGGCCGAAATTGCTATTCCCTTAAGGATATAGAGCGGTACCCGATTACCTACGTATCGATTGGCAGATCAACTATTGTAAATGTAAATTCTACCCCACTACATAATTAAAGGGAGACACAGTCATGATGAGAAAAATCCAAACCTTATATCAATTTGAATGCAAAGTTTTTGAACAGATTAATAGCCATTTTGATAAAAGGATGATGAATCTCTTTTTCCGTACGATCACTCAAATTGGCGGTGCTCTCTTTATCAGTGTAACAACATTGTTACTCGTCATCTTTTCATCAAATCAAACTAGACTTACAGCCATTTCAAGTGCTGCCGCCTTAGCTCTAAGTCATATACCTGTTCAACTGGTTAAAAAGCTTTTCCCGCGAAAAAGGCCCTATCTACAAATCGAAACAACAAAAATCTTACCTAACCCTTTGAAAGATCATTCTTTTCCATCAGGTCATACAACAGCTGTTTTCTCGGTTATTGTTCCCTTTATGATTCATATACCCTCATTAGCTGCTATTCTCTTTCCTTTAGGGCTGTCTGTAGGGCTTTCGAGAATCTATTTAGGGCTTCATTATCCTTCGGACGTTATTGCAGGGGGGATTCTAGGAGCGTGCTTCGGAGGTCTCTGTTTTTATTTCATATATTAGAAATGATTCGATTTAACAACAGGAGGGGCTAATATGAAAATTGCTATTTTCACAGATACCTTTTATCCGGAAGTAAACGGGGTTGCAAATACACTCAAAAAATTTACTGACTATCTTGAAACTCAGGATATTTCTTATAAGGTTTTTGCTCCTATTTCTGTTTCAAATGAATATATTTCAGACCATATTCACCGATTAAAAAGCCTGCCCTTTTTCCTTTATCCTGAATGTAGATTAGCTTTTCCTAACATCCTGCAGCTTAAGGCAGAGATTGAGCAATTTTCTCCAGATCTGATTCATGTCGCAACTCCTTTCACTGTTGGTCTTTCCGGTGTATATTTTGCTAAGAAATTAAACATACCCCTTGTCGGCTCCTATCATACCGACTTCAATGACTATTTACATTTTTATGACCTGCAATTCCTAGCTAAACCTCTTTGGAAATATATGAAATGGTTTCATCGTTCTTTTGAAAAACTCTTTGTACCTTCAATGGATAGTTTCGAAAAACTAAATAACCGAGGTTTCAGGAATCTAGAAATCTGGCCAAGAGGTGTAGATTGCCAATTCTACCATCCATTTTATGAGAAAGAGAATATTCGCAATCGATATGCCATTTCTGAAAAATTCATCCTTACTTATGTTGGCAGACTGGCGCCAGAAAAGGATTTAAAAACGCTCATGAAAGTCGCTGGTTCTTTACCTCCTGAAATAAATGACCAAGTACATTGGCTCATTGCAGGTGATGGCCCGCTTCTCGACGAGCTCAAAATGACCGAAGTTCCAAATATGACCTTTACCGGCTATTTGAAAGGTGTTGAATTAGCCGAGGCCTATTCAGCAACAGACTTATTTGTTTTCCCCTCTCCCACTGAAACCTTTGGAAATGTTGTTCTTGAAGCTCTTGCAAGCGGGACACCTGTAATTGGGGCGAATGCGGGAGGAGTGAAAAATATTATTTCGACAGGCGTTACCGGATACTTGTGCGAACCGGGGAAGGCAGAGGATTTTATCATTAATATCCTTCACTTGTTAGATAATGAATCTTTACGAGGTCAAATGGCGAGCAATGCTAGGGAGTATGCACTTACACAAAAGTGGGATCAGATTTTTGAAGATGTTATACACCAATATTCTAGTGTTATCAATGAACCCGCAAAAAAAATATATGCTTGAAGCTAAGGGGGAAGGGTAATGGATACATTTTCTCACATTATTATTGGCTTCGGCCTTGGCGCTCTTGCTCAAATTGACCCTGTGGTTTCAAACAATAGTGCCTTATCGACCGCCGTCCTTATCGGAACTGTTGTCGGATCTAACGCACCTGATTTTGACTTTATGTATCGATTGAAGGGGAAAAGCAGTTATTTAAAAAATCACCGGGGGTGGTCACACTCACTGCCAGCCATCCCTATATGGAGCATGCTTACTACTTCAGCCATTTTGCCATTCCTCCAAGTCAGCTCTATTTCACACTTATTCTTATGGGTCCTGCTTGCCGTTATTTTACATGTTCTTTTAGATTTGTTTAATGTAAATGGTACACAGGCATTACGCCCATTTTCTACAAAATGGCTATCCTTAGATTTCCTCCCTTTAGTTGATCCATATATCATTATGCTCCATGTCCTTGGATTTAGTTTGCTTCCTTTTTTTGATACAGGGAGAGTCTTTTCTTTCGTTTATTTAGGAATTGTCCTTTACCTTTTCATTCGGATGATATCTACTCACTATACGAAATGGAAGCTTAAACAGCATTTTCAAAATGCACTTCAGATAAAAATGATTCCTAAAACAGCTGCTTTCCACTGGAATATTATGATTGAAACCAGTCAAGACTTTTTATTTGGGTCATTCTCGAAGGGAGACTTATGGATAGAGCACACCTTTTCAAAGAAAATAGACTACCCTGGTTTGGTTTTAAACAGCAGCAAAGATCAGCAGGTTGACAGCTTCCTTAGAAGCACCCATTTTGCCTACCCTTTTGTTCAAAAAAGAAAAAACGGCTATTTTATTTACTGGAAAGACCTTCGTTTTCGGTCCAAGAAATTTTTTCCGAAGCTTGCCATCACGTTCATATCTTTAGATGATAAAAACCAAGTTTCCTATACTGGCAAACTAACCTCTATTAAACACTACAAAAAGGTCATTAAAAAATTGGAGACATCCATAAAATAAATGCCTGAGCCCCTAGCTTATAGGGGCTCAGGCATTTATTACTTTACGGAAGCTCTGGTTTTGTATATATCGGCGGCTCTCCACCTAAGGTTTTTAGAAAAGCCAATAAATCTGCTTTCTCTTGGTCTGTTAAGCCAATAGGACTCATAAATTTTTGGATAAAAAAGCTCTTATCGGGGTGGTCATCGCCGCCACGGTCATAGTAATCAATTACTTCTTCAAGTGTAGTAAGACTGCCATCCCGCATGTATGGAGCAGTATGAGTTATTCCATATAATCCAGGCGTACGAATTCGGCCTAAATCCCCTTCCTGCTCTGTAACCGCTTTTCGGCCTTCGTCTTCAGTATTGAGTCCGATATTGTAAAAATTGTTATCAGATAGGTTGGGTCCATTGTGGCAGGTCACACAAAAGGCTTTTCCTGTGAACAATCGGAGTCCACTGATCTCTTGTTTCGTTAATGCCTCTGTTTCCCCTTCCAGGAACCTGTCGTAAGGAGTATCGTTTACAACAATTTGCCTTTGGAAAGCAGCAAGGGCTTTTGCAATATTTTGTTCTGTTACTCCTTCATTAAATGCCGCTTGGAAACGTTCTCGATAGCCTTTTATGGCTGATAATTCTTTAATAAGTTCATCAATCGGCTGGTTCATTTCATCAGGATTTTGAATCGGTCCCAGTGCTTGCTCCTCTAGAGAAGCCGCTCGGCCATCCCAAAAGTTGGACGTGTAATAACCGGAATTAATGACAGTTGGGCTGTTCCTTGCACCATTACCGCCTGTATATTTATCAAAAGTCGGTTTTGCGTCGCCATAACCCAAATTTGGGTCATGACAAGCAGCACAGCTAACCTGATTATTCCCTGAAAGTCTCGGATCAAAAAATAACGCTCGACCAAGTTCAAGCACTTCCGGCTTCATCGGATTATCCTCAGGAATCGGTATATCTCCAATAGGTACAAGTGTCGTATGATTACGAAGACTGTCTAGAAGCTCCTCTGGAGTTATCTCACTGTTTTGTACTGCCTCCTGGTTCTCTGATGGAAGATTTGTCGGAGCCTTTACCTTCTCCTTCTCTCCACATGCCGACAATCCAATACATATTAATAAAGTAAAAACCGCGCCCTTCACTATCCTTCTTTTCATATTAGAGTGCTCCTCTAGTTTATTTATCTTATCACCATTATAAAATTGGTTTTAATAAAAAAGAGCACCCGAATGTGAAGAAATTAGCAAACAATTTCTGATATTTTTTTGTTCAAAAAAAGTTCACATTCATAGGAATTATAGCCCCAAAGGGTCATATGAAATAATGGTGATTTTAACTAATTTAGTAGTATAAAGGTCTTTCTCAGGAAGGAATTTTTTTATTATGAAGGTTATTATGTCGTTTTTTATTATTTTTGGTTTGATGTCTTTACTAAATAGCAGGGAGGTTTTTGCTGATCAGACACTTCAATCAAGAATTGATTCAACCATGGAAGGCGGTACTCTTTATTTGAAAAAGGGAGTTTACCACGAACCGATCGTTCTAGATAAGCCCATTGTACTAGTTGGCGAAAAGGGAGCCACTTTCCAATCCTGTTCCACCAAGCCAATGATTACTGTAACTGGTCAAGACGTTAGCCTTATAGGGATTGCAATAGTGAGCTGTCCTAAAGACGAAAGCCCCGCGGCTATCTTAGTCAGCGGTCAAAATCATTTACTTGAGGATTTAACAATCGTAACTCCAATACGAGGAATCCAGTTCGATAATACTGAAAAATCGATGGTGCGAAATATAACGATCTCGGGGCAAGGCAGTGAAAATGGGGTTGACTTGTGGCAATCAAATTCTAATAGATTTGAACGTATTCAAATGAAACATGTCGAAGACGGATTCTATATGGAAAATAGCCACCATAACACCTTTATAGAAAATACCGTTCAGAATTCAAGATACGGATTTCACATTATGTTTTCAAATTATATATCTATTAGAGATAACATTTCTAAGCAAAATTTTACAGGTGCCATGATTATGGGCACCAAAGGTTCCCTCATTGAGGCAAATAAATTAACGGATAATAACCAGAATGTGAATGCACAGGGACTTCTACTCTATGATATTCATGAATCTGCCATTCGCAAAAATACCATATCAACGAATCGAGTTGGAATGTATATGGAGGATTCAAACAACAATGAAATCGTCAGCAACAATTTTACTGCCAACTTTATCGGAGCCCAAATAACCAAAATTGAAAATAATCGAATCACAAACAATTCCTTTTCTAGCAATGTAAATGAGATACAAGCAAAAGAAGAGACCCATAATATCATCGAAAATAACTACTGGGATGCAGCTTTGAAGCTTGATACAGATGGGGATAGAATAAGTAACCTTCCATACCGGGCCGATCCATATTTTCTTAATCTATCAAAGGACGTTCCGGCTTATCAATTATTTTTTCAACACCCTGGAATGTTATTGCTGCAAAAAATGTTAAAGAGTCCGGAAAGTGTCCTTGTAGCGGATGATAGCCCTTTAATGAAGAACAATATCCATTTTGATATCAAACAGGAAACTAGCCGTTCTATCTCATGGATGATCAGTATGTTCATGATTATTAGTAGTCTACTATTTATCTATTTAGGGAGGAAAAAAATATGAACCGCTATATCTTAAAAATAATTCTAATTACAATCCTTGCATTATTGATGATCACCGGCTGTGGAAACGAAAAAATAAAACCTGAGGCTATTCATGAAGAAACGGCTAAATGTGAAATTTGCAATATGCAGGTAAAAGATAACCAATTTGCTACTGAAATTATCCTTAAAAACGGGAAAGCAATCGTCTTTGATGATATTGGTTGTATGAATCAATGGATGAAGGAAAACGAGAATGAAAAAGTTGATGCCAAGTTTGTTAGAGATTATTCCACAAGTGAGTGGATTGAAATGGAAAATGCCACTTATGTGTATGGTAAAGCCATCAAAACCCCAATGGCCTACAATGTAATCTCTTTTACAACCAAAGATGATGCGCAAAATTTCATTGATGAAAATGAAGGCAGCCTATTAACCTATACCGACTTAGAGAAGCATTCATGGGAAAAAAATAAAGAAATGATGGAAGAAATGAAAAAAATGAAAATGGATGGCCATAGTGAAAAGGAAGATACGAAAGCTAGTGCTCACTAAGAGTCTACCCAAAGGCATCAAGAAGATGAAGTCAAAAAGGCAGTCAATCAAGATTGTCTTTTTACTTGAAAGGAAGTCAACCTATGAGAAATTTATGGTTCTCTGAATGGAAAACAATGACACGGCAACGCTCTTATTATTCTTTTTTACTCCTTTGGTGTTCAGTATTTTCACTCCTCTTTTTGCTAGAAGGGACAAATGATAGTATTTCTGGCTTTACCAATATTACAGGGACCATTGTAAATATTATTTTATATTTACTCCCCCTATTTATGATGATTATCAGCTCTTTTTCCATTACAAATGAATTTGAAAACGGACAATGGGCTTTATTATGTACCTATCCTATTAGTATTCCTACTTATTTATTCGGAAAATTTATTGGCTTGTTTACTGCACAAACAGTTGTGTTCACACTTAGTTATGGAATCAGTATGGCAATTGGTTTGGCGGCAGGAATCGAGCTATCAATAAAGTGGCTGCTTGGCATCTATCTATTTTCACTGCTTCTCATCTTTACTTTTCTCCTTCTAGGCATCTTTCTCGGTACCTTAGCTCGAACAAGATGGAAAGCATTAACGTTAACGGTAGCCATCTGGTTTTTTCTGATAATGATTTGGCCCACAGCACTTATTGCGGTGTTAGGTTTGGTCCCTTACACGATGATTGATGCGTTAATGAAGATTGCAATGGTCTTAAATCCTTCTGAGTTTCTACGTGTTTTTCTAATCATTAAGTGGGACAGCGGGGCGATATTTGGTCAATCCTATGATTCTATTGTTCAACTCATTCAATCTAATGCCAGCTGGTTCATTCTTTTGGTTTATCTACTTTGTTACCTTATCTTATTATTAACACTATCATTCTTCATTTTGAGAAGGAGACTGGTGCAATGACTAATCGCCTAGAAATTAAAAGTGCTTCAAAGGTTTTTAAAAAGAAAATAGCCCTTCACCCCTTCTCATTGAAAGTAGCAGCCGGGGAATGCATTGCCCTTTGTGGAGGAAATGGCGCTGGGAAAAGCACATTACTCCATATCCTTGCCGGCATTTCTTCTCCAGGTGAGGGCACAGTCATCATCGAAGATGTAGATTTGCTTAAAAATAGAAAAAGGTATGTATCCCTAATTGGGTATATGCCAGATGAATTTTATGCTCAAGAGACCCTGACCGTACAGGAGTTTTTATGTTTTTATGGGTCTTTCAGAAATATTCCGCAAACCCGTATAATGGAAGTGATTCGAATTCTTGGGCTGGAAGAAAAAAAACACGAAATGGTCAAGCACTTATCCAAAGGGATGCGGCAGAGGCTGCTGTTTGGACAGGCGTGGGCAGCGACACCCGCTGTTTTGATTCTCGATGAACCAACTAATGGTCTAGACCCTTATTGGATTGATGTTTTTATTACGCTTCTAAAAGATATTAAAAATAGCGGCTCAACCATTATTTTTTCAACTCATATGATGGATGTTGCCTCAGAGGTGGCGGACCGTGTTTTATTTATGGAAGACGGAAAATTGGTCACAATGCTAAAAAATGACCATCTTAACACTAATAAATTCATGGTTGATTTGTTACACTTGTATCGTAAACAGCAATAAGAACGAACTACTGTCAAAAATCCAAGAGCAATCTTGGATTTTTTGTAAGACTCTTTATGAAAACAGCCTATTGTAAAGACTGAACAAGTGAAAAGGGAGCAATAATCATGTCCTATCGTACATTAAAGTTTTTTAGCATTTTTATTCCAACTGTATTAATTGGTGGATTTGAGTTTTTTCGGCATAGTGTACTGCTTCATAATCTTTCAATGACGGCAGGTAACTTTGTGATTACCATCCTAACCCTTATCATTTCTTATATCTTTTCCACGTGGATGTTTCGCACGATTGACCTGAAAAACCAACGGATTACAAAGGAACGAGAAATGCACGCTATTTATGAAGAAAGAGAAAGACTGGCAAAGGAATTACATGATAGTATTGCCCAAACCCTTTTTTTACTTAAGGTACATTTAAAAAAAGGAAAAATAGACGAAGCTGGAGCGCTTGTTAATTCGATTGACACGCATTTACGTCAAGCAATTTTCAATTTACGTATCAGTCCAAGCGAACATGTTTCTTTTTCAAAACGGATTCAGAATTGGCTTGAAGATTGGAGTATTGTGTCAGGGATTGATATACTCACTGATATTTCTATTAAGGATTCTCTCTTCACTCCTGCTGACGAAGTGCAATTATTTGGAATTATCCAAGAGGCATTTACAAACATTCGAAAGCATTCAGAGGCATCTAGGGTGAATTTCACTTTGCAAACAAGTGATTCACAATGGGAAATGATAATAGAAGATAATGGGAAGGGATTCAATATTACCGAACTACAGTCAAATAAATATGGAATTTCCATGGTAAAGGAACGGTCAGAGCGATTAGAGGCTTCTTTAGAAATCACTTCAGAAGAGAAACTTGGAACAAAAATAATTTTGAAAGGAGAAAGGTAAGGTGACAAATCCATTTCGTATCTTAATTGCGGATGACCATCCCCACGCACGTCTGGCCATTAGTGAAATGCTTGAGGATGACCCCTATTTCAAAATTGTCGGTCAGGCAAAAAATGGAAGAGAAGTAATCGAACTAAGTCAGAGATTGATTCCTGATATTATTTTAATGGATATTGAAATGCCGATTTTAAATGGGTTAGAGGCTACAAAAATTATTAAAGAGACCTCCCCTTTCATAAAAGTCATTATGTTAAGTGTCTCTGATAATGTTGCTGATTTATTTACCGCTATTCAATATGGCGCACAAGGGTATCTGCTCAAAAATATGGATCCAGATGAATGGCTCCAATATCTTCACTCGGTTGTCGACGGTTCCATCGAAACAACTCGGGGAATGGCAGGAAAACTGCTCTATCAGTTTAGAGAAAAAGACCTGCAGCATTCTCAAACTTTAAAAGCATTAACACCTAGAGAAAAGGAAATCCTGCTTTTAATTTCGGAAGGCTTGACCAACAAACAAATCGGGCAACACCTTTTTATTGCAGAAAACACAGTAAAAAACCATATAAAAAAACTACTAGAAAAACTAGAACTAGAAAACCGTGTACAACTCGCAGCCTATTCAATCAAACACACAAAAGCATAACGAATTATCCCCTTTTGTCCCCCTAGGCGGGAAGTGTCCACCTAGGGTGGACACTGTCCATGGACGGTGCCTGTCACCGAGTAAAATCGCTCGGTGACAGGCACCAAAAATACTTCATTTAAGAATGTCAAAGATGATTTTGGCGTGGTCGGTGTTGTCGATTTGCCCTTTGAAGCGTTCACTTCCTGGTCCGTAGGCATAGACGTTTACGTCTTCGCCTGTGTGTCCTTTTGTTGTCCAGCCTGTGTTGGAACGGATGTTAATGATTTCTTCGATGACATTATCGATGTTTTTTACTTTTTGCGTTCTTGCTGCTATTTCGACTAATTTTATTTCGTTTTTTGTTAAAGGAAAGTCGATATATTTCGTTAACGTATCTTTCACATTTGCACCCTTAGCTATTTTCATAGCTATATAATCCGGTGTCCGCTGCACTGCTTTTACCACTGAACTAAACCAATTATATTGTCCTTTTGCACCTATCGTGAATCCCCCTGTTGAATGGTCAGCTGTTGCAATCACTAATGTATGTCCATCCTTTTTCGCAAAGTCAATGGCAGCCCTAAACGCCTTCTCGAAGTCTTCCATCTCACTCATTACTCCCACGATATCATTGTCATGTGCAGCCCAATCAATCTGACTTCCTTCCACCATCAGAAAAAAGCCGTTATCGATTTTATTTAGCCGTTCGAGTGCCGAGGCAGTCATATTTGCTAGGGAAGGAACGTCGTTAGGTCGATCTATCATTTTTGGAAGCCCGCCTTTGGCAAACAACCCTAACACCTGAGTACTATGGTCCTCTTTCATCTCATTAAGGTTAGATACATAGCTGTAGCCGTCTTTAACAAACTCATCAACTAAGTTTCTATCGCTGCGGATAAACCAATCAGCCCCCCCGCCCAATAAAACATCTATTTTATGATCACCGTTTACTCGATCTTGAAAATAATCATCAGCAATCGCACTCATGTTTTTCCGCTGAGTAACATGTGCCCCAAAAGCTGCAGGCGTGCCGTGGGTAATTTGGGCAGTGGCAACGAGCCCTGTTCCTTTCCCTTTTTCCTTAGCTGCTTCAAGAACTGATTTTAATTTCGAGTGATCATTTCCAATTCCAATTGCCCCGTTATAGGTCTTTATACCAGTCGCCATCGCTGTTGCCGAAGCAGCAGAATCCGTCACATTATGGCTTGGGTCATTTGGAAAGGTCGTCTGTTGACCAACAAGGTATTGGCCAAACTCTGTTGATTCTAGTTCTATGGTGGACGGATCATCCTTTAAGTAGCGATACCCTGAAGTGAAGGAAACCCCCATACCATCACCAATTAGAAAAATAATATTTTTAATATTCCCATTCCCTTCATTCACAGTGGCTTCACAGTTTCCTCTAGTACTTGTCAACATAATAGATAAACTGATTGCCAATGTAAAAATCCCCTTAGCCAACAGTTTCATAAGTCAATTCCCTCCAAATAAATGAAATGTATTTATTATGGTTAGATGCTATTAAAATTATCCTTTAAATATCTTTTCGACAATTTTTTTAAAAATTTGATTGACATTTCGAAACATAATAGGTATATTAATATAACAAAATAGTTATCTGAATTTTTACAAAACACAGAATAGATAGATTTAATCTTGGAGGTTTATAAAATGGAAAAACGTCAGCAATGGGGTTCAAGATACGGTTTTATTATGGCAGCAGTAGGGTCCGCAGTCGGCTTAGGAAACATCTGGAGATTCCCAGCAGTTGCCTATGAAAATGGCGGGGGTGCCTTTTTCTTACCCTACCTATTTGCCATCTTAACAGCAGGTATTCCTATATTAATTATGGAGTTCACAATCGGACATAAATATAGAGGCTCTGCACCACTCTCCCTCTTTCGTATTAATAAAAAAGCTGAATGGCTTGGCTGGTGGCAGCTATTAATCTCTTTTGTAATCTGTACGTATTATGCTGTCATCGTAGCTTGGGCGATAAAATATACGATTTATTCCTTTGGTACACAATGGGGCTCAGACCCTAGCGGATTCTTATTCGGAGATGTTTTAAAAATCGCTGAAAAACCTGGACAAATCGGAGGTTTAGTTCCAGGGGTAGTGATACCATTACTTTTCATATGGGCAGTTACTATTTTTGTCCTATATCGTGGTGTTTCAAAAGGAATTGAAAAGCTAAATAAGATTTTCCTTCCTACCTTAGTAGTTATGTTTTTGATCATTGTAATTCGTGCTTTAACACTCGAAGGCGCCATACAAGGTTTAGACGCCTTTTTCAAACCAAACTGGAGTATGATTTGGGATGGTAAGGTATGGATTGCCGCTTACGGACAAATCTTCTTCTCCTTATCCATTGGATTTGCCATCATGTTAACCTATTCAAGTTACCTGCCGAAAAAATCAGATATTAATAATAATGCGTTCATTACCGCTTTTGCCAATTCAGGATTTGAATTACTAGCTGGTATTGGGGTATTCGCAGCTCTTGGCTTTATGGCTAATCAACAAGGAGTGGCTATTGACGAAGTAGTAAGCAGCGGAATTGGACTGGCGTTTGTTGTCTTCCCAAGTATCATTAACGAATTCCCAGGAATGAATGGATTCTTTGGTGTATTGTTCTTCTTATCTCTTGTATTTGCTGGAATGACATCTTTGATTTCAATTGTAGAAACGTTTGTGGCGGGTATTCAGGAGAAATTCAATGTTTCTCGTACAAAAGCAGTTTTAACAAGCGGCCTATCAGCAACAATAATTTCTTTACTATTTGCAACAAACGGCGGGTTATATTTCCTTGATGTTGTAGATTATTTTATCAATAACTTCGGGGTTGTTACTGCAGGACTGGTAGAGGTAGTATTAATTGCTTGGTTCTTCAAAGGGCTTGGCGGCTTGCAATCTCATTCAAATGCCATTTCTGACTTACGCGTAGGAGCATGGTGGAAGATTTGCTTAAGCGTCGTAACACCAATCGTTCTTGGGTATATGATGTTTGACAACACCCGTCAGAACCTTAAGGAAAATTATGAAGGCTATCCTACAGACTTAATCATGTATGCAGGATTACTAGTAGTAGTGATTAGTATTGTTGGAGGAATCCTCCTCTCACTTAAAGGGTGGAAAACCGATACAAAATTAGAACTTGAAAAGGAGGCTGCTTAACATGTCAGCAAGTGCACTCACAATGATGATTGTCGGTATGGTCATACTCTGGGGCGGATTAGCAGCCAGCATCTTCAACGTAGTAAGAGTATCAAGAAAAGCAGCTAAAAACTCTCTGTAAATTAAAAAGGATTGGGACCAAATCTGGTGCCCAATCCTTTTTTTTATTGAAGTGTCCGCCTGGGGTGGAAAGTGTCCACGGGCGGTGCCTGTCACCATTATTGTATCACCATCATTGACTCTAGTTATTTAATACGGCAGTTCTTGCATACTTTGATGGTTTGGTTTGTTTCTGTTTTATGTGGATATAACAGCTTTATTCTTGTCCTTCCACACAAAGGACATGTCCCTCGGCCTCTTGATGGCAGGTAGTTTATTGTCTTTCCTCTGTTTCTCTTTGCCATTTCATTCATCCCACTCCATAATTATTCTTGTTTCTTTATCTAATGATGGACTTGCATAAAGATTGTTAGGCATTCAATTGTTTTTAAAAATTATTCCGATTTTGTTCATACATAGTGGACTTCCATTTGTTCATATAATGGTCGATGGGGGTGGGGTTATGCTAAAAAAGCGAGTGTTGGCTGTGTTGGTATTTGGTTTCTTTCTTGTTTTGGCTGGTTGCGGCGGTCCTGTTCAGGATGACATTTTGAACTATTTAAATGAGGAGATGAAGACGGCACAGGAACTGGAGGATAAGGCTGTTTCTGCTTATGAGGGTGTTGCCGGGGTCAATTATAAGGATGATCAAACCATGTATGATGCCGTCGTAAACGTGGTCGTTCCCAACTATACTAAATTAATTACTGAACTTGAGGATGTATCAATTGAAACAGATGAACTTAAAGAGATTCATGACCTTTACCTTTCCGGAGCTAAGCTTCAATTAAGTGCCTTTGAGAAAATTATTGAAGCACTCGAGAAACAAGATTCAAATTTGATTGATGAAGCCAATCAACTTCTAGAAGAAGGACGCCTGCAAATCGAAGACTACAATGATCAGCTAGATGAACTGGCAATAGAGCATAACGTAGAAATTGAAAAGGAATAAATAATAGAGGCTGACACGTTGAGATCACACCAAGTGATCATTCAAGTCAGCCTCTCTCTATTAAACTTATCCTTTTACATAATAAAGATCAAGACTGGATTCAACAAGATACTCAGGCTTCTCTGCCTTTGGCTTCGCCTTATGAGCGGCGATATGCTCTGGACTCTTCTCCCAATTTTTCCAATCCTCTTCAGATTCCCATTGAACCATAACCATAACTTCCTCTTCGCCGCGGCGAACCTTTTTCACTAGAATCTGTTTTCCAATGTATCCAGGCCGCTGAGCCATCAGACCGCCACGATTCGCAAAGTTCTCGACTACCTGCTCACTAAATCCTTCTTTTACAACAATTCTTCTAACTTGATAAAACATAAACGATCCCTCCCTATAAATAAAGCCAGGCAGGAAACCTGGCTCGTAATCTTATAATGCAGCTTCGATTTCCTCAGCCATAAGTTTTACAGATTGTAATCCGCCGCCGCTTAAATACCAAGCTTCTGGATCTAGGTAAATAATTTTATCTTCTTGGAAGGCTGTTGTCTTTTTAACAAGTTCATTTTCGATTACTTTTTCGGCACCAGCTTCGCCGCCTACTGCTGTGTTACGGTCGATGACAAACAATACGTCTGGATTTGTCTCCATAATGTATTCCATTGTAATGCTTTGTCCATGGGTGGATACTTCAATTTTCTCATCTGCTGCTCCAAAACCAAACACGTCATGAATGACACCAAAACGTGAGCTTGGTCCATAAGCACTAACTTTTCCTTCATTTGCTAAAACAATTAATCCTTTTTTATCAAGTGCAGAAGCTTTTTTATTTACCTCTTCAACGCTTGCTTTGATCTCTTCTACAGAGTTTGCTACTTCATCCTTCTTGTCAAAAATTTCACCGACAAGGTTCATGTTTTTCTCAAATGACTCCATGTATTTTGTATAATCTAATTCCACATAAACAGTTGGAGCAATTTCTGCGAACTGTTCGTATAACTCAGCTTGGCGAGTAGTGATGAAAATAACATCCGGCTGCATCGTATGAATTGCTTCAAAATCAGGCTCTTTTAAGCTGCCAACGTTCGTATATCCTTCACCAGCGTATTTTTCTAAGTATGCAGGGACAGATGCTTGTGGAACTCCAGTTACTTCGACACCTAATTCATCCAACGTGTCTAATATTCCAAAGTCAAATACAACTACTTTTTCTGGATTTTTGTCAATTTCTACTTCACCATACTTATGTTCAATCGTCATTTTCTCAGTCGGAGCTTGTTTTGCATCGGCTATTTCTGTTTTGCTTTCTTCCTTAGACCCACATGCTGCTAATAATAATATCATTGAAACCATTAATGCTAAAAAACTCCACTTTTTCATTCCTAAACTCTCCTTTAATTAAGCGCTAAAATAAACACAAATTCTGCAGCCATCCATTTTCTGAATGGGAATATCCATATCGTAAATCTCTTTTAATGCAGCTGAGTCAATAATTTCTTCTGTAGGTCCATCTTTCACAACCTTACCATCCTTCATCGCGACAATACGATCGGAGTAAACAGACGCAAAGTTGATATCATGAAGCACGATAACAACGGTTTTACCAAGCTCATCAACCAGACGGCGCAGTATTTTCATAATTTGAACGGAATGCTTCATATCTAAATTGTTCAATGGTTCATCAAGCAGAATGTACTCCGTATCCTGTGCAATAACCATCGCGATAAATGCGCGCTGCCTTTGACCTCCAGATAATTCATCTAAAAAACTGTCCTGCATTTCGGTTAGGTGCATATATTCAAGCGATTGATCAACCATCCGTTCGTCTTCATCCGTCAATCGACCCTTCGAATAAGGAAAGCGTCCGAAGGATACTAGTTCACGAATCGTCAAGCGAACATTCATATAGTTGGACTGTTTTAAAATGGATACCTTCTTAGCAAAATCATTAGATTTCATCTTTTTCACATCAGCTTTGTCAATCAACACTTCACCTGTATCTGAATCAAGAAGACGGCTTACCATTGATAGTAACGTCGATTTACCTGCTCCATTCGGACCAATAAAACTCGTAATTTTCCGCGGCTGAATATCAACGGTTACATCCTCAACAACCGACTTTTTACCATATAACTTTGACAAAGCTCGGACTTGTATCATGCAGCTTTCCTCTCCTTTAACAGTAAATAGATGAAGTACACTCCACCGATAAAGTTAATAATGACACTTAACGTTGTCGAAAAAGTAAAGACTCTTTCAACCACCCATTGCCCGCCAACAAGGGCGATGATGCTCATGAGAATCGCACCCGTTATCAGTACGGTGTGTTTGTAGGTTTTGAAAAATTGATAGGATAAATTGGCAACAATTAAGCCAAAAAAAGTAATCGGTCCTACTAATCCAGTCGAGATTGATATAAAAACTGACACAATTACTAGCATTTTTTTGACAATCGAATCATAGGGAACCCCTAAATTAATGGCAGTATCACGACCTAAGGATAATACGTCTAAATACGTTAAAAAGCGCCATGCATAGATCATTACCAGGCTGACAATCACAATGGCCAGCCAGACTAAGTCTGAATTGATATTATTAAAACTCGCAAACATTTTGTCTTGAACAATCTGAAACTCATTTGGATCAATCAATACCTGAAAAAAGGTTGAGATACTTGAGAAAAATGTCCCGACAATGATTCCCACTAGTAATAAAAAGTAGATTGGCTGATTGCCCTTTTTAAATAGAAATTTATATAAAAAGAGTGCAAATACAATCATTACCGCAACAGAGAGTAAGAAATTCACCTGTTTATTGACGATTATCATATGACCGGAGCCTAAAAAGAAAATAATTAATGTTTGTAAGAGCATGTAAAGGGAATCCAATCCCATGATGCTCGGTGTTAAGATTTTATTATGGGTAATGGTTTGAAAAACAACTGTTGCATAGGCAATCGTGACACCTGTTAAAACCATTGCCAGCACTTTTATCGTTCGTTTTGGCAGGGCGTATCCAAAGCTGCCGTTTAAATCATGAAATAAATAGATAGCACAAGCTCCCGCAGCGATCAATGCGAGTATAGCCAATTTTATTGAGTTACGCATAGGCCTTCCTCCGGAACAGTAAGTATAAGAAAATTGCGCTTCCGATTACACCAACCATGAGACTGATCGAAATCTCATATGGATAAATGAGCACCCGGCCCAATATATCGCAAATCAGAAGGAAAATAGCTCCTAGGAGTGCCGTATGCGGCAATGTTTTTTGCAAATGGTCGCCTTTAAATATCGATATGATATTCGGAATAATCAAGCCTAAAAACGGAATGATCCCCACTGTCAACACAACCGTAGTGGTCACCAGTGCAACCAGTATCAGACCGATATTTACAATCCGGCGATAGGCAAGCCCAAGATTTTTTGAAAAATCCTCACCCATACCAGCAACAGTGAAGCGATTAGCATAGAAATAAGCAATGATTAAGATCGGAAGACTTATGTAAAGGAGTTCATATCTGCCCTTCATAATCATCGAAAAATCCCCCTGAAGCCAAGCAGACATATTTTGAATGACGTCAGCACGATAAGCGAAAAAGGTTGTTACAGAGGACAAAATATTCCCAAACATCAACCCAACAAGCGGGATGAAAATAGCATCCTTAAACTTAATTCGGTCAAGAATTTGCATAAACAAAAATGTACCAGCAAGTGCGAAAGCAAAGGCTACTGCCATTTTTTCCAGCATGGTTGCATTTGCAAACAACAGCATAGAAACAAGGATACCAAGCCGGGTTGCGTCTAAGGTTCCCGCCGTCGTCGGTGAAACAAATTTGTTTCGGCTGAGCTGCTGCATAATCAAACCTGCAATACTCATTCCAGCTCCTGCAAGCAGGATTGCTACTAACCTTGGCAGTCTGCTGATAAGGAAAATCTGGGTTTCCTCGGATTGGACATCTAACAAGTCCAATGGTGATATACTGCTAACCCCAACAAACAAGGAAACAGCAGATAAGAGTATTAATCCTAGTAGTAAATATCTTTTCTTCATCATGGCATTCCCCAACAATTCTATTTTTCTCTCATTTTCAATCTAATTGAGAATTATTATCACTTAAAAACAAAAAATAATGACATTGAAAATCATTATCAACGCCCTATACATTTGATTATAAACAGTGTAATTTGTCTAGTCAATAAACAATCGAGAACTACTTTCACTAATTTCTGAATAATTTGTGACATAAATATGGTGTTAACCTCGTAAATCTCAATAGGATGAACTGTTGTGATTCCAAAGAAAGCTGATTTTCAAGACCTATTGAAAGATGTCATATAAAGACATCTTTTTTTGTCTAATTCATGCTGAAAATGGAAACCCTACCGAAGATGTAATGTTTCAAAAAGAGGAGGAGTTTTCTTGGAAGCAACCTTAAAGGTTGGGGATACAGCCCCTGATTTTTCACTGCCTGCAACAACAAAGGACCCGCTTGCACTCTCAGATTATAGAGGCAATCAGAATGTGGTCGTTGCCTTTTATGGAATGGATTTTACCCCAGGCTGAATTAAAGAAATTTCCTCTTGGAAAGAGGACTACAAAAGATTTGAACAGTTAGGTGCAGAGGTTATAGGAATCAGTGCCGATCATATTCACTCGCACCGAGTTTTTGCCGCCAGTATGGGGACATTGCCTTATCCTTTAGCATCCGATTGGCGCAGGCAGACCATCAAAGACTATAAGGTGTTTAACGAAAAAGGTGAAGTCGCAATCCGCTCCGTCTTTGTTGTCGATAAAGATGGTCTCATTACCTATATAAACACCTCCTTTAAAGCAGACAAGAAAGAAGATTATGAAGCTGTTTTCTCTGAGCTTGAAAAGTTAACTGCACATTAAAAGAAAAACATCTCCCGGAATCTTTCGAGAGATGTTTTCTACTCTTGATACGCCTTATAATAATCAATCTAGCTGCCTTACCCGATCCTCATAGTTAATCCAGCATCTTTATTAAATATTTTCCATAATCAGTATTCATTAATGGCCTTGCTAAATTAAATAATTTTTCTTTCGTTATATACCCTTTTTGAAAAGCAATTTCCTCAATACAAGCAACTTTTATGTTTTGTGATTCTTCAATTGTCTTTATAAACTGAGAGGCCTTATTAAGAGATTGGTGAGTTCCTGTATCAAGCCATGCATTCCCTTTACTTATCAATTTCACAGATAACTCTCCCCACTCGAGGTACACTTTATTTACGTCAGTAATTTCTAATTCATCTCTTTGGGAAGGTTTGATGCTTTTGGCAATATCTATCACCCGATTATCATAAAAATATAACCCTGTGACAGCATAATTCGATTTAGGATTTGAAGGCTTTTCTTCTAAAGAGGTGACCGTTCCGTCTTCAGAAAAGTCAACGACACCAAATTGCTCGGGATCATTCACATAATAACCAAAAACTGTGGCACCTTTTTCTTGTTTCACCACTTCAGTTAGTAAATCTTGAAATTCGTATCCATAAAAAATGTTATCCCCTAATATTAATGCAACCGGGTCATTTCCAATAAATTGTTCCCCAATAATTAATGCTTGAGCGATTCCATTTGGTGTTGTTTGATTTTCATAGGTAATGGTAATACCTAGAGCGGATCCATCACCCAGAAGTTCTTTATAACGGGGAATATCTTTTGAAGTCGAAATAATTAATATTTCTTTGATGCCTGCTAGCAGAAGTGTAGACAATGGATAATAAATCATAGGCTTATCATAAATCGGCAATAAATGCTTCGATATGGATCGAGTTAATGGATATAATCTCGTTCCACTCCCACCTGCTAAAATAATCCCTTTCATTCTTTTTCCACCTTATTGTTTTTGTACTATTTCAAAAATAATAAACATAATGCTATTGAAGTAGTATATGAAAAGTTTCTTGAATACGGTAACTGCTGAAATGTTGGGAAAAAATGAATATTTTCTTATTTTTTATACAAAGTTTATTTATTCACTTTTAACAAATTTGTTTGGAGGAAAATCAACAGACCATGCACAAAGGATACCCCTAAAAGTTATACTTTTGGGATAACCTCTTTTCCTTTATTCCCACTATGGCAACATCACTACTTTTTCCTTACAAGATGCACAATACTTGGCATATTCAATACACGTTTCTAAGGAATCATCCGGCTCCATAGGCCACCAGCGTATTGCCCCCATAGGTGCCTTAGATGCATATTCCTCAATTTCTGAAGGAACATTCCCAACCACTACAACTTCTGTTTCACTAAAGTTGGTTTCTAAACCCTTTTGCAGTGTATTAAATAAATGGTTATGCTCTTTGTCAGTACTAGAATAAGGGATTGGAAAAAGATATGAAACTTTAGAGGAGTCTTCATGAATATGATGAGCGGTTGCACGCCCAGCATCATCCATCGCTCTTTCCCATACGCGACAATATGGTGCTTCCTCAGGTAAACCTAATTCTTGCATCCGCGAAGTAATTCTTGGATGATAATAACTATATAACTCATTTACAAGAATTTGAATCTGATTATTTCTAAGAAAGGTAGAATTATCACCTTTTTCATTTCGGTATTGAATATAGAGTAAATCGGGAACAGCAACATATTTGGTGCAAAGGAATGTACGAACTAAAATGTCGTAGTCGTCTGCCACTAAAAGTTCTTCCCGATGACCTCCAATTAGATGATAACAGTCCCTCGTCCATGCCCGGGGATGATTAGGTAAGCCCACCAAATGACTAATAGTAGTTCGATTAAGAACCGTATTTTTATAAACATTTTGCCATCGATTCATTTCATGGAGCCAGACTCGATAATACATGCAGTATCCAAATCCACAATCCCAACCATACCAATGAGCTCTATTCGTCCCTGCATATACTTCTGAACAATCCCCAAACACAAATCCACATTCAGGATGTTCCTGAAATGCATGAACAATCTTTTCAAGACAGTCAGGCGTAAGCTGATCGTCATGATCAACTTCGACCAAAATCTCCCCTGTACATAAACCTGCAGCATATCGTTTGGTAGCCCCAATATATCCATTACGTGTATCCTGACGATATCTTCTAACACGGGGATCATCTAGAGGAAGTAAAGATTCTTTATATGTCACATCCTCATCTCCTGAATCATCTACAATTACCCATTCCCAATTCGAATAGGTTTGACTTAAGAGCGAGTGAAAAGGTCGCTGTATTTTATCTCTAGATTTATAACTTGCTGTAAATAATGAAACTAGGGGGGCTTCCGATGAAAATTGAGTTTTGGGAACTATCTTATTTTTAGGCATAGGGTCCGTATAATTTAACCAGCAGTAAAACAGCTTGTATGGTACAATTTCCTCTGGAGAAGTAAAATGAAGCCAACGTTTTCGTTCGTATAAAGGTAATTCACTAAGTACTGGGAATTGGTTACATTCCTTCCCCAACGATACGTAAATCCGTGGAGTTTTAGTATTGATATCTAATAGAGCTTCATCATATTTATATCGTACCACTGTAATTCCTGATTCAGTGAGCCTTAACAACATCTCTTCCAATTCATCCAATGAATACTCGTTTAAAACAAATAGATGTACTGTTAGTAGTGGAATTTCTTTCGTAGACATGCTTGCCTCCTTTAAACAACATCTAACCAATTCTATCGTAAAAGAGTTAAGGACTTCTTTAAATAACGATTTGATGGTAATTTCCTTATGACCTTAAAAAACATTGCCTATTTTTCCAATTGATTCATACTCCCCTTTTGTTCAATTCACAGCAGTAACAGTAATTTTAAAATAAAGTAACAAGTTCCTTTGTTAGTGTATGAATAGACTTCGAAGTAGTTACTCCTAAAATTATTAAAATGTTTATGAAGTAATACTTCACAATCAAAAAAAGAAAAGTTTTACACATTGTTCTATTATTGCACCCATTATATTCATTCCAATAAATATAAACGTCCAATCATGAAATCCGGTTTTTCTCATCAAAAAATAAAAGGATCAGATCCTAAAGTCAACAGGACTGTAGGCTGATCCCTTTACCATCAATTCATTGGTATCAATTTTCGATTTTACTTACTTCCCGTCATGTGATTCGCATTCCAGCACTTGCCCAACCACTAATGTCGCCCGGACCAGCTACTGAGCTATAAACCAATAATAATTTTTGACCAGCAAATACAGGAACTGGAATAGGCGAAGTACCAAAGTAATCTGAAGTAGATGTTGTTCTTATTAAAGTAAATGTGGAAATCGCAGTAAACGGCGCGTTTTGTTCTCCTACTGGAGGAGGCGGAGTCATGTTTGCACTTGCATATAATGTCACACGAATGGACCCTGAAGATGGAGGGTTCTGACCATCTGCATGGAAGAAAGCGGATACTGATGCCATTCCGTTTACGGGAACTACAAAGGCAAAATTACTAGAACCACCACCAGCAGCGAACGGTATTCCTCCCGTAGTAATAGAAGCGATATCAATATTCGCAAAATTTCCAAACCCAATTGCTGCTCCTTGACCATTTGCGCTATTTATTGTGATTTGCGAATCACCATTGGCATATGGGATGATTCCTCCAACTCCACTACTTCCTTGCGCTCCTTGTGCTCCTTGCGCTCCCTGAGCTCCTTGCGCTCCTTGTGCTCCTTGCGCTCCTTGTGCTCCTTGCGCTCCTTGCGCTCCTTGCGCTCCTCGCGCTCCTTGCGCTCCTTGCGCTCCTCGCGCTCCTTGCGCTCCTTGCGCTCCTCGCGCTCCTTGCGCTCCTTGCGCTCCTTGCGCTCCTTGCGCTCCTTGCGCTCCTTGCGCTCCTTGCGCTCCTTGCGCTCCTTGCGCTCCTTGGGCTCCCTGAGCTCCTTGGGCTCCCTGAGCTCCTTGCGCTCCTTGCGCTCCTTGCGCTCCTTGCGCTCCTTGCGGACCTTGTGGACCTTGCGGACCTTGAGCACCTCTTTTTTTCTTAGTTCTTCTTAAACATTGATCATCTATACAATCACAATGCAAATGATCAAGGCAATCACAATCGTGGTCGTGTCCATTACATTTTCTACAAGACAAGCGTCTACACCTCATTTTTTGTTTAATATATAAAATATTAATCTTGTATTTTTTGACAACGGCTCTTACCTAAAATTAAAAACAAAATTTTATCTTTTTTAAAAAAATTATGTCTTAAAAAAATTAATCTGTTGCCTGGACCGGAAATCTTGCTGTAATACAAATCTCACCTTCAGAGGCAGTTGGGCAATCTGGGTCAGGTGTTCCGGTAAATGAAGGGCTTTCCACCGTGATACGATCAAACTCAGTAAGGGTAAATGCAAAACTACTATCTTCAAAAACTCTAACTACTTCTCCAACCAGATCATTTCCTAAGAAGAATCTTACTCTGACAAAATCAGGACTACCACAGTCAAAACTGACGAAACCAGATGCGAAAAATGGATCAAAATTTGCTGTCTGAAACACAGTTTGTGTTTCCCCATTCGGCACAGTCCATTCAACACATATGCAATCCTTGATTAGCTCTAGACCTTTGTCCTTTTTTTTCTTTTTGTGAGAACAAGAATCATCATCATGCCAGTTTTTCTTTTGACATTTTTTCAAATCTTTCATCTCCTATTTTTAAAAAAATTAAGGTTATGTTTTAGAATATTAATATGGGACATGTTGTGAAACGGCATTTTGCTCATATTGGTCAGGCTTTTTATGAACTCAAATTCAATTTGTCATTTGATTAATGAAGGATAAATGAAAAAAACAGGTCTAAAGGAGGATTTATTTCCTTTAGAACCTGTTTTATGGAATAGTTTCATTACTGAATTTAATCGTTATTATGCTGCAGTGAACCATGTTTTTTAAATATGGTTCTATTAAAAAAACTTAGATATTACTATATTGGTAATTTTCTTCCACACATACAGTAATAACCAAGTCCTAATTTATTTCAATTTCACTAATTATATCAATTTTGTATTGACCACTGACTTCGGTGTCTATATTTGATTTAAAGATCGTTAAGGAAGAACAATTGGTTAAATCAAATGGGTAGGATGGTGCTTCAAATAAAGGATATGATTCGAACATATCTGTGAATTTATTGTACGCTCTTAATTCCAAACCAATCATTTCCCCTTTTTCAATTGTTATACAAATTCGACTAATTTGATGACCTCTAATGTTTGATTGCCAAATGACCGCTTCTTGAAATCCCGGAGTTATTGCAAAATTCCCACAAATACTATCTTCAAACTCAATCGGGGGATGTTCGCAGTTTCTAACACAGGTATCAGGGAATACCTGGAAGCCAAAAATACAACCAATTTCAAATGTAATGCATACATCAGTAGGTACAAGAACAAATTCGTCCCGACAAACCTTACATTTTTTTAATTTTCTTGCCGTAACACATTTTTTATCATCATCAAATTGGTTTAGCAATAAAAACTTAGTACTAAAAATTCCGTTTACACCGCGGCCATTACTTTTTAGAAAAAGTAAGACCGGAATCCCCCGAGGAATTTTACGTATATCTTGCATGCTAGTCAGCAATTACCCACAATCCTCCTTTTACTTTTGTCTTTTTCTCTATATGTATATATTATGAAGGATTGTCTTTTAAGTGTGCTAATATTAGAAATGTGCATATGACTAGCAATTTAACCTTATTTTTTTCTTTAATCCCTCCTTAAATATAATTAATGAACTAGCTTTAAACCAACGACTGAAAAAATAATACCTAGAATACATGCAATCCGAAGCCAGCTCTTCGATTCTTTAAAGAACACCATTCCAACAATTGCTGCTCCTACCGTACCAATCCCTGTCCAAACGGCATAGGCAGTTGATAAAGGTATCGTTTCCATTGCCTGAACGAGCAGCTGGAAACTCATAATAAATCCTCCTATTAGAATGAGATAATTCACAATGTTACCTTTATCGGCCGTTCTTTTTAAACCGATAACGCCAACAACTTCAAAACATCCTCCAAAAATAAGCATCAGCCAATCCATTAAACCTCACCATCCTTATTTGTTAATTTCAAGCCAATAATACAAGCCAGCAGTAATAAAATAAGGAGTATTCTTAATGGACTGACAGAGCCATTTTCAAAGATAACCTCGACAATGACAGTTCCAATGGTACCAATCCCGGCAAATACAGCGTATACCGTCCCAACCGGAATAACCTTGGTAGCTCTAATAATTAAATCAAAACTTACTAAAATGGCTATAAGAACAACGAGGGAAGGAACTTCTTCATATTTAAAACCGCTTGCCCAGACCACTTCAAGAAATCCCGCAAGAATAACGTACAACCATGCTTTGGATTCACTCGCTGCATTTGAATTTGTTATCACTTTTGTTTCATTCATCGTACCTATAATTCCTCTCTTTCTTTTCCTTGCTCCATCTTATCAAAATATCATTTGCATATCACTTCATATGAAAGTATCATGCTTATTGAAGTGATTTTTTGGAATGGAGTCGTACAAATGAACCCTAAACGAGATGGTTTAAAACCATTTATTTCACTTATTTTATCTGCCAAAATCCCAAAGCTTGCATTAGGTATTGGATTGACAGCAAGTCTTATCACAACACTTGCGGGCCTTCTTGTTCCTATCCTAACGAAAAACTTAGTAGATGGTTTCTCGGTATCCTCCCTAAGTGTTCCGCTTATGATTGGAATTGGGGCTGCTTTTATTATTCAAGCAACCATCAGCGGCGTATCCATTTACCTGCTAAGTTTTGTTGGTCAAAAGATCGTCGCCCGGCTCCGTGAACGGATGTGGGTCAAATTAATCCGGTTACCTGTAAGTTATTTTGATAAACAATCCAGTGGTGAAACGGTAAGCCGTGTCATCAGTGATACGAGTATTGTCCGTGATTTAATTTCAAACCACTTTCCACAATTCATTACAGGTATTATTTCCATCATCGGCGCCATTGTTATCCTCCTTATTATGGATTGGAAAATGACCTTATTGATGTTAATATCTGTTCCCCTCACCTTCATTATTATGATGCCGCTTGGCAGGAGGATGGCAAAGATCTCTCGTGGTTTACAGGATGAAACAGCAGCCTTTACCGGTAACATCCAACAAACATTGAGTGAAATTCGTTTAATGAAAGCATCAACGGCAGAAAAGCAAGAAGAGACAAAGGGTTTATCTGGAATCGATAAATTACTGGGATTTGGTTTAAAAGAAGCACGAATTACCGCTTTGATCGCTCCCATCATGTACCTAGTTGTCATGATTGTAATCGTGATGATCATTGGATACGGGGGCATGCGGGTGGCAAATGGAACGATGTCCACCGGTTCACTTGTTGCTTTCTTACTATATCTATTTCAAATTATTTTCCCCATTACTAGTTTCGCCATGTTCTTTACACAGTTACAAAAAGCAAAAGGAGCTACCGAGCGAATTATTGATATTTTAAACCTCCCTTTAGAAGAAGGCCAAAAAGGAATGGAATTAGACATCGGTAATAAACCTATACAGGTCAGGAATGTTTCTTTTTCCTATAGTGAAGATGAACCTGTCCTTCTTGATGTATCCTTTGAGGCACAGCCTGGGGAAATGATTGCATTTGCAGGTCCTAGCGGCGGCGGGAAGACTACCATGTTCGGCTTACTTGAACGCTTTTACGAGCCGTCCTCTGGCAAAATTATGGTGGGCGATACTCCAATCACTGATTTATCGGCTGCAGCTTGGCGCAGTCAAATTGGTTATGTTTCACAGGAAAGTGCTATGATGGCGGGAACCATCCGCGAAAATTTATGTTACGGGCTGCCTGATGATGAATCTATTTCTGAAGAACGGCTCTGGGAAGTTTGTGAGATGGCGTATGCAAGTGAATTTATTAAATCCTTTTCGGAAGCTTTAGACACAGAAGTTGGAGAGCGCGGGGTAAAACTTTCTGGCGGACAGAGACAGCGCATTGCCATCGCACGGGCCTTTTTACGCGACCCTAAGATTTTAATGATGGACGAAGCAACGGCGAGCTTAGACAGCCAATCAGAAGGAATTGTGCAGCAGGCTTTATCCCGATTAATGGAAGGCCGTACTACCTTTGTCATTGCTCATCGCTTATCAACCATAGTGGATGCAGATAAGATCATTTTTATCGAAAAAGGACGTGTAACTGGAATCGGCACCCATCACGAATTAACCCAATCCCATGATTTATACCGTGAATTCGCAGAACAACAATTAACGAGTCAAGAAAATACTAAGAAAGGTGCTTTAAGCTGAGCTTAATGCACCTTTCTTATCCTAAACCTGAGGCTGCTTCTCTGTCATTGAGAGATTTGCCCCCTCCTCTTTTACTTTGAAAAGCGGTACTACCAGTAACGATCCAATCAGAAATAATATACCTGAGACGGTATAAACACCAGATAACGTCAGCGGGATTTTCACAACACCTGAAACTGACATTCCAATAACCATCATTCCCATAAACAGCGGACTTAGCACACCATTTACACGTCCGATAAATGCTTCCTCTGAGTACTTAAGAATAATCGTATTTATCCCAATATGGATGCACGGGAAGAAAATTCCGTTTAATACCTGGAATACAAGAGTTAGCACAACACTTGTAGACCAACCTACACCAACTGTAAAAACCATACTAGCGAAAATCCCGAGGGCAAGCAGCTTTTGTGGTGAAATTTTCTTTGAAAAAGCCATAACGATTCCGCCGCCAATTAACATTCCAACACCATTTGCCATTAATAACCACTGGATAAATTCTTTTGGCACCTCAAGTTTTTCAATGGCTACAAAGATCGCCAACGGCGAAATAAGCCCAACGGCAAGACCACATACCGCAAAAATACCACCCATTGATTTCAGTATTTTCTTTGACATCACATAACGAAATCCGTCTGCCAATTCTTTCTTAAAATTATTCTCGACCGCTGAGGTTTCCTTTTCCAAGTCACGGGGCAGGAACATTAATACAAGTCCAGAAAGTAAAAACATTGCTCCCATAACGCCGATTGATACGTAAATTCCATAGTTTTGATAGACAAGGGTTCCAATAACAGGTCCAATTACCATAAAGATAGCCATCAACGATTGGAACATGGCCATAACAGATTGTAATTGCTCACCAGGAACATGCTGCTTTAATAGCTTCATTGCCGAAGGCATGGAAAACTGTGATAGAATGGCTGAAACGAGTGTTGCTAAGAAGATTGCCTGCCACGATCCGTATAGAAGGGCTAACAACACCAACCCAATGGATACCGCAGATAACATATCACACCAAACCATTGTTAGTTTAGGCTTCCAACGGTCTGCAAATGTCCCGCCAATAAAAGAAAAGATAAAAATTGGTGCAAATTCAACTACAGAAATTAAGGAAACATAGACCGGATTGTTATTCGTAATATCTGTCACGTACAGTAAAATCGCAAAATTCCTAATCCAAATACCTAACTGAAGTAAAAAATTCGAAGACATAATCGCCAATACAATTCGGTTGGCAAATATATTTCTTGAAGGCTTCCCTGCTGGAACAGACGCTTCCCCCTCATTATTGTAAACTTCCATTCTATTTCCCCTTTCGAACGTTATAAAGTTATTTTTGCCAAAATGTTGCATAATCATATCATATCGAAAAAATTTTTTCAGCTTCAAAACCAAGTTTACAGAAAATTAATATTTTCCCCTTTATTAGTTGATAGAATGGTAGATGTTTTGATAAGTTTAAGAGAAAAGAGTATCGTATAGAGGTGTTTTTTATGAATAAGATTTCTGTTGCTAATTTTCATCATCCAATTGTACTGCTATTGGTTGTTTTGTTTATAAAAATTTATGCCTTTCAGGTTGTGGTTTTTGAAAACACATCGTTTTTCCATGTTTTACTTGTTGAATTTCCCATGTGGGCTCTTATGTTATCAGCCCTTATGATCTTCTTTAAAAAACGGACCTGGTTCGCTATTTGGCTTTATAACCTTTTCTTATCGGTTCTGTTTATTGTCGTCGTTTATTATACTCGCTATTTCTCAACCGTTCCTTCTTATTACGACGTCAAACAAATCTATCAATCAAACTCCGTTGGGGGTACACTTGCCCTGCTCGGAAGTCCATATGACTTTTTATTCTTCTTAGATGTTGTCTTAGTACTTCCACTAATTTGGTACTTCAAGAAAAACGCATCATCCTTTGCTTCTGCAAAAAGATTTGCCATTGGCTTTGGCTGTATTGGACTCATTATGACGATTATCGCTTTTCGCTATCCATTGATTGATGTTTCTTATTTTGCAAAGAAGCATGGCTATATCCAATCACAATTCGTTCAAGCCTATGAAAACAGCCTTGGAACAGCTTTTGCCAGTCAAGAGCACCTGTCTAAAAAAGAGCTTGAAGAGCTAAAAGGCAATACCTTTGTTCCTGCCGATAAACACGACAGCTTTGGACTTGCAAAAAATCGTCATGTTTTTATTATCCAAGTGGAGTCCTTGCAGGAATTCACCATCAATCAAAGGATTAATGGTCAGGAAATCACCCCAAATTTAAATGCTCTTTTAAAAGAAAGTGCTTATTTCGATAACGTGTATCAGCAAATTGGAGCTGGTAACACATCAGATGCAGAATGGCTTATGCATACTTCCTTATATCCAGAAGGTATGGATCCAACGGTTAATACCCTTGAAAGTATAGAGATTCCATCACTTGCTTGGACGCTAAAGAAGAACGGCTATGGTGCTGCAACCTACCATGCTGATGATATTACCTATTGGAGCCGCGATAAATTATATCCAGCACTGGGATTTGACTATATCTACACGAGTAATGAGATTCCTGCCGAAAAGGAAATTGGCTTTGGTCCTGCAGATGAAGTGTTGTTTAACTATGTAGAGGAACAGCTGCCAAAACAGTTGAAGTCACACGACAGGATGTATTCCAATATCATTACGCTCACAAGTCATACACCGTTTGATATGCCAGAGGAATATGAGTTTCTAGACTTGCCGGAAAACTATAAAGATACCTACGTCGGCAACTACTTCCAATCTGTTCGTTATACGGATGAACAAATCGGGTTATTCATTAAACAGCTAAAAAATCTTGGTATTTATGATGAATCGGTTATTCTGATTTACGGTGATCACTCTGGCCTGCACGGTGCACCCGTTACCGATAACGATAAAGTTCTGTTAAAAGAAGTACTAGGACATGAGTACAATATGCAGGATCGCTTTGTTGTACCGGTCTTATTCACGGTACCTGGTCTCTTTACAGGTGAAACCTATTCCCATCTTGGGGGGCAAATTGACCTGATGCCGACTCTATTAAACTTACTGGGCATTGAACATGATTCACAAATGATTGGGCACAATCTTTTTCACTATAAAAAGAATCTGTTAGGAATGCGTTATTACCTGCCTGGGGGTTCGTTTATCAGCGATAAAACCTTTTACACGGCACCAAGCGCAAAGCTGCCCGCATCGATTTATGACCGTAAAACAATGAAGAAAACAAAGAATACGAATGGCCTTCAAAAAAGTATTGATAATACCTTATCCATCATGCAGTACTCGGATTATATCCGTAAAGAACAAACAGAGGAATAGGAAAAGACCTGCATTCTAGGATGCAGTTCTTTCTTTAACTCGTTTTCTCATTGATAGAACCTCTAAATACGTGATGATACGCCAAATCCATTCCAAAGGACCATATTGAAAAAAACGAAGCCAGGTAACACTAAAGATAAGCTGGATAACATAAATCGTTAGACAAAGAATTAGAGATTGGAGATAGGTTAATGACTCAAACAAGTTGAATAGATAACCAGCCAAGTAGATAAAGACTGTTTGAAATATATAGTTTGTTAACGCCATCCGCCCATAGCTTTTCAGGGGGGATAACAGCTTTTGAACAAACGGGTGTTGCAAAAGCAGGATCAGTACTCCAACGTATAAAGCTGAAATAAGCGGACCAATCATAATTCCGATACTTAAGAACGTGTAAGTCGCTTCATCTACCCCTGTATAAAAACCAAATGGATTTGAAGGGGCATATTGATACTGATAAATTAGCCCAGCTATGCCCGCTAGTAGAAAAATAGCGGTAAATATTGATACCTTTTTTATATTCTCTGCGATTCCTTCAAACACTCGATATTGACCAGCTGTAATCCCAAGCAGCATTAACGGTACCACCATAAACAGTTTAAATGCCATTAAACTCAAGGCAATCAGCAGAATAAGAGCAATACCAAGATTAATTTCTTTTTTCACTTTATAAAATGGGAGTAACAGGAGCCCCGTAACTGCATAAACCGTTAACGCTTCACCAGGATGGAATTTTACATGGAACCAGCCTAAGATAAATAACACTGCGATTCTTCTTATAAACAAAACATAGCCATTTTTCCCCTTCGAGTTCGCTCTTGAAATAAATAGATAAAAGCCAACACCGAACAAAAACGAGAAAAGTGTATAAAACCTGCCCTCAACAAATAAAAATAGAAACCGTTGGTAGAATGCATCCGCCGTGCCAGGGTCAGGCACTTTAACGGCTAATAGCGGCAGGATATTGACTAGTATAATTCCCAATAAAGCAAAGCCACGTAAATAATCGAGTATTTCTATTCGTTTATGGCCATCCGTTGGCTTCATCCTCTCACCTCGATTAGATTGGTATGAACATATGTATAAGAAATACTAGAAAAAAGGCCATGGCTGTTAGTAAATGGAATTTCCGTCTAAATCCTGATGATTTTTTATGGCGCAGGTAACCCGCAGATAATGTAATTGATAGTACAGCTAGGGCTAGATAGCCGCTGACTAGTTTTAAGTTTCCATAGCCGACTGCAGGTGCAATTTCATATAAATTGATAGCAGCATGACCGACAATAATCGTTGTAGCGGTAATCGCTATCTTAATATGCCACTTCATCATGGCTCTTGAAAATTTCGCAAGACGTATCTTTATCTGCCTTACCGATGATTTTCGTATGACTAAAAAGATGAAATACATATTGATATTAACTAAAAACAGAATCATCGCTATTTGTGCCAGAAACTGAGCTAGTATCACCAAATTGCTGTCATGCGGTCGGAAAAACCAGATATAAATAAACGAAAATACAATTAAAATACTATTTACTGCAATCCAGAGTCTATGAGGCAAGCATTTTTCCTCCTTTTTTTCAACAGTTGGTGCTCTTAATTATGTATATCAGCGTTAAATTGATTATATCCACGTTAATTTAAATATATCAGCGTTAAACCAAATATATCCGCGTTACCCTCTGTTAATTTTACTATACACAAAAAAGGAAAGTACCCATAGCAGGAACTTTCCTAAATGTAAATTTATAAACTAGAATTTATCAGCGAAAGAATTCTTCTTAATTCGGTGACAGGCACCTGACCAGGTGCAGATGCCTTCTTGGCAGCACCGAATGTCAGAGCAGAACCAAATATTTCACCTGCTAACCGGCTGATAACCCCATTACCTGCCATTGACATTGTAATAATCGGTCTGTCCGCGTATTGCTCATTCATAGTATTGGTGGCGTCTAAAAGGGTCAAAACATCCGCTGCACTTTTTGGCATGACGGCAATCTTAGGTAAGTCGCCGCCTAATTCTTGTGCCTTACATAATCGAGACACAATTTCTTCTTTTTCCGGTGTTTTATCAAAATCATGATTAGAAATAATAACAAACACATTGTGTCCATGTGCAGTGGCAACGAGCCTTTTGACCTCTTCGGCATCATTAAACAGCTCGACATCAACGATATCAATCTGACTACTTTCGGCCATAACCTTATTTAATTCAAAGTAGTATTCCGTGCTAACTTCCTTTTCTCCACCTTCTCTTGCACTTCGGAACGTGAAAATAATTGGTGTATCATTTAGGATGGAACGAATTTCACTCAGTGCTTCTCTAACCTTCTCCAAATCCTCTACATGCTCAAAAAAATCGACACGCCATTCTACTATGTCCAAATCTACTGTAGTAAGAAACTCTGCTTCCTCGGTTAATTCTGATATTGTTTTACCCACCATAGGAACGCAAATTTTAGGTGCTCCTTCTCCAATACTTATCCCCTTAACGGTAACACTTCTTTTCATCTTCTCCTCCACTCCCTCAAACCTTTTTTACTTGGTTTCATGCAGCTCCCAAGATAATTTCAGGGTTTTTACAATGCTATCAGCTAATTCATCCATATTTTGATTGCTTATTTCAATCGTTGAGTGATAGTTATTTTCATAGATTTCTTTTCTTTTATAAAATAACTCTTCTATTTCATCCATAGACTTGCCTTGCAGGACTGGACGGCTGTCAATAATCAAACTTAATCGATTCTTCCAAGCATCCCAGGTAATATCTAAATAAAATACGATACTAGAATTAAGGCATACCTTTCGGATTTCTTCCTGAAGGAATGCTCCGCCGCCCACAGAAATAATCTTTAGTTTATAGTGACAGAGATTCTGAATGAATTCTTTTTCCTTTTCTCTAAAGGCTTTCTCACCAATTTCAGCAAAAATTTTCGGAATTGGCATGTTATACTCTTTTTCAATTTCTTCATCAATATCAATAAAATCTCGATAAAGTTTTTTTGCAACCAGCTTCCCAATCGTCGTTTTCCCAGCACCCATAAACCCAATAAAGACAATATTCTTTTCTCTTAATGACAACGGTTTTCATCTCCCACAGGCAAATAATATTGATACCATTATAAGCTTTCTAATCCATAAAACCAATCATGGTTATTTTTTAGGGTTAATTGGGAAAATAAGTTTATTCAATGACACGAAAGCTAGGAGATACTATGGGAATGCCTTTTAAAAAATTACTGTACTACCTAACAAAGCTGCGTAACAGAATCTTTTTCCCACTATTCATTTTGTACGTTTTATTCGCAGCCTATATTGTTCTATATATTGAGCCTGAGACATTTGGAACCTACCTCACTGCTATCTACTGGGTGCTGACCACCCTTGCCACGGTTGGCTTTGGAGACTATGCTCCCGTCACGCAGCTAGGTCAGGCATTTACAATTGTTATGTATATTACGGGTATTGGACTTGTCAGTGTCTTTATTGGAAAAGTGTTAAAAGTAGTCTATCTGTTCGATAAACTTAAAGTTGGTGGGGAAATGAAATATACAGGCAAAAATCATATCATTCTGATTGGCTGGAGCGACAAATCACAGCTTGCCATCCAAGAAATCCTAAAATCAGATAAATCCATTGATATCGTCATCATTGACGAATTAGAGAAAGCACCAATGGTCGAGAAACAATTGTATTATGTTCGTGGTGATGCAACCGATGAAGAAACACTATACAAAGCAAATTTACCTGAAGCCAAAGGTGTTATTATCTTTGCTGATCAGAAAACTCAAGACAACATTGGCGCAAAAGACCCTCTTCTCGTTGATGGAAAAACCTTACTAATTGCAACAGCCATTACATCGATTGAAGGAAAACTAAATACCCCTATTCATGTAACAGCAGAGGTTGTATACCAAAAGCATATCCGGCTATTCCAACAGGTAAAGGTGGATGAATTTATTCCGACGCAGGAAATGATTTCTCACGCAGCCGTTCGATCACTGTTTTCTCATGGAGTCACAAATATGTATTCGGAGCTAATGAGCAGTCAGTATGAAGAATCCATGTATGAAATATCGAAACAATCCGAATGGAAAACGTACCGAGATGCCTTTAGGGATTTGCTCAATAAGGGAGCAACACTCGTAGCTGACCGCGGGAACCTGCATATCAATCAAAAACTCGATGAACCAATCCCGGAGGATGCCCAGCTTTTTGTTATATGCGATAAAGAGACTCTTTTGAAGATAGATCCAGAATCCAAGCCCACTAAATAAGAATAGGTCCTATCTAATGGATAGAACCTATTTTTTGGGGTTTATTAAATAATTTCTGAATTTTTTGCGTTTTTAGTTCCGACTATGACGGTTTGATCACCCATTTAAAGCCCAATAGAGCAAAGATTGGAGGTTAGGCCTTGAATGCAAAAGTCTCATTTAGCATCAATCGTGTTTAACTAAAAATAGTGTGTTATCACCGTACACCGATGATTCCACACTATTTTTTTAGCTAATATTTATTTTATCCTTCGGCTCTTCTAGCTTCATCTGCTCAAGTTCGAGTCTCATTCTTTCTGTTTCAATTAAATAATTCTGATGTTTTAGTTTTTCTAGTTCAAGTTCCCCTTGAATTAATTTGTATTTTAATTTATTCTGCTTTTGAAAATGGGTCGTTAATATAGCAATGATTGGAATCGAGAATACCATAATAACTGCGATTGTCCCCGTCATTTTACTCCCTCCCTTATTATGACCTCTTAGTAAAATAATACCAAATCCTAATATTATTTTGTATAGATTTGTCAAAAATGAAAAGCGTGGAACATGCTATTCCACACTTCTCATTTGTTTCTTGGGTTTATTGAGCAAATGCTTTACGGAATAGACTGGATGGTATAACAACATCCATGGTCCTGAATAACGCATGACCGATTTCATTTTTAGCCGATATTTTGGTTTGTAACAGTGCACAGAACAATTAGAGCAGGCACCTTTTTCTTCTCCAAATCTACATAGTGAAAGTCTCATATGTGCATAGGTTTTTAAATTCTGACATTCCTTACATAGTTCATCCCGATGTTGATGCTTTCTCCGACAATACAACTCAATCATCTTGGTAACCATTTCTTTTTCCTTCTGAATGTTTGGACCCGTATTTAATTGCCTAATCATTGAACGTAAACCCCCTTTAACAAGATAGATCTACTCCCCAAATGTGTTTCTACTTAGAACATATCACAGAATCTCACCCTAAAAATCACTAATCTATAACAATTTCCTAACAAGTCACAATCCATATCTTTTCAAAATAAACTTTCTCTTTGACAAAAGCCTGTATGCCTATATATGATAGTAAGCAGTGCAAAAGGTTAACACTATATTTGAGTGTGTTATCTTTATGAGGAAGGTGGCTTTATATGACCGGAGATCAACGAAAAAAAATCATCATGTTGATGATCAACATGTTTATAGCAATAGGGAGTTTTGGTATCATCATTCCCATTTTACCAGCGTATTTAGAGTCGATTAATCAAGGCGGAACTGCCGCGGGACTGTTCATTGCTATCTTTGCTGGAGCACAGTTCATCTTTTCTCCGATTGCAGGTAAATGGACCGATCAATATGGCCGCCGAAAGATGATTATATACGGACTAGCAGGTCTTACTCTGTCGATGTTCATTTTTTACTTTTCAAATTCAATCTGGGTGCTTTACGCCTCTCGTGCGGTTGGCGGCATTGGCTGCGCTATGCTTGTACCAGCCATTTTCGCTTATATTGCAGACATTACGACGATGGATCAACGGGCGAAAGGGAATAGCTTAGTATCGGCAGCGATGTCTCTTGGAATTGTTGTAGGACCTGGAATTGGCGGATTCTTAGCAGGGTTCGGCTTGAAATTCCCTATTTTAGTTTCAGCACTTGTATCTCTAGTCTCTGTATTGTTTTCCATTTTTCTTTTAAAAGAGAGTCAAACAGCTCCTGCCGGAGATTCGGCAGAAATGGCCCCCGATGAGTCCATGGTACGCAAAATAGCTCGCTCAGTGAATATGCCTTATTTCATTCCGCTTATTATTACACTCGTAATGAGTTTTGGATTAATTGCCTACGAATCGGTTATTGGTTTATACCTTGATAATCAATTTCAATCATCTGCGAAAGATATTGCGATAATGGTTACGGCAACTGGAGTTGTCAGTGTTATTGTTCAGCTCTTTGTTGTTGATAAAATAGTAAATCGGTACGGTGAAAGATCTGTGTTGAATGTATTTATTGCTGTAGCTGCAGCTGGATTTTTATTTTCGCTATTCGCTTCCAGCTACTCTCTATTCTTTGTCATCTCACTTTTCATTTTCCTATCAACCTCTATTCTCCGCCCGGTGTTGAATACGTTGATTTCTAAACTTGCAGGAAACGAACAGGGCTTTGCGATGGGGATGAATAATGCTTATATGAGTATTGGCAACGTACTTGGGCCAACACTTGCAGGATTACTATATGATGTCAAAATTACCTATCCATTTATCTTAGGATTTGTTTTATTAATCATTACCTTATTTATTACCTTTACTTGGCAAAAACGTTCACTTAAAACTAAAGCAGTTGTATAGTATAAGAAAGACTGATGCGGCATGATCGCATCAGTCTTTTTAATTTGCTCTTTTATATTGAAACATTTTCCACTGATAGTGAATAAAACAGCCAATGCAAAATCCGAGGATAGCTACAAATGCCGCGGCCGCAACCATAATTGTGAAAACATACCCCACCGTGTTCCAGCCAAGCAGAAAACCTATGAACCCAGCTGCCAAACAAAATACAGCTATTTTTTGATTGAATTGCTGCTGTTCCCAGTCCTCCGGGATATACTCTTCTGGCTTTTTCTTTAGAAAAAGCTTTGCAATATTCATTACGGGATTATATTTAAAAACAATTCCTGATATTCCTGCAAGTAATGGGACTATTAAAAACCATCCTTCAGCGAAAACCAGAGTTAATACGGCACTAATGACAATCACCCATTGGTTTGTTTTCACAAGTGGTCTTGGTATAGAACTTACTTTATCAGACAAATAAAACCCCCCTTTCTTATCGGGGTTATTGGTTATTATTTCAGTTTACCTGCTTTATGCCGTTTTGTATAGCTTTGTTTTTTAAAAGGTAGACCCAATTTGTTTTAAAATGTAAGATGGAAGTAAGGGCTTTTACAAGGAGTTGGCGTTTTGTGAAAATCAAAAAAATCCTCAATAACAATGCTGTTGTGGTTTCAGACAACAATGAAGAAAAAATAGCAATTGGCGCTGGCATTGCCTTTCAAAAACGGAAGAATGACGTTATTAATCCAGGTAAAATTGAAAAGCTATTTGTTATGAAAGAAAATGAAAAATTCCAGCAGCTCTTGCAGCAAATACCCGTAGAACACTTTTCCATCTCAGAAGAAATCATCTCTTATGCAGAAGAATGTCTGGGTTTAAAATTAAATGAGCATATCCATATTGGTCTTACCGATCACTTGTCTTTTGCCATCGAAAGAGCTACACAAGGAATTCACCTTAAAAATAAGCTTTTTGATGAAATAAAAATCCTATACAAAAAAGAATTTGATATCGGTATGTGGGCAATCACACATATTGAAAAAAAGTCGCAGGTTAAAATGCCTGTAGATGAAGCTGCCTATATTGCTTTGCATATCCATACTTCAAAGCCTCAAAGCGGCGACATGAAACAAACATTAAGGCAGACCGCCATCATTGGTGAAATGATTCAAACCATTAAAGATTCACTTCATATATCGATAGAAGAAGATGATCTTTCTTACCAGCGGTTAATGACCCATCTTCGGTTTACTCTATCCAGACTCCAAGATGAATCGCAGCCAATCATGGATGATGAAATGCTGAACATGCTTAAGAAAAAATTCACTGCTTCCTACAAAATTTCACAGAAGGTAGCCAAGCTTCTCGCGAAAAACCATGGTATCAAACTTCCTGAACAAGAACTCGGTTATATAACCATTCACATTGAAAGAATCAGAAACCGTTAAACGATAAAAACCGCTTGGACCATTGGTATCCAGGCGGTTTTTCATTAACAAATTATTTTTGCTTACGGATTTTCGCGATCTCATCGGCTACGAATTGTACATTTGTTCCTACAATGACTTGAATGCTGTTTTTACCAACAACATTAATACCCGGAACACCAGTCGATTTAATTTTCTTTTGGTCAACTGCTTCCATATCCTTAACTTCTAAGCGTAAACGTGTTACACAATTGTCCACAGATGTTACATTGGCGTCCCCGCCTAAGCCTTCATAAATATTAGCAGCCATTACAGCAAATTTATTTCCTGCTGCAACACCTTCATCCGAACTTTCATCAATATCATCTTCACGACCAGGAGTCATTAAGTTGAATTTTGTAATAATAAAACGGAATAAGAAATAGTAGATAACCGCAAACACTAGACCTTGAACGAGTAACATATATGGTTGATTGGCAATTGGAATTTTTAAGCTTAACACAAAGTCAACCAATCCTGCACTAAAGCCAAATCCTGCAGTCCATTGGAACGCAGCTGCAACGGCTAATGAAATACCTGTTAATACAGCATGTGTTACATAAAGTGCAGGAGCTGCGAACATAAACGCAAATTCAAGGGGTTCTGTAACCCCAGTAAAGAATGAAGCTACACCTGCAGCCAGCATTAATGCAGCCACTTGTTTTTTCTTAGATGTCTTAGCAGTATGATACATGGCTAAGGCAGCTGCTGGTAAACCAAACATCATAACTGGGAAGAAACCAGCCTGATACCTACCAGTAATACCTTGTTCACCCTTACTAGCCCAGAAATTACCAATATCGTTAATTCCTGCTACATCAAACCAGAATACAGAGTTTAAGGCATGGTGTAGTCCGATTGGAATCAATAGTCTGTTGAAGAAACCGTATATACCCGCACCAATCGCACCTAAATCACTAATTCCTTTACCAAAAGAAACTAGTCCGGAGAAAACGACTGGCCAAACAAAAAACATCACTAATGATACAGCTAACATCGCTATCGATGTCATAATCGGAACGAGTCGTTTTCCACTAAAGAAGGACAACGCATCTGGAAGCTTTACATGACTGAAACGATTATACATAATAGCAGCGATAATACCTGAAAGAATCCCTGTAAATTGTGTTCCAATTTTTCCAAAAGCCGCGTTTACCGCTTCTGGGTCGACCCCTTGCAGTAAGGCCACTGAATTAGTGGATAACACAGTTGTAATAACGAGATAAGCAACTAGACCACTTAGTGCCGCTGAACCATCTTTGTCTTTTGACATTCCCAGTGCTACACCAACAGCAAAGAGGATTGCCATATTATCAATAATCGAACCGCCTGCTTTAATTAAGAAAGCCGCTACTGGATTTCCAGCACCCCAGCCTGTAGGGTCAATCCAGTACCCGATACCCATCAGTATTGCTGCTGCAGGTAATACTGCTACTGGCAGCATTAAGGAACGGCCTAGTCTTTGAAGATATTTCATCATTTTTTTATTCCCCCTATCTTTTTTATAAAAAAGTGAACAAAGCTTTACTGCCCCGGTTAACTCAACAAACTTTAACAAGTTTCAATGATTTTCATTCCATCTTAGATTGATGAAAAAAATGAATAATAAGTACTTTAGCATGGAATTTTTAACAATTGGACCTTTTCAAGCAAAATTGAGTACTTCAGCGGCCAAAACTCTTATTAATGCTAATCATTCACTGTTGGAAGTCAACCACCTCCTTTATAGAAGATTAATTTTAGGTACCTGAGATGATAACCGTTTCCCCCTGAACAGCACTCTTTTCGTCTGTGAGAGAATATTGTTTTTTCCCATCCTGGCTATTTGTAATGACAATAGGTGTTACGATGCTTTTTGCATGGGCCTTAATATATTCCCAGTCCACTTCCATTAGCAGCTGCCCAACTGTAACCTTATCCCCTTCATTAACTGCTAATGTAAAACCTTTTCCATTTAAAGCGACAGTTTCTAACCCAACATGGATAAGAATTTCTGTTCCATCCTTGGCTCGAATGCCAACAGCGTGCTTTGTAGCTGCAGTGAGTATAATCGTTCCGCTGACTGGTGAATGAATATTTCCTTCACTAGGATTTATCGCAATCCCTTCCCCCATCATCTTTTCACAAAATACAGGATCCGGTACTTCCTCAAGTGGAACAATGGCTCCATTCACTGGTGCATATATTAATAACCTTTCCTTTTTAAATATACTAAATACCATACGAAATACCCCTTTACATAGAAAGAATAAATAAAAAAGGCATGGGGGTACAATAAAAGGGCAGAAACGCCTTTTTATTTACCACCATGCCCGAAAAGTATCAGTAACATGTGATCAATATTTGCTATTAATACAATCATACCATTAAACCGATAAAATACAAGTGAAAGCGATAACATCTTTTTAAAATATTTATCTCAACCAACAGTAAAACGTTTTCATAATAATTTGTTTTATCCAAATATAAATACTATTTTAAAAAAACTTTTTACTTTCTTAGTTACCGATACAATCCCTGTTATAACAACGTTTATATCAATTCGTATTTTATTCTCTAAAAATAGTTTTTGACAATTGAAAACAATCGAAAGTATTATAATATAATAAAGGGAGGTAGAAATATGTCGAATTATAATAGGCAGAAAATTGTGGATAGTGTCCCTCAGAAAGGTTTCTTCGGACACCCAAAAGGATTATTCACTTTGTTCTTCACAGAATTTTGGGAGCGCTTTTCTTACTACGGTATGAGAGCTATCCTAGTCTACTATATGTACTACGAGGTTTCAAAAGGCGGATTAGGACTCGATGAAAACTTAGCTCTGTCCATTATGTCCATTTACGGATCACTAGTTTATATGTCTGGTATCATTGGCGGCTGGTTAGCTGACCGGATCTTTGGAACATCTAAAGCGGTATTCTACGGTGGAGTATTGATTATGCTCGGCCATATTGTTCTCGCGGTTCCTGGCAGCGTTGCCATGTTCTTTGTATCCATGGTGTTGATCGTTCTGGGTACTGGTATGTTAAAACCAAATGTTTCTACTGTAGTTGGTGAAATGTACAGCGAGTCAGACGATCGTCGTGACGCAGGTTTCACAATCTTCTATATGGGAATTAACGCCGGTGCATTCTTAGCACCACTTATCGTCGGAAGTGTTATGGATTATAGCTTCCATTTAGGCTTTGGTATTGCAGCCGTTGGTATGTTCCTTGGTCTTGTAATATTTGTTTTGACTAAAAAGAAAAATCTTGGTCTAGCAGGTACAACTGTTCCAAACCCGCTTTCAAAAGCTGAAAAGAAAAAGACTTTTACTTTCATCGGATTAGGTGTAGTGGTTCTTGCTGTATTATGTGCTGTTTTAATTCCAATGGGAATATTAACGTTCTCAAGTTTTATTAATATCGTTACATTCTTAGGTATCTTAATTCCTACTCTTTACTTTTTCGTTATGTACCGCAGCCCTAAAACAACAACTGTGGAACGTTCAAGAATTATTGCTTACATTCCATTATTTATTGCAGCTGTTATGTTCTGGTCGATTCAAGAACAAGGCTCAACAATTCTTGCGAGTTATGCAGACAAACGCACTCAATTAGATTGGATGGGAATTGACATTTCTCCAGCATGGTTCCAATCTTTAAATCCTTTATTCATAATTATCTTTGCACCAATTTTTGCCGGCCTATGGGTTAAATTAGGAAAACGTCAGCCAACAATACCACAAAAGTTCTCATTAGCGTTATTATTTGCTGGATTATCATTCCTTGTTATCCTTTTGCCAGCTTACCTTGGCGGTACAGATACATTGGTTAGCCCAATGTGGCTTGTTCTTAGCTATTTAATTGTTGTATTTGGTGAATTATGTATATCGCCAGTTGGTTTATCCGCAACAACAAAATTAGCTCCTGCTGCATTCTCAGCACAAACTATGAGTTTATGGTTCTTAGCAAGCGCTGCAGCTCAAGCCCTTAATGCACAAGTCGTTAAATTCTACTCACCTGAGAATGAAATGGCGTACTTTGGCTTTATCGGCGGTGCAGCTATCGTACTAAGTATGATTCTATTTGCATTAGCTCCGAAAATTCAGGGCCTAATGAAAGGTATTCGGTAAATGATACTAAAGCAGTATCCCAGCATAAATGGGATACTGTTTTTTGTTTTATTGCTAATTTTAACTAAATCGTGTAAGATTTAATCGTACACGATTTAGTTAAAAACATTATTTCTACCACCCTATTTTAGGAGGAAATTACAATGACTACTGTATATGATTTTACTGTAAAAATGACGAATGGCCAGGAAAAATCACTAAAGGAATACGAAGGCAAACCCTTACTAATCGTTAATACCGCCAGCAAATGTGGATTGACTCCTCAATTTAAAGGTCTACAAGAGTTATATGAAAAATACAAAGACCAAGGTTTAGAAATTTTAGGATTCCCCTGTGATCAGTTCAATAATCAAGAATTTGATAATATTGATGAAACCACCCAGTTTTGCCAATTAAATTACGGTGTTACCTTTCCGATTTTCGCGAAGATCGATGTAAATGGCGAAAACAGTGACCCTTTATTTTCTTTTTTAAAGGAGCAGAAAAAAGGGATTCTTTCCAAAAATATTAAATGGAACTTCACTAAATTTCTCGTCGACCAGAACGGACAGGTTGTAGAACGCTATGCACCAACCACTGAACCACTGAAAATGGAAGATGACTTAGAAAAGTTACTTTCTTAGTTAGGCGGTCTATATGGAAGACTTTATGACGTTAAAGAAACAACTATGCTTCGCAATCTATGAAACCGCTGGAGAATTTAATAAGTTATATTCTAGTGTTCTTCAGCCCTTTGGTTTAACCTATCCGCAATATTTAGTCTTATTGGCTTTATGGGAAGAGGACGGAGTAACGGTAAAGGAACTAGGAGAGAAATTGAATTTAGGCACTGGTACATTAACTCCTATGGCTGCACGAATGGAAGCAAATGGCTGGCTTAGGAAAGAACGTTCTAAAGCAGATGAAAGAAAGGTATTTATCTATTTAGAAGAGAAAGCTCGTACAGAAAAGTTAACCATCACCAGTAAGGTAGCAAAGGTTATTCAATCCTGTCAGATAGAGCTTGAAGAATATGAGCAGTTGATGAAGCAGTTGAATACATTACAGAATAAAATTAAAGAAAGAAGATTATAACTTGTTTTTCGTACAAAAAAGCTGTCCATTATTTGGACAGCTTTCATTTATTAAACAGAAATACTCATACCCCAACCAGCTTAAGGAAATAGTAACATTATTAAGCAGAAGGAGGCTCTCAGATGATTGATAGAAATAATAATGGTAATAATATGTTACCCTTTATTAGTGTAGGTATTGATTCAAACAGTGATGTGAAATTAAATGAAGATCAATACGAGGTATATGTGAATGGGAGTTTTGTTGGGCGCAAAACACTTAAAACCCAAGGAGAAGATCTATCAGATATTGACGACTTTTTGCGAAATCAAGGATTCAGTGATTTCACCTCTTCCGTTGACGGTGACCATTATACGATTACCGTCGATCATCAAGACGATGAAGTATCAAATGCCTTGTCTGTCTACTTTAATAATCGGTAAATGTCCATTTTAAATCTTAGGGAGTCTTTCTTAATGAAAGACTCCCTTTTATATGATCATTAACGGACAGGAGGCTGCCTAAGGATTTAAAATGAAAACCATTAACGATTTATCTTCCTTAAAGTTCCAGTCTATAAAAATATCCCTGACAGATCTATGAAAAATGTCTTCAAACCTGCCATATCGGTGAAAGTAACTTTTCTCCAATTCATCTTTTGTGAATCTTAGTTCGTTTTCAAAACCTTTATCAATTAATGCTTTTTCTATTTGAATAAGAATACCTCTTCTTTCAATGACGAAGATGGAGGGAGAAATTGGGCAGGTATTAATTTTATCTGGTACTTTTTCCACCAGTAAGCTTATCCTGCCTACTTCCAATTCTAATCTTTGGATATCAATATCGGGTTTGAATCTCTGACCTGCTTCACTATCTAAAACAAAAGTAAGCATGCCTGAGTTATTTGGCAAATTCCAATCATGGTAGTATTCCTCCACTTCAACATCAAAAGTTATTTGTATTACTCCTTTTATTTCATCCAGCAGGTGGGTAATAATTACATTTCTAGCAAAATCGACGTACTTGTTCTGCCCTTGCTGTAATAAAACATCCTCCATCGGTGATAAAAATCCACCTATATAAGTGACAAGATAATTTTGAGATAAGGTAGTTTGACAGCTGCGAGGGCCCCTGCCGAATTTTTTTCTTAACAACTTGCTTATGTAACTGCTAATATACTCTTCCTTTTTTAGATCCATCAATATGTTTAACTCCTTCGTTCCTAATTTGGAAGGTGGCTGTTATATCCAATTAGTATGTACGAAAGCATGCTTTATTAAAATATAGGCATAAAAAAACACATTGTATTTTAGGAAGTCCTTCTTACAACATGTTTTTTTCAATTACTTCATTGTATATAGTTTGTTAAAGATAAACACAAGATAATTTCGATTATTTTTATAATCCCACATGATAAACATATCCTCAATCAAACGATTAAAGAGACCTTCAAATAGTACCTTGTTCCTCCAATATCCTTTTTTGATTTCCCAAGCCTGATGGATCAATAATTCCGCATTCCCTTTTTCATAAACTAATCTCTCGAGTGGCAGCAATACTTCTTTAGATTCAATTGCACAAATATTTTGTGTGAGCTTTACAATCTTTAAGTTCGCAGGCTTCTTATAGTAATTTGACCCAACATTCTCTATTAAGGTAAAAAGATTCCGTTCAAAACTGCTATCTATATTCTCCTCATGGTCCGATTGAGAATGATCTAATAGAAGAATTCCTGTATTTCTATCATAATTCCAGTCATGAAAGAAGTAATCACAGGGTATCCCCAAAACCTTTGATACTTCCGGTAAATATTCCTCCGTTACTGCATTGATTATGGTAGAACGAAAATTCACCGCCAATTCTAACTTGTCCTGTTTTATTAATACTTCTTCAGCCGGGGTAATAAAATTTCGCATATACACGTAAAGTCTATTACCTTTTAAGATAACATTACAGGCTTCTGGACCTTTTCCGAATCTTCGTTTGAGCAATTTACTAAATGTACTGCTAAGATAGACCAAATTTTCATGTTTAGATTTAATATGTACTCCTCCTTACAAATAAAAAATGGCCTAACTTCAAAAAGAAGTTAGGCCACGGCTCAGACGACTATATTAATAGTTTCTTCCATTTACCACACAGTTTACGAGTATTATTTTTTATGTAAAATATAAGAATGCAAAACTAATGACTGCAAGACATTAGACTATACTATCTTACCATTATTTTTACTATACTGCAATTGTTTAGGTTACGGTCGGTAATATCACTTCAATACAGGTCCCTTCCGTATTACTGATAATATTAATTTTTCCACGATGCTCCTCGATGATTTCATTGCTTACTTGCATCCCAAGCCCCATGCCCTGTTCCTTCGTTGTAAAAAACGGTTCATTTATTCGTTTTAAAATCTCTGGCGGAATACCGCTGCCATGATCAATAATTCGAACATGAACACTTTCATTTAGGTGAATCCCTTCAACGATTAGCTTCCCGCCATCCGACATTGCTTCAATTGCATTTTTTATATAGTTTATAAACACTTGTTTCATTTGATTCTCGTCCCCTACGATCGTTACCTCTAAAGCATGGAAATTTTTTATCACTTCAATATTTTTTAACAGCGTCTGCGACTCCATCAACGTTAGGACTTTGTCTAAGAGAGAACGTATATCCAGCTTTTTATAATCTATTTTTGTTGGCTTTGCGAGAACCATTAGTTCTTTTAGAATCATTTCCACACGGTTTATTTCTGATTCCACAATTCTAAAGTATGTCTTTTCTCCTTTATGCTCACCCATTATTAACTGCAGGAAGCCCTTTATTGCGGTCATTGGGTTACGAATTTCATGTGCAATCCCAGCGGCTAATTGACCTGCCGCTGCTCTTTTTTCCGCCAGTAATTGTCTTTCTCTTTTAAGCAATGTTATATCTTTCAACACTACGTAACTCCCTACCACTTCATTATTAAAAAGGATTGGAAAGGTAGTTACATTAACTTCAATATGATTTCCTAATCTACTATTGACTTTTGAATCAAAATTCACGAGTTGTTCCCGTTGTTTTTCAATAAAAAAGGTTTGAGGTTCACTTAAAGCAGAAGAGTTGAAGATATCACTCAGTTTCAGATTGTTTAGTTCGTTTCGAGAGCATTGCAACAGCTCTTCACAGACTTCATTGACATAAATTAATTGACCACTCATGTTTACTATAAAGAATGCATCAGTGCCTTTTGATAGTACCGAGAAATCTTTATCTACATTGACATCGACATATATTTCAAGTAATGAATTTAATCGTTTCAGTTTATCCTTATCCATGTTCGTACCTGCCCTCCCATTTTATAATAATAAAAAAAGCCAAAATAAGCGTAGTTATCCCTACGGCTTACTTTGGCTTAAATCCTAGCATCTACATATCTAGATAATCATTACCGATTAATAATAAGCGAATCTCAATAGTAAAAAGAGTTTTAATAAGTAGATTAGAGCATATATCCCTATATCCACCTTTATAATATACTATTTTGACCAAATTTTCAAATAATAACGATTTACTATCTATTGCAGCAAAGCTCCTTCTGAAACATAATCTTTCCAATATTGGTAACACTACTCTTAGTCTCTTCCAAAAAGGAGAAAGAAGTATGTTTAAACTTTTTAAAAACAAAGAAAGAGAAGGTTTAGAAAAACTTTTAGCAAAATCCGACGATTTTAAATGTGTTGAGTACGTTAACAATAAAACAAACATTTCCTTTACCTTGAAATTCCTTTCCACCCTTGTGGATGAAAAAACCATCCAAGAAAGTGTCCTTCCCTATTTATTAGAAGAAAATTTTAAACAAATAGAAGATGCAAAACAAATTATCCCACTGGCTGATGTACAGGTTTCAGAGGATATCTCACTAATAGAACAAAAGCTTTTTAATGGTTCTGTCTTATTAACTGTGAAAGGTAAAGATAATAAGTTTTGTTTTTTGGGAGCTAGGAAAGAAATCGGACGAAATGTTAGTCTCCCAGAGGTTGAATTCAGTGTAATCGGACCTAAGGAATCCTTTGTAGAATCAATTGACCAGAATTTAAATCTTATTAGAAAAAGAATTCCTGTTAAAGAATTAATCATGGAGAAATTAACGGTTGGAACACTATCTAAGTCAAAAGTAGCAATTCTTTATTTAGATGGGATTACAGACCCTGAGAATGTAAATACTGTCCGGCAGCGAATTAAAAACATTGAATTTGATGAAATTACTGATAGCTCCTATATCGTTCAAATTATTTCTGACAATCAAAATTCACCTTTTCCTCAGCTCCTTGATACGGAAAGGCCAGATCGAATTTCTGCCATACTCGCTGAAGGCAAAGTAGCGATTTTTGTTGATGGATCACCACATGCATTAATTGGACCTACTACACTGGTAGAATTTTTCAGCTCATTTGAGGATTACTATCTAAACTGGATTCTGTCTTCCTTCTTTCGCTTGATTCGACTATTCGCCGTTGTGTTTTCTATTTTGGTTACACCCGTATATGTGGCAACACTTAGTTATCATTATGAATTAATACCGCAAGACTTAATGAGTACCTTAGTAGCATCCCGAAGAGTTATACCCTTCCCTCCTATTTTGGAAGCATTATTTCTTGAATTAACAATCGAGCTTTTACGAGAAGCTGGAGCTAGATTGCCGACAAAGGTCGGTCAGACAATTGGTATCGTTGGCGGGATTGTTATTGGGACAGCAAGTGTCGAAGCAGGGCTTACGAGTAACATTCTCTTAATTTTCATTGCATTAGCAGCACTCGCTTCCTTTACAACCCCTGTCTACAGAATAGGCAACACGATTCGATTACTGCGTTTTCCCTTTTTAATTTTTGCGGAAGTTTGGGGACTGCTGGGTATAATAGTCTGCTTTTGTTTTTTATTGACCCATCTTATTCGTCTCACTTCACTAGGAAGGCCATATTTAGAACCTTTGTACCCTCCTAGAATGCAAGATCTTAAAGATGCTTTTATTCGGTTATCTTTTGATAAACAAAGAAAACGACCATTCCTTCTGAACTCAAAGCAACCCAACCGTTTTCATAAAAAGGCTGCAAAAGAAAAGAAAGATATAGAAGATGAATAGAGGGACCATTATGAATTCTAACGTTCCGGATAGTAAAAAAATATCTCCTTTTCTCGTATTTTTTCTAATTCATACCATGCAGACAGGGGTAGGTATTCTGGGATTTCAAAGATTTATTGCTAAAACAGCGGGATATGATGCTTGGATGTCCATCATTTTAGCGGGTTTTTTTATCCATATACTTTTGTGGATGATGTTTAAAATGCTAAAAATAGTAAAAGGCGATATGACTTCGATACATACATTTGTACTTGGCAAAAAAATCGGTAATATCTTCAGCAGCTTTTTTATTCTCTACTTTAGTTTACTAACTGTTACCGTCCTGCGCAGTTATATAGAAGTTATTCAGGTTTGGATGTTTCCTGAACTAAGAACCTTTTGGTTTGCTCTTGCCTTACTTATTTTAGTTATCTATATTGTGTTTGGGGGTTTTAGGACGGTAGCAGGTATTGCTTTTTTTTCGATCATATTACCATTCTACATTGCTGTTTTATTTGTTATTATCATTCCATATTCTGACTTTACCAACCTCCTCCCCATTTTCGATCATTCGGTAAAGGAGATACTGCTTGCTAGTCGTGATATGACGTTTACTGTGATTGGATTTGAAACTTTATTATTTTTTTATCCGTTTATACAAAACCCTGAAAAAAGTAAGAAGTGGGCTCACTTTGGTGCATTATATACAACCATTATTTGTACCTATTTGGCTATTCTAGCCTTTGCCTTTTTTTCAGAAGCACAATTACAAAAAAACCTATGGCCAACATTAACCATGTGGAAAATTATTGAATTACCCTTTGTTGAACGCTTTGAATATATTGGAATTGCAAACTGGGGTATAGTGATATTACCTAATTTATGCATTTGTTTATGGTGTGCAAGTCGATTAGCAAAACAGCTTTTTTCCATCCGTCAAAAAATGTCGGTTCCGGCCATTGCCACGCTTTGTTTAATAGCCACCAGTTTGATATCAACAAGAGAACAAATGAATACACTGACTAATTTTACTGCAAAGATTGGTTTTTACTTTAATTTCTTTTATATTCCCTTATTGTTTGCAGGTACATTAATAGCAAAGAAGGTGAGAAATCGTGGGACGCATACTTAAGATGATTGCTTCTGTATTTGTAGCCTTCAGTTTAATTGGCTGCGTCAAGAAAGAGGTACTAGATGATATTAGCTTAATTGAAGGAATCGGCTTCGACTATGTTGATAAAAAAAATATACTTGGGACAGTAATCATTCCCGTTTACCTGCCTGACCAGCCACCTAAAAATAATACCTACTCTGCTAAAGCTGAGATTAAAAAGTCAATTCTACAGGAGGTTCAACGGCAAACCGCTGACCCGATCGTAACAGGAAGCCTTGCGGTCGTCTTATTTAGTAAGACATTATCAGAAAAGGTAGGTATTCTCCCTTTGGTAGATCCCTTTCAAAGAGATCCTGGTGTGGGATCTGGTCTATATTTAGCGGTGGTAGATGGAGAAACGAAGGAATTACTATCAGGGAATTATGGTATAAGGGGTAATGCCACCTACATCTCTAATTTAATGGAACATAATATCAAAAATGAAGATCTTCCAAAAACGAATTTACAACTGTTTCTTGCGGATTTTTATCAAGAAGGAAAAACCCCCTTTATACCGCAGCTAAAGCAAATTGGAAAAGATAAACTGAAAATTAATGGGATATCCTTGCTTAAACACGGAAAAATGGTTGATCTTATTTCACCGGAAGAAATGTTTTTTTTCAAGCTGCTTGTAGACAAGTATAGCGAAGGTATGCACCTAGTCAAAATAGATAGTGGTGAAGCAGCCGTCCGAAGCATTCATTCCTCCCATAATTTTGAATTGACTAAAAGAAATCCAACTGAAATCACCATTCATATAAAAGTTGACGGAAACATTAATGAATTTACCGGTCAAGAGCTGACCCCAAACTCGATAAAGGCATTACAAAAACAATTCGAAAAGGACATTCAGAAGGAATCCCTTAAACTGATACGGCGTTTTATAGATAAAAAAATTGACCCAGTAGGATTCGGCCATTTTGTAAAAACACAGACAAGGAACTTTGACTTTAATAATTGGCGAGAAAATCAATATAAAGACCTTGTCGTAAAGATAAAAGCGGATGTCAAAATCTCAGAGTCTGGTGTAATTGAATAAATAAAAAAGCAAGTAGACTCGTCCAAAGATAGACTTGATCTACTTGCTTATAACACTTAAACAATTCCAGTTAACAGATAAACAGCAATGACGAAGAAAGCAGCAATTGTCTTGATGATCGTGATAGCAAAGATATCTCGGTAGGATTGCTTATGTGTCAACCCTGTAATTGCCAATAAGGTAATAACTGCTCCGTTATGCGGCAGTGTATCCATACCACCGGAAGCCATTGAGATGACACGGTGCATTACTTCGAGCGGAATATCAAATTGATTTGCTAGTTCAATATATTTTTCTGACATCATCCCAAGAGTGATGGCAATACCGGCAGACGCTGAACCAGAGATAGCAGAAAGAATGTTGGTTGTAACAGCTCCATTTAGTAATGGATGACCAAACACTTTGGCAATCCCATCTCTTGCGATAGAAAAACCAGGTAAATTTGAAATAACAGCTCCAAATCCATATTCTGTTGCTGAGTTCATAATAGCAAGCAGCGCACCTGCTACTCCGACTTTCATTCCATCTTTGAAGTTCATGATAACAGGTTTGCGATTATAAAGAATAGTCGCGATAATACCGACTAAAAGAGCGATTTCAACCGACCAAATTCCGATAACCTTTGAAGTTTCAATGCTTGGAAAACTCATTCCGATCGCTTCGAAGTCAAAACCATTCGGATACCATTTCGGAATAACCGTTGTTAATACTTTGTTTAAAACTGCTACTAATAGAACAGGAACAAAAGCAAAGATCTTACGGCCGATACTTTCTTGTTCCTCTAAATTAATCGTTACTTCATCGTTATCTTTAATGGTACCAAAGCTGTCATAACCTTCACCAGCTTTTTCCGCTTTAATACGGCGAGAGTTCAAATACCACATTCCAAGTATGAAGATAAAAATAGCTCCGATAATCCCAAGCGTAGGTGCAGCATAAAGATCTGTTTTAAAGAAGCTTGTTGGAATTACGTTTTGTACTTGCGGCGAACCAGGTAATGCATCCATTGTAAAGGTGAATGAACCAAGTGCAATTGTACCTGGAATTAATCGCTTTGGAATATTTGCTTCTCTGAAAAGATGTGCAGCAAATGGATAGACTGCGAATGCCACCACTACTAAGCTAATTCCGCTATATGTTAAGATAGCTGCAAGTAAAACGATGGCTAACATTCCTCTTTTTTGACCAACAGCTTGGACAATAGTAGAAGCAATGGTTTTAGCAAGTCCTGACATTTCTACTACTTTACCAAAAATCGCTCCTAACAAGAAGATTGGAAAGTATAGCTGAATGTATTCAACCATTTTCCCCATAAATACATTCGAGTAAAAAGGAAGAATCCATCCTGGTTCTGTTAAAAGTACGGCAAATAATGCACAAATAGGTGCAAAAATGATAACGGTAAATCCTCGATATGCGATAAACATCAGCATTCCGAGTGCTAAAAGTATAATGACTAATTCCATATTATTTCTCCTCTACCCCTGGGATGCCTAACTCTACATGAAGGAACTACTTGAATAAATCCTAAAGCGTTTCCAAACATATCGATTTGTTAGTGAAGCAAGAAATCGTGTTCCTGCTTCACTAAACTTTTAATTGTACTTTTGTCCCTCTTTAAATCTACTAATCTATTTTTTAGCGATTCTTGCTTTTTGCAATTTCCGCTGCTACTTCAACGATCATATCTTCTTGACCGCCAACCACTTTGCGTTTGCCTAATTCAATTAAAATATCACGAGAATCTACGCCATATCTTTCAGCCGCACGTTTTGAATGAAGGGCAAAGCTTGAGTATACGCCTGCATATCCTAGTGTGAGGCTGTCTTTAGTAATTTCTTGCGGTACTGGTAAAAGTGGTGCAATGATGTCTTCAGCTAGATCCATCATTTTATATAAATCCATTCCAGTTTTAATTCCCATCCGTTCACAAACGGCTACAAGTACTTCTGTTTGTGTATTACCGGCACCAGCTCCTAAGCAGCGAACACTTCCATCAATACGCGTAGCTCCTTCTTCAATCGCAACAAGTGTATTTGCCATTGCAAGAGATAAGTTGTTATGACCGTGGAAACCAATGTTAATGCCTACAGATTGTTTAAGCGCACGAATTCGTTCACGAACCTGACCTGGCAGCAAATATCCTGCTGAGTCTACTACATAGACTGTATCTGCTCCATAGCTTTCCATTAATTTAGCTTGTTCCACTAGTTTTTCAACGGGAGCCATATGGTTCATCATTAAAAATCCGACCGTTTCCATACCTAGTTCTTTCGCATAAGCAATATGCTGTGGAGCCACGTCCGCTTCTGTTACATGTGTTGCGATACGCGCCATCTTTGCCCCTAAATTAGCTGCTTCTTTCAAATCATGCAATGTACCAATACCAGGCAATAAGAGGACAGCAATTTTTGACTTATCTGCAACTGAAACGGCTGCTTCAATTAATTCCATTTCATTTGTGTGTGAAAGTCCATACTGTAAGGAAGATCCCGCTAAACCATCACCATGAGATACTTCGATAAATGGGACGTTTGCATCATTCAATGCTTTAGCCACTTTTAGAACTTGATCTACTGTAAATTGGTGAGAGACTGCATGACTCCCATCTCTTAATGCAACCTCAGTGATTAAAATATCTCTTTCGTTTGTCATTTTATTTTCCCCTTTCTACAGCTTAAACTGTTTCTTTCTTTAATAGGTTTTTAGCAAACTCTTCGGCAATTTTCACACCAGCAGCTGTCATAATATCAAGGTTTCCTGAGTATTTTGGCAGGTAATCACCAGCACCCTCTACTTGAATAAAGATCGTTACTTTATTACCTTCGAAAATAGGTTCGGTACGGAGCTGATAACCCGGAACATAGGATTGAACAACTTCTGTCATTTCCGCAATGGATTTTCTAATACCTTCTTCGTCCATTTTTCCTTCCTCTACAAGGGTATAGACTGTATCGCGCATCATGATTGGAGGTTCAGCAGGGTTTAAGATCATAATTGCCTTCCCTTTTTTCGCTCCACCGACTACTTCAATCGCACGGGAAGTTGTTTCGGTAAATTCATCGATATTAGCACGAGTACCCGGGCCAGCACTTTTACTAGAAATGGTCGCAACGATTTCAGCATATTCTACTGGACTTACACGGTTTACAGCATGAACCATTGGGATGGTAGCCTGACCGCCACATGTAATCAAATTGATATTATCTTTTTCTAAATGCTCGTCAATATTAACTGCGGCACAGACATATGGGCCAACCGCAGCTGGTGTCATATCTATTACTTTAATCCCCGCTTCTTTTAACACCTTTGCATTATAAAGATGAGCTTTTGCAGAAGTGGCATCAAAAACGATATCGGCTTCTAGTTCCGGATCTGCTAGAAAACCATCAATCCCTGTCGCAACCCCTGCATAGCCCATTTCTCTCGCACGGCGTAAACCGTCTGATTGTGGGTCAATCCCAATTACTGCAGTCAATTCTAGTAATTCAGAACGACCAAGCTTAATCATTAAATCTGTACCAATGTTACCTGAGCCAAGAACAGCAACTTTAACTTTTGACAAAATACTTCTCCTCCTAGAAATTACTTTATTTTTGTATGTTTTTTACTCTAGCTTCCTTTTAATAGGAATTCCCTTTATACCCTAACGAACTTGAAATCTCAGATGCAGCTCTCTTAATCCCCGCTATGACTTTAGGGAGCATTTCTTCATCTAGTCTCATTTTAGGAGCTGCACAGCTAATTGAAGCGATTACATTTCCATTATGATTGAATATCGGTGCGGCGATACATTTCAGCCCCAACTCGATTTCTTCATCATCGACCGCATATCCAGTCTCACGAACAGAAACTAAATGTTTTTTTATTTCTTTAACATCTGTCATCGTATACTCTGTAAATGCTTTTAAACTTGCTTCTGATAACAGCCTATCAACGTCTTTTTCACTTAGATGAGCAAGTATTGCCTTCCCCACACCTGTACAATGAACGGGTGCTCGTTTTCCAATATGGGAGTAAATCGTAAGAGCTCTTGGCCCTTCTACTTTTTCAATATAAACAACTTCATCGCGCTGTAATGTAACTAAGTGCACCGTTTCATTTAATTCATCCGCCAAATCTCTAATAATAGGTCTTGCTATATTTCCAATATCGAGATGTTTACCTACAAAGTTACCTAATGTGAAAAGTTTAATCCCCAGCTTATACTTCAAATCCTCTGGATTCTGCTGCAAATAACCTCTATGTTCCAAAGTCTTAATAATTCCATGAACAGTGCTTTTTGATAATTGAAGCTTTTCACTTATCTCTTTAACACTTAGCTCTGGACTTGTAGTCAAAAACAATTCTAGGACATCCGCTGCCCTTTCTATCGATTGAATTAAACGTTCAGACATCATCTTCCTTCTTTCATTCGCCATTGTCGAACGGCGTTCGTAAATATCTAATCGATGTACTTATACTACCTCGCAACTATTAGTATGTCAATAAAATTGACTTCATTATCCCTACAAAGTGAGTTGCATTTCTATTGCAAAATAAAAAAGAACTCATCTTTTTTAGAATGAGCTCTTTATCGTTTAGAGAATATTAAATTACTTCAAACTGTTTAAAACCTGTTTGATCCGGGATGAAATCTAGTTTTTTATCACGAAAATAATGACATTCACCTTTGTCGATGATGAAATTTAAGGCATCTTTAACTATCTCACTATCATTTTCTTGAATCGTGTCTTCTAATGTCAATTTCACCTTCATAAAACAACTTTTACGCATTTGTAATCGGATAAACTTAGCAGAATCTGATAACTCCAACCGATTTTGTATTTCTGCTTTTGCAGCCTCTGTTAAAATAAACACCTTTAGCCCACCTTTAAGTCTACATATCAAAAAAACTACCCAGTAAATATGAAATCCATTTGGTTTGAGGATGATTTCGGATATTTTTTAGTAACCCTTTAACAATCGCCCTGCCAAATGTTGGTTCATGCAGCTGCTGTTTTAACAGTACTAAAGATTCCTTTTCTATAGACTCTTCCATTTCTTTTATTTCTTGATCCATTAGTAAGAGAATCTTTTCTTTTGTAAAATTCTCCAATGTCGGCTCTTCCATCACATTGATCAGCCCTTTTGAAATAAAAGGAATGGTGGAGTTCCTAGCAAGCAGATTTGTTTTTTCCACCAACGATTTTGACAACAAATCCAGATCTAATGGTACGTTATAAAACAAAAATAGCTGAGAATACATACTCATAAAGCCTTTTATACAAAATACTAAATCATATTTTATCTCTTTTACTTCATCATCTCCATACAAACACTCTACCATCGAAAGAATCGTTTTATCCATCAATCTGTCGTAGTAACGCATTTTCACGATGAAATCCTCATTAAAAGAACGAGATTGCTCCTTGATTAGTATTTTTCCAAAATCAGAATGCTTTTGAAATGAGTTGAATATCGCATAATAAAATTTATACAGAAGATTTTCTCCATCCTTCGCATTTCTGACTAGATAGTCAATTTCAGAGGTGAACTGAATCATAAAGTGATCGATTATCTCGATAATTAATTCATCTTTTGACTTAAAAGATAGATAAAAGGCACCTTTGGAAATGCCGCAATGTTCTGTTATCTGTTGGACAGATGTAGCTTCAAAACCCTGTTTAGCAAAGAGTTCTATTGCTTTTTCCATTATTAACTGTTTCTTCATACTTCATTCTTCACTCCTAGGTTCAATCATTGACAGATGACCGGTTAGTCAGTATTATAAGTAAATGGGTTAGATAAGTCAATTAAGGGTAGGTGTAATCGTGAAAGGTTTAGTCAACTTTGTTCTTGGAAACAAACTAGCAGTATGGTTACTTACAATCATCATTACGGTATCTGGTATTTATTCAGGTACAAAAATGAATATGGAAACCATTCCAGATATTTCAATTCCATATCTAATGGTAATGGATGTATATCCTGGGGCAACTCCAGAGCAAGTAATGGAAGATGTCTCTAAACCTTTAGAGAAAGCGATAGAAAACTTAAAAGGTGTAAAATCCGTTTATTCCAATTCAAATGCTAACATGGCTAGTCTTCAAGTGGAATACGAATACGGTGAAGATATGGACGAAGCAAATCGTGCATTAAAATCTGCATTAGAGTCCGTGAAGCTGCCCGAAAATGCACAAGAACCAATCATTACAGCGATTAGTATGAACATGATGCCAGTTATGGCACTAAGTATTAGCAGCACAACTGAGGATATCGTTGAATTAACGTCAACCGTTGAGGAAATTATTCTTCCAAAAGTCGAGAAAATTGATGGTGTTGCTTCTGCAACCATTACAGGTCAGCATATTGAGGAAGTTCAGCTTACGTATGACGAAGCAAAAATGGCTCAATTTGGCTTGAAAGAAGATACGGTAAAACAAATGATTCAAGCAAGTGACCTTGCGGTTTCATTAGGTCTATACGAATTTGAAGAAGGCGAACAAGCTGTAGCCATAGATGGAAAGTTCATGACCGCTGATGAATTAAAAGAAATGCTTATTCCTGTAACACCATCAGCAGCACAGCCTTCACCATTTGTGAAGCTTAGTGACATTGCTGAAATTGAAGTAGTAGGGAAAGTACAATCGATTTCACGTACAAATGGTGAAAATGCCATTGCCATTCAAATTGTCAAAGGTCAAGAAGCAAACACTGTAGATGTTGTAAACAGTGTAAAGGATTTAATCAAAGAACAAAAGGAAAAAATTGATGGTCTGGTCATCGATGTATCACTTGACCAAGGTGCTCCAATTGAAGAATCCGTTAAAACAATGGTTGAAAAAGCACTATTTGGTGGTTTAATTGCCGTATTAATTATACTTTTATTCCTACGCGATTTTAAATCAACCATTATTTCAATCGTTTCTATTCCAGTTTCCATTTTCATGGCATTCCTATTGCTTAACTGGATGGAAATTACACTCAATATCATGACGCTCGGCGCCGTTACGGTTGCCATCGGCCGTGTAATCGATGACTCAATCGTAGTAGTTGAAAATATATATCGACGTCTACATTTAAAAGAAGAAAAATTATCAGGTCGTGCGCTTGTCCGTGAAGCGACAATCGAAATGTTCAAACCAATCCTGTCTTCAACATTAGTAACGGTTGCAGTATTTGCACCTCTTATCTTTGTTGGCGGTATGGTTGGTGAGCTATTTATGCCGTTCGCATTAACGATGACATTTGCTCTAGGCGCTTCATTAATTGTTGCGATTACAATTGTTCCTGCGTTATCTCACTTCTTATTTAAGAAAAGGTTATATAGTGAAAAAACAGAAAGCAGCCATAAAGAAGCTGGTAAATTAGCGAACTGGTACAAAGGCATCCTTGGATGGACACTTAACCATAAAGTGATTACCTCCGTTATTGCGGTTGTTTTGTTAGCAGGCAGTTTGGCGTTAACACCATTAATCGGTTTTAGCTTTATGGGCAGTGAAGAAGAAAAGGTTATGTACTTAACATACACACCAAAAGCTGGCGAGCTAAAGGATGAAACATTAGCAAACGTTGAAGCAGTAGAGGAAGAAATGCTAAAACGTGATGATATTGATATCGTTCAGATATCTGTAACCGAAGCTGGAGATCCGATGGCCGCGATGATGGGCGGCGGCGGAGATGGTGCATTAATGTACCTCATCTTTGATCCAGAAATGGATAATTTCCCAGAAGTCCGTGAAGAAATTGAAGAGTATGTATTTAACATAGGTCAGACCGGCGAGTGGAAGAGTCAAAATTTCGCTGCTATGTCGATGTCTACAAATGAAGTTAGCTACACTTTCTATAGTGAAGATTTAGATAAACTAAATGAAGCTGTAAAAATGGTGGAAGGGGTTCTGAGTAAAAATGACGGCCTAGAAGATGTTTCTTCAAGTGCTGAGGAAGCTTACGTGGAATATACATTCAAAGTAGAACAAGATGAATTACTGCAATATGGTTTAACGACTGGTCAAATCGTCATGATGTTAAACCCAACAAAAACTCAAGATGTATTAACAACGATTGAAAAAGATGGTAATGAATTAGAAGTTATCGTTCAGCAGGAACAAGCTGCGCAGCCAAAATCCATTGACGATATTTTAGCAGCACAAGTACCGACAGCACTTGGTACGACCCTGCCGCTTTCAGAACTGGTAACCGTTGAAAAAGGTACAACATTAAATACCCTAGCACGCAGCAAAGGTGAATACTATGCAACGGTTTCAGGAACCATCCTTGATAAGGATATTTCAAAAGCAACAGCTGAAGTAGATAAGGAAATTGATAAATTAGATTTACCGAAAGGTGTTACGATCGGCGTAGCCGGAGTCCAGGCGGATATGACCGAGACCTTTACACAGCTAGGTATGGCCATGCTTGCAGCGATTGCGATTGTTTACTTTATCCTAGTTGTAACCTTCCGTGAAGGTGTCGCACCGTTTGCGATCCTATTCTCATTACCATTTGCAGTGATTGGTTCATTTGTTGGTTTATTAATCGCAGGTGAAACTATATCTGTATCTGTTATGATGGGTCTGTTAATGTTAATCGGTATCGTTGTTACGAATGCGATTGTTCTCGTAGACCGGATAATTCACATGGAACGTGATGGCATGACGATGCGTGAAGCAGTACTAGAAGCTGGTGCAACGCGCCTGCGCCCAATCCTAATGACAGCTATTGCAACCATTGGGGCATTAATCCCATTAGCCATTGGCTCAGGCGGCGGCGGGTTAATCTCGAAGGGTCTTGGTATTACTGTTATCGGCGGTTTAGCAAGTTCAACGTTATTAACACTAATTGTCGTCCCCATTGTTTATGAAGTACTATCTAAGATATTCAAGAAAAATCGTAAAGATATTGTAGAAGACTAATCTAAAAGCCCTGTAAGGTGACAATGTCACTTACAGGGTTTTGCTTTATTATGGGCTATGTTATTGTTTTGCGCAGGCGCATTCAGACTCGGTTGGTTTCAAAGAACAGACAGATTAACCATTTATAGGAAATCAAGTTACCTAAGCCAGGCCGCAGCCTGGCTATTTCATCACCAAGTTTGGCCGAGGAATTGATTAGGCAGGTAAACAAAGGATATCCGCAGGTAAAGTGGAGAGTTATGCAGGTAAGCGACAGAAATCCGCAGGTACAGCCCACATATCCGCAGGTAAGAGATTCTACATTTAAACTGGTAAGAAAAAATGGCACCTCAATCCAAGATCCACACAAAAAAACAAGCGGATTATCCATTTATAGGAAATCATGTTACCTAAGCCAGGCCGCAGCCTGGCTATTTCATCACCAAGTTTGGCCGAGGAATTGGTTAGGCAGGTAAACAAAGAATATCCGCAGGTAAAGTGGAGAATTATGCAGGTAAGCGACAGAAATCCGCAGGTGCAGCCCACATATCCGCAGGTAAGAGATTTTACATTAAAACTGGTAAGAAATCTATAGAATTTCACCTGCACTTTGCAAAACCTGTCCATCGCTCATTTTAATTACATGATCAGCAAATGCCAGCATTTCTTCGTCGTGTGTTACCATTAGGGTCGTAATGTTCAGCGTTTTCGTTAAATCTCGGATTAACGACATAACATCCTTAGACCTTTTTGAATCTAAACTTGCGGTTGGTTCATCTGCGAAGAGAACTTTAGGTTTATGGATGATGGCACGAGCAATGGCAACCCGTTGTTTTTCCCCGCCTGACAAGGAAGACGGATAAGCATTTTTCCGATGCTCCATTCCAACTAACTTTAGAATTTTAACCACTTCCTTTTTTTGCTCATGTTTCTTTAATTTCGATTCAGAAACATCCAGCATAAGCATCAGTTGTTCTTCTACCGTGAGAAAAGGAACAAGATGGGCAAATTGAAAGACGAAACCGAATTTACTTGCTCGTATTTTCCGAACCTGCTCTGAACCCATGGTAATCATATTTTCACCTTCAAATATTACTTGTCCCTCTGATGCAGGTTGAAGTCCTGCTGCGATAGTAAGGAGTGTACTTTTACCTGAACCTGATGCACCGACTAATGCTGTTATCTCCCCTTCTCTAAGAGATAGATTAATTCCTTTTAGTATTTCTTCCTTCACTTCACCATTCGTAAATGTTTTTCTAACTTCATCAATCGTAAATAATGCCATATTAAACCTCTCCTTGTTGAATCGCTTGTAATGGCTCTACTTTTCTTATTTGTACACCTGATAGCGTAGCTCCAATAAATCCGATGATTAGGAAGACTGCCGACAATTGAAGTGTTGTTTCAGGGGTTAAACTAAATGGCATTCCCTTAGGTGCAATCATAGTAAAAACCTGACTGAATGTAACAGATATGGCAAGTGCAATGACTGTAATAAAAACCATTTGTGTCCACATCATTTTAAACAACGTACTTGTTTTTACACCGATTGCCTTTAAAATACCGTATAAACCAATTTTTTGAACATTCATCATGTAGAAAAATATAGCAAACAACATTCCGCTAATGATAACTAAAAACCAAACAATCATATTTAAAGACATTTGTTCTGCACTATAACTCGGAATGGTATTGAGAAAATCTTTTTTCGTGAAAGATTGTAATCCAGCGATTTCCTGCGAGGAATCCCCTCCCGGTACGAAAACCAATTGCATTTCTTCGACTCGGTAAATTTCTTTGTAGTCCTCCATACTGATAGAAGCGACAGGGGCATGGCTGTATTTCTTATGGTCCACAAAACCTTTTACAACAAACTTTCCACTATATTGATTATTCGTTAAGGTGTCTCCAACCTTTATACCTTCATTCTCCAATGAGCGATCTAATACGATTTCTCCATTTTTAACATTGTTAAATAACTTTGAATCTGTCGATGTAACAAAGGCGACGCTTCGCTGCTTCCCTTTCTCATCATTTAAAAAGCCCATTTGGATGGATAATGCTACGGCATCCTTTTGTTTGTTTAAGATTTCACCTTGAATACGGCTATCTATTCTTGACAGATTATAGGTTTCGTCTGCATCTTCATTCATATAAAATTGCCCGCTTGGTAAATCTTTAATTAATGCAGCATTGTCTTGTGATAATCCATTTGCTAAACCAGATATAATAAACGTTAATAAACTAACGAGAAAAACGATTGAACCTAAAATCAAAAACCTTACTTTATTTTTTTTAATTTCTTTCCAAGCCATGTTCATCTTAATTCCTCCCAATCTCTTTTTGACATCCTTAGTATATAATCGCTATGTGAACTGACGATGAACAGGAAGTTACATTTGAGCGATTGCAAATTTTATCTAAAATCTTTTCCGTTCAACACAAAAAGACCATTCGAAGGAATGGTCCTAATTTCTATAGGTTACTTGTGTCTGGATCTTTGTATGGAAGATTTACTGTAAAAGTAGTGCCGAAATCTTTACCACTTTCCACTACTATTTTTCCTTGATGCAATTGTACAATACTTTGAACGATTGAAAGACCCAATCCCGTCCCTTCCACAACTTTAGTCCTTGAAGGGTCTCCACGGTAAAAACGGTCATAGATTCGCTCTATTTGTTCAACTGCCAATCCGATTCCTGAATCCTTAAATTGGACTTCGATGGAGTCATTCAGACTCGTTACGATAATATCGATACTGCCATTCTCCACATTATATTTTATTGCATTGGTTAATAGGTTTTCCCACACCGAATATAACAAAAAAGGATCCCCCTTCATTTTTGTCTCTGGGAGGGAGTAGCTTAGCATAAGTTCCTTTTCAGTTATTCTCCAGCGATATTGCTGAATAACACTTTTAATTTGTTCGGCCACATTGAATTCTTTTACGTCCATTAAATCCTTCTTGCTTTCAATCGAAGAGAGAAGTAGCAGCTGTTTTGAAAGAGTAGATAAACGATTGAGTTCCGAATGAATGACTTTTATGTGATTTTGCTTTTTCTCATAGGAAATTTCCTCATCATCTAATAAGTTCATATATCCTTTTATATTCGTGATCGGAGATTGGATATCATGGGAGACATTTGATATAAACTCTTTTCGTAACTGATCTACCTTAGCCAGCTTTCTTGACATATTCATAAAGCTTCCGGCTAAGTCACCTATTTCATCTTTGCGATTAATATCCAAATGAAACGTGAAATTTCCCTCAGCAAGTGTTTTGGTTGCCTGATTTAATTTGACTATCGGTTTTACTAAGTATTTCGAGCTTATTAAAACAAATAAAATACTTAATAAAATGGAAGAAAGCAATAGCCAGGCAAACAATAAATGCATCTCATTAAACATCATTTTAATATCCGGACGGATAAATAGGGCAAATTTTCGTTGCTTGTATGTAAAAGGAACTCCTACAGTATTCTTTAATTCATTGGCAAAGAATCCAGTAACAAATGTCTTATGTGGAAAATGCTCAATACCATGATAGATATCACCAGCATGAACATCGGCAATTGCCTTCTTTGGAAGGTTTTCTTCCCGATATGGAGTCCCATGAAACTGTTCCCTTCCAAGATCATTCACGATATATAGTTGATAACCAATGGACCCAATATGATCCAAGTAATCATTCAAATCAATGTTTGGATCCTTCTGAATATATTCCGAAATCTCCAATGCAATATTTGTGATTTTAAGGTCATTTTGGGATTTAAGCGAATGTTGATAATACACATTTGAAATAACAAAGGATAAAACTCCGCTAAGCACCATGATAAATATGGTCGTAAGAGCAAACTTTCCATAAAGAGATTTCATTTAATGGACCTCCAAGGAGTAGCCTACACCTCTTATAGTCTTGATGGAAAACGCTTCAGATACATGCTTAAACCTTTCTCTTAAACGTTTAATATGAACGTCAACTGTCCTTTCGTCTCCTTCATATTCCAATCCCCATACTTGCTCAATCAATTGATTTCGATTGAAAACCTGATTAGGGTGCGAGGCCAGGAAATACAGTAAATCGAATTCCTTTAAAGGCAGCATATACGTTTTTTGAGCGATTTCCACTTCATAGCTCTTTTTATTAATAAAAAGATTTCCTATTTTTATATCGGATTCATTTAATCTTCCGTATCTTCTTAACAGCGCATTTACTCTAAAAAGCAATTCCTTCGGCTCAAAAGGTTTTACTAAATAGTCATCTGTGCCTGATTGATATCCCTTTTCCTTATCTTCAATTTGACTTTTGGCAGTAAGCAAAATGATAGGGATATCATTGAATTTACGGAGTTCTTCGGTCATGCTGTACCCATCCATTTTCGGCATCATGATATCTATGATAGCCAGGTCGCACAATTCCTTCTCAACGATCCTTAGTCCCTCTAATCCATCCGCTGCCTCTAAAACCTTGTAACCCTCTTTCATTAATAAATCCTTAACTAAATAACGGATATGCTGATCGTCATCAACAACTAGAATACTCTTCATGGAACTCACCTATATACAATAGCTAAGCCTTTCAAGAAATTCCTGGCGTATTTATCAAGGCACTGCTTATAATTCTTATGGCCTTCTTTTCTTAATATCGCGCTTAATTCACCTTTTGTTACTGTAATACCTGCTTTTTCAAATATATCGAGCATATCCTCACTTGTTAATGATAATGCGATTTTCACTTTCTTTAGCAGGATATTGTTTACACTTTCCTTACTCTTTGTGGGTGCTGGTGCATCAGGTTGTCCTGGTCTTGGTTCCTGTTTACCTCTTTTAAAAGTAATAAAACCATTGAGAAATGACTCTAACATACTATTTGTACATTTAATGTACTCTTCATCCTCCGTTAAATCATCATAATAGTAATCTTCATCATCGTAACTGTCTTTTGGTTTTGTCAGTATTTTGAGTACATCATCTTTCGTTACCTCAATACCGCCAAGTTTAAATATTTCTACCACATCTGTATTTTTTATATCCAGTGCATACCGTAATCGAATTAATATATCATTATTCTCCATTTTTATAATCCTCCAATATGATTGCTATTTGCCTAGCACAAGTATATCCGTTTCAAATGTTAGACAGTCATTTTCCAGCTTGATAAAGCTAACCAGTTCTCCTGCTGCTCATAATCAGGTATTATTTTACCCACAAGACGCCAAAAGGAGCGATCATGATTCAGATGAACCATATGGCACATTTCGTGGACGACTACATAGTCAATCACCTTTTGTGGTGCCATCGCCAGCTTCCAATTGAAGGTTAACTGCAGTTTGGAATCACAGGTTCCCCAGTTGGTCTTATTATCTGTAATTTTGATTGATCTTGGTTTTACTTTGAAGTTATTTTGATAGGATTTAATACTTCTTTCTACTAACATTTTGCACTTCTGATAGTAAAATCGTTTCAAAGCTTGTTTTATTTTTGCATCTTCATGTTGTTTCACAAATATATGTAACTTTTCCTCTTCAAATACGGCATAGTCCTGCTGGATTTCCGTATCTTGAGTAATCTGAATGGGATATTCTTTTCCTAAATAAAGAAAGCTCTCGCCATGTTCATAGGTTTTCACCGTTGGTCCATGGGTTCTATCCTTCATATCCTTTAGATTCTGCTGAATCCAATCCCATTTTTCCTCTAATGCTAGAATCACACGTTCATCCGACATCCCTTTAGGAACATGGACTTCAACATAACCATTACTATCTATATGAATGCTCATCGATGTCCGGTTTTTATACCTTATCTCAAAGCCAATCGTTTGACCTAAATAAGTATGAATCATCTTATCACCTCAAGACCATGGGAAGACCATGAAGACCATGGGGACGGTTCTCATGGCCACAAATTTCAAAAAAATTAGAGTAGAAGTAATCATTCTACTCTAACTCAATCATGATTGTAAACAAGCGTACTCTTATCCTATTATAAATACCCAGTCTGTTTGTTAGCAAATTTCGATGATAAAAAAACTTGTACTATCACTTACACTTATATATCAACAAATTTCATTGCAATTATTTGTTAATTAAACGTTTGATTAAAACAGCCTCTATTCGCGTCATAACTGGATTTACCTTATTTAAACAGAAAAAAAACTTGTCGATTACATCTCAGTTAATTGTTCATCTCTTTTATAAAAACATTAAATTCTACATCAATTTCTATAAATCTACTTATTTGTAAATGAAATTCATTAATCAAACGTTTGATTAAAAACAGGTCAAGCTCTTCTTTTAAAGCAGTTCCTAGCTAATTTCCCATGCAATAATTGTCGAGGAAATAATTACTTTTTATTAAACAACCGATCATTCTTTCTGTAAAAACTAGATAAATACATTCTTTCCTACTATCCGACCAAATTTGATATCAATTAAACGTTTGATTAGTTTTATAATAAACCGCTCTATATCAATGGTTCTAGCGCTAAAAGCCAGCAGAATTTTATCGAAATGGAGTACTGTTCACCTTAATGTTCTGTAGCTTGCTGACGCTTTTCCTTAAGAGAAATTACTCCTATCAAGCCAATCATAGAGAAGATAACTGGAGTAATGAAACCATAGAAGTATCCATCACCCACACTTCCTGGAGAAGCATGAAAATGATCCAATACTATTCCAAAGATACTTGGCAGCAGAACCGCACTTAGGAAACCGCCCGTATTCGCAAAACCAGAGACAACACCAGAATCTATTATCGAAAATGATTGACGGACAATCGCGAAGGTTAAAGCGCTCGCTCCATACCCAAAGCCAATAATGAATAACAGCATAATAAGCATGAATAATGGAGGATTTCCTTTAAATAAAAGAAAGGTTGCCCAACACAATAAAATAGTGATATGAACAATAACATATGGCCGTTTAATTGTTCCCAAACGACTTGAAAGCCAACTAGTCAGCGGAGCGCCCATAAGTGCCCCAATCATACCAATCATAATAAGCTGGCTCATATCTGAACGGGTCATTCCATACACATTCATCCCATATGGCACAGCCCAGGAACCGATAAATCCTACATATGCGCCTACAATACCAAAATGACAAAAGAATAAGGCCCATGCCTGCCGATTCGAAAAGATTCTACGAAGTAAAGCCAAAGTTTTTTCACGGTGAATCTTAATTTTTTCAGCTGCCGGGTCATTAAGCTGTTTTGGTTTTTTTATGAGGACGAAATAAAGAAGTATCCCGCATAGACACAATAATAATCCTACTGAAAAAAATGCTGGCCTCCAGCCTAGTAAACTAATCCATGCCGTAAATGGGACGGTTGCCAAGAGGAATCCAAGACTTCCGGCCATTCCCGCAAAACCAATTAAATGAACAAATTCCTTTACTTTAAACCATTGGCCCAATATCAGCACCATATTAACCCAAATCGTCGCATCCCCTATCCCCGTAAGGATTCTGGCAAAAAACAGGACAAATTCATGCGTTCCTAAACTATATATCATTGTACCTAACCCCGTTAAGATTGCACCTGCGATTAAGAAAAGATTGGGTCCATATCGGTCAGCCAGTATACCCATCGGGATTTGCAAACCAGTATATACAAAAAATTGAATACTTGTCAGTAACCCAATCGTTGACGCTGTTACACTAAACTCCATCATCACTTGGTCAGTAATCAATCCCGGAGCGGTTCGCTGGCTCGCCATTAATACATAAGTCAACAATACAGAAGCAAATACAATCCATCTAAATTTGCTGCTTTGTTTGTCCATGCTATCTACTCCTGTTAGCTTTTACTCTTATGTATATGGGTTTCCTATAAGTGTAGAAATACAGTTTTAAAAAAGCATTAAAAAAGGCAGCACCCTTCGAGGGAAGCTGCCTTTTTTATGTAAAATCAAGCCAGAAATAAGTCAGAGGACAGATAACGTTCTCCTGTGTCTGGTGCTAAGCATAGAACTCTTGCTGAAGATGGAAGTTTTTTTGCTGCCTCGACAGCAAAATACGCAGAAGATGCTCCTGATGCACCTACAAAGATCCCTTCTTCAGCAGCAAGCCGGCGTGCCGTCACTTGGGCATCTTCATCCTTAATGAGCAAAATTTCATCAAAAATAGAACGATTTAAAATGTTAGGAATGAAACCAGGACCAGTTCCCGGGATTTTATGCGGCCCAGGTTCACCACCTGATAACACAGGCGATCCGAACGGTTCTACTACATATATTTTTAAGTTAGGAATATGCTTTTTCAACTCTTCCCCTACACCTGTTACCGTTCCACCTGTTCCTGCTGTCAATACAAGGGCGTCCAATTTCCCATCAAAAGCTTCTAGAATCTCAACTGCAGTCGTTTCACGATGAGCATCGGCATTTGCAGGATTCTCAAATTGCATAGGAATAAAACTATCATTAATGGATCCAGCCAAACGGTTCGCTTCATCTATAGCGCCTTGCATTCGCAGACTTGCTGGAGTTAGATGGACTTCCGCTCCATACGCTTTTAAAATTTTCACACGCTCTAAGGTAGCATTATCAGGCATCGTAATAATACATCGATACCCTTTTACCGCACATACCATAGCAATTCCAATCCCAGTATTACCTGAAGTAGGCTCAATAACGGTACTCTTTCCTGGAATTAATTGACCTTCTTTTTCTGCACGTTCAATCATATTAATGGACGCACGGTCTTTTACACTTCCTCCAGGGTTAAACGATTCCAATTTTATATAAACTTCCCCGCCCGCTGAATCAGGTAATTTATTCAATTTAACAATCGGAGTTTTTCCAATTAAATCTAGAATGGAGCTGTAAAGTTTCAATGCCCTTCCGCCTTTCGTATCATGGGTGTCATAGGGACGGTTCTCATGGTCATACTATAACTAGATAAGTCCATAAGAACCGTCCCGATGGTTCACCGATGGTCTCATAAAATCATTAAATCCCCATTAGTTTACTCTGTATTGTAGGTTATTTTATTATACTTCCATAAAAAAAACAACCATGCATTTGGAGTCTTCCGTACCTTGTTAAGGAAAATACATGCTATTGATAATTATGAATATATCATTGAACTCACAGATATGAATCATTTTGAGCGTGGGTCCGTTCATTAATGAGAAAATGGGGTAACAAAAAAAGGCAACTCCTAGATTGGGCTAGTTGCCTTTTAATGTTACAAGAAAATTCATCCTTTATTTATATTTTGGCTGGTGTGCAAAGCAGCAATCATTCCGTAAAAAGCGTAATAAAAGGATTCTGGTGCAATTAGACGAAAATGTCCGACTTCATCTGTATTGAACTTTAATGAATTTTCCAAAAGACGATAAGTAGCATAGGCATAAAAACAGAAATATTTGTAATCAAATTTGGGCATCTTTTCGTAAATAACTGCAATCTCTTCCTTATATAAATCGATATTAGCAGTTGCCTCATCAATAATTTCTTTTAAATCCTCTAATCCAGCTTCTAGAATTAATTCATTTTTCTCTATCCGTATGGCAGCCATTTTTATTCCCTCCATTATATATTCTTTACTTATCATTCAATCATACTTCTAAACCCTTTAACTTGATTTACATCAAGAGAATAGGAATAACTACCCCTGCAAATGGTAATCAAACAAAAAACACCTGCACTTTTATGCAGATGTTTGTCATGGGGACGGTTCTCATGGTCATATTATAACTTGGAATCTTATCTATTGAAGCCATAAGAACCGTTCCCAAGGTCTTTCCACGGTCTTAATAGACATCACGTTGATAGCGTCCTTGCTTTTGCATATCTTTTAGATATGCTTCGGCTGCTTCTCGAGACATGGCGCCTTCTTTTTCAATCACGTTAATGAGTGCTTCGTTAACATCCTTCGCCATACGTTCTTTATCTCCGCAAACGTAGAAGCAGGCTCCATTTTCAAACCACTCAAATAATTCCTTACTATTTTCAAGCATTTTATGCTGTACATATACTTTTTGATCTGAGTCACGGGAGAATGCTGTATCGATCCTTGTCAAAATCCCATCTTGCTGATATTTTTCAAATTCATTTTGATAAAGGAAATCAACCTCTCTGTGCTGATCCCCAAAAAATAACCACGAACGGCCAGCCGCCTTATTTACTGCACGTTCCTGGATAAAAGAACGGAATGGTGCAATGCCTGTCCCTGGCCCCACCATGATAATATCTTTATCTTGGGACTCCGGCAAATGGAAATGTTTATTTGCTTGAACAAAGACCGGCAGCACATCCCCTTCCTGAACTCGTTCAGCACATAAAACGGAGCAAACGCCTTTTCGCTCGCGGCCGTACGCCGTGTACCGTACAGCACCGATGGTAAGATGAACTTCATCTGGATTAGCTGCATTGCTGCTTGCAATCGAATAAAGACGCGGAGTCATTTTTCTTAATAATGAAACGATATCCTGTGCAGATGCCTTCCAAGGGCCAAAATCACGGAGCATATCAAGCAAATCTCGCCCATAGCAGTATTCCTTAAGTTCGTCTGCATTTTCAGCCAATACAAGCTTTTGTAATTCGCCGTTTTCTGTCAGAGCAGCCGCCTGTTGCAAAATCTTCCTAGTCAACAGTGTAATTTCAAAATAAATTGTTACCGCTTCCTTCAGCGGCATTGTTTCCCCTTGTTTTCCGACAACTACAACCTCTTCTTCATCCCATTGCATTTCTTTGAAAATGGAAGCCACAAGTTCTGGTTCATTAGAAGGTACAACTCCAAGTGCATCCCCAGGGTTATAAGAAAGACCTGAACCTTTTAGTGATAATTCAATATGTCTTGTTTCCTTGGTAGAACCTGATCCGTTTAAATTAATATTTTTAAGGACCTTCGCTTGAAATGGATTAGTCCTTGAAAATGGAAGTTTGTCGCCTTTGGTATTTTTGGTGTTTTCCAAAGTTAGTTGCATAGTTCATCTAACCCCCAAATGTTTTATATAAATAAAAATAACACAGTACTAGAATATCAGATGTGCCATTTTACACACAATAACTAATATTTGTAATCATGGCGTGTTGATGAGTTCATACGCCTTTTAAAAAGCATTAACCTTATATATATACTTAAGCGGAAAAAACATTATATCGTAATAAAATAACACTTTGTCTCATTCAATTTCCGAATATTACCATATAAATATAAGTGGAAGATTAATTTTAAAAAGATTGGAGGAAATTTGATGAAACTTTATTTAGATCCAGGTCATGGCGGCTCAGACCCCGGTGCGGTAGGCAACGGACTAAGAGAAAAGGATATTACATTAGATATTGCGCTGAAAATACGTTCAATCTTAACGAATAATTATGAAAATGTTCAAGTAATGATGAGCCGTACAGGCGATACAAGTAAGACTTTAAGCCAGCGGACAAATGAGGCGAATTCTTGGGGCGCCGATTTTTATTTGTCGATTCACTGCAATGCTTTTAATGGCGCTGCGAGGGGTTACGAAGACTATATTCACACCAGCCAATCCAGCTCTTCCATAACTGGGCAATATCAGACCATTATCCATGCAGAGGTTATGAAATTGAACCAGCTCCAGGACCGCGGACAGAAAAAAGCAAATTTCCATGTTCTACGCGAATCTGCTATGCCTGCCCTTTTATCGGAAAATGGTTTTATCGACAATGCACAAGATGCCGCACTAATGAAACAGTCATCATGGCGTCAACAAGTAGCCCAAGGTCATGCAAATGGGGTAGCAAAAGCATTTAATCTTAAAAGTAAACCAACTAATCCCGATACCGGAACGATTTACAAAGTAATAGCCGGTTCATTCAAGTCAAAAGATAATGCAGATGAACGTGTTGCATTTCTTCGCACTAAAGGGATTGAATCGTTTGTTGATACCGTTTCAATCTCAGGTGAGACGTGGTATCGGGTTCAAGCAGGGGCCTTTTCAAACCGTCAAAATGCTGAAAACCGTTTGACTGAAGTTAAAAATGCTGGGATTCAAGATGCCTTTATTATTGCTGAGAACACAAGCGGCGCTTCTAATGAAGAAGCTCCAAAGGGGTATTCCATCCAAGGGCAAACCTTTCTCTCACCCGAACATATGAATCTATTTGTTAAAACTATCAATCCAGCTGCGCTTGAATTAGGGATTTATTATTTAACCTTCGGAGAATATTACGGAATCAGAGGTGACATTGCCTTCGCACAGGCCATGCACGAAACAGACTATCTTCGATTTACTGGGGTCGTGCAGCCTGAGCAGAACAATTTTTGCGGGTTAGGCGCAACTGGACCGGATAATCCTGGTGCAAGCTTTGATACTCCAAGGGAAGGAGTACTCGCCCATTTGCAACATTTATTTGCCTATGCATCTACTAAACCACTGCCAGATGAATATCCATTAGTGGATCCCCGTTTTGACCTTGTAGCAAGAGGATCTGCTCCAACATGGGTTGGTTTAAATGGAAAATGGGCTGTACCGGGTACTAATTATGGTCAATCTATTTTAGGTCTATATGAAAGAATGATTAATGGGGCAAGGCAAAATCTAGAAAATGTCTTAAAAGACATAAAAGGCTAATTTCTTTCAAGTTTTTTGCCCTTTTTATCTTTTTATAAACGTTTTAATCATTCCCTCTATTAAAAAATTGCATAGAATATCTTGTTTAAACATTTTTTAAGAGAGGAATGAATGTTCATGTTAGGTTTTTCAATTATTCAACTGGTTCGGCGAAATGGACATAAACTTGATAGAAACTTACGGAAGGAATTAATTCAAATCTATTCCCCATTTCGGAATATTCCATGTTTTTTGCACAGACCCCTTGAATATTTAAGCAAGAAGGCAAAGAAGTTACCATTAGTCATTGAGTTTGAGGCAGACTGTTTTGAGCAGGGGATTGATGATGTTAAAAATACAAATTCGAGGAAACTAAATCAGCACCCTTCCATTTCCTGTTGTTCTACTACATTATCCATCGAAAAAATAGAGTATTTACTCGATAATTGCAGCCACATAAAAAAAGTATACTATGATCGAAAAGTGACAGCCCTCCTCGATAAAGCCACTCCTTCCATTCACTCAGACCAATTACAGCAAAATGGTTTAACAGGTAAGGATGTAACCCTGGCAATCATTGATACAGGCATCCATCCACACGAAGATTTACAAGGGCGGATCAAAGGATTTAAAGATTTTATTAATAATAGAACGGCTCCATATGATGATAATGGTCACGGTACCCACTGTGCAGGAGATGCAGCAGGCAACGGATCATTATCCGGTGGAAAATATAAAGGTCCTGCACCTGAGGCGAATTTAGTGGGAGTAAAGGTTCTCGATAAAATGGGATCTGGTTCACTTTCAACTGTCATTTCCGGTATTGATTGGTGCATCCAAAATCAAGCACAATTAAATATCAATATTCTTTCATTATCGCTTGGCAGCGATGCACAACAGTCTGCCAAAGACGATCCTGTCGTAAAAGCCGTTGAAAAAGCATGGGATAATGGAATGGTAGTTTGTGTGGCAGCCGGTAATTCAGGCCCTTCACAGCAAACGATTGCCAGCCCTGGGATAAGCCCAAAGGTTATTACAGTGGGAGCAGCCAATGATTATAATACAGTAGATCGTTCCGACGATACTGTACCCGACTTTTCAAGCCGCGGTCTAACCATTGATGGGCTTATGAAACCAGATCTTGTAACGCCTGGCGTAAATATTATTTCATTACGTTCACCGGGATCTTTTCTTGATAAAACAAATTCATCATCACGTGTCGATACTAACTATTTTTCATTATCCGGGACCTCAATGGCCACTCCGATATGTGCAGGCGTAGTAGCACAAATGCTGCAAAACAATCCCAACCAATCTCCCGACGACATCAAACTACAGCTTATTAAGGCATGTGAAGATATGGGACAAGCCTCCTACATCCAAGGCAATGGTTATTTAAACGCTGCAAATATATTGAATTTAGAGGTAAGACAACATTAATCAAGGAGACTTTGACACCTCGAACTATGCCTAAATTAATGGAACACAATGCTTAAATAAGAAATGATCTTTGAAAAAGCTCAATCAAAAATTTGATTGAGCTTTTTCATCCGTCAACATTATTTTCCAAAGTTATCCAACAATGCACGTACTTCATCTGTTGACTTCGTGTTCATCAATTGGTTTCTTAATTCAGCAGCTCCAGGGAATCCTTTGACATAAATTTTGAAAAAGCGGTGAAGCCCTGTGATTGAACGTGGCAATACTTCCGCATATTGATCCTGAAGATCAAGCTGCAGTCTTAAAAGATCAAGGTATTCTTTACTGCTATGCTCTTTTGGCTCTTTTTCAAAAGCAAAAGGATTTTTAAAAATACCCCGCCCAATCATCACGCCATCAATTCCATATTGTTCCGCAAGCTGCAGCCCCGTTTGACGGTCAGGAATGTCTCCATTGATGGTTAGCAGCGTATTTGGTGCGATAGTGTCACGTAACTTTTTGATCTCAGGAATTAGCTCCCAATGCGCATCTACTTGGCTCATTTCCTTTCTTGTACGTAAATGAATCGAAAGGTTCGCAATATCCTGTTTTAAAATATGCGTCAGCCACTCTTCCCACTCCTGAACCTCCCTATCGCCAAGTCGTGTTTTCACGCTGACAGGCCGCCCGCCCGCTTTTGCTGCTTGAATAAGTTCTGCCGCAACGTCTGGGCGCAGAATAAGGCCGCTGCCCTTCCCTCTCGAGGCCACATTCGGTACAGGGCAGCCCATATTAATATCGATGCCTTTAAATCCTAGCTCTGCCATGCCAATACTCATTTGACGGAAATATTCGGGATTATCCCCCCAAATATGTGCCACCATTGGCTGTTCATCTTCAGTAAAAGTCAAACGGCCGCGCACACTTTTCATGCCCTCTGGATGACAATAACTGTCCGAGTTTGTAAACTCTGTGAAAAATACATCCGGTCGGCCGGCTGCACTTACTACATGACGAAAAACAACATCTGTCACATCTTCCATTGGTGCAAGTACAAAAAATGGCCGTGGTAAATCACGCCAAAAATTATCTATCATTTCAAACTCAAATCCTCTCACTATGAATACAACTTCAAACTCTCGGTCAAAAAATATAAAGTCAAATGTTTCACTTATTGTACACTTATATCATGCTTCATAACTTATTATCAAACACAAGTACATTTGGACATTTATTATTCGTGAAAAACTATGATAGCATACTTAACATGATTCCCCAACCGGTTCCTCTGTCAGTTAAAAATCGAATTACATTTTTTACAAAAAGTTCAAGATAGAAAAAGCAGCCAAAATCTAGTAAGATATCTACATGTGACATTAGATAAGGGGTTAAAAAAATGAGCGTATTAAATGTACAAAATTTAAGCCACGGTTTCGGTGATCGTGCAATTTTTAATAATGTATCTTTTCGCCTTTTAAAAGGTGAACACGTTGGACTAGTTGGAGCAAATGGTGAGGGTAAGTCTACTTTCATGAATATTGTTACTGGAAAGCTGCAACCCGACGAGGGGAAAGTAGAGTGGTCCCGAAAGGTTCGTGTTGGATATTTAGATCAGCATGCTGTTCTTCAAAAAGGTACAACGATGCGTGAAGCTTTGAGCACTGCATTTCAATATCTATTTGATGCTGAAGCAGAGATTAATGAACTTTATGCAAAAATGGGTGATGAAGGTGCTGATATCGATGCACTGCTTGCAGAAGTTGGAGAGCTGCAAGAAACGTTAGATAGTAATGATTTCTATCAAATTAATTCAAAAGTGGAGGAAGTTGCTCGTGGTCTAGGATTAGACGATGTTGGACTCGATCGAGATGTAGATGATCTTAGCGGTGGGCAACGTACGAAAGTTTTGCTGGCTAAGCTTTTGCTAGAAAAGCCTGAAATCCTATTACTAGATGAGCCTACGAACTATTTGGATGAACAGCATATCGAATGGTTGAAGCGCTATTTACAGGAATATGAGAATGCATTTATCTTGATTTCACATGATATTCCATTCTTGAACAATGTTGTTAATTTGATCTACCACATGGAAAACCAAGAATTGAATCGCTATGTTGGTGACTATGATAACTTCCTAAATATTCATGAAATGAAGAAGCAGCAGCTTGAGTCTGCTTACAAGCGCCAACAACAAGAAATTGCTAATTTAAAGGACTTCGTTGCTCGTAATAAGGCAAGTGTGGCGACTCGTAATATGGCAATGTCTCGTCAGAAGAAGCTCGACAAAATGGAAGTTATTGAATTGGGGAGAGAGAAGCCGAAACCAGAGTTTAACTTCAAAGAAGCTCGTGCAGCTAGTCGTTGGATTTTCACGGCTGAAGATCTTGTTATTGGTTACAATGAACCACTTTCCCGCCCTCTGAATTTAAAAATGGAACGAGGACAAAAAATTGCATTCGTGGGTGCAAACGGTATTGGTAAGTCTACTCTTTTAAAAAGTATTCTTGGGTTGACTGATCCCATTTCTGGTAAAGTGGAACGCGGTGAGTATCAACACATCGGTTACTTCGAGCAGGAAGTGAAACAGTCCAACTACAACACTTGTATTGAAGAGATTTGGAGCACGTTCCCAAGTATGAATCAGGCTGAAGTCCGTGCTGCTCTTGCAAAATGTGGATTAACGACGAAGCATATTGAAAGTAAAGTCGAAGTCCTTTCCGGTGGAGAAAAGGCAAAAGTTCGTTTGTGCAAAATTTTAAACACAGAAACGAATTTATTAATTCTAGACGAACCTACCAATCACTTGGATGTGGACGCAAAAGAAGAATTGAAGCGTGCTTTAAAGGCATATCGTGGAAGTATCTTGATGGTATCGCACGAACCTGATTTCTATCGTGAAATTGCGACCGATATTTGGAATTGCGAGGATTGGACAACGAAAGTGTTTTAAATAAAGATTAAGGGGTATCCAGTGACTTGGATACCCCTTTTATTAATATTTAGAGATCTCTCTTTTACTTAATTCATTCTCAAATACATATACATCTTTCTTCATTCTCTACTTAGTGATAGAACTCACTGACCATTACAAACGATAACCTTATACTATTTTAGTCTATCAAACTATGTTCAATGAAGGTTAGTGAAAATATGGAAATTGAAAACAGATATGTTCCATCTAGATTTAATGCTCTATCACATACAGATGACAATGGAGTTGTGCTATTTAATAGTTATACTGGTGCCATTACTTATTTCTCTGATAAAGAAAAGCAAGCTGTTATTTCTTCTTTAAAAAGATCTGGTACCGATTGTTTAGAAAACGAAATACAAAAAGATTTATATACTAATGGTTTTTTAGTTTCTAGTAGTGTAGATGAAATGAGAAGAGCACAGTTTCTTCATCAGTCGTTGCATCGAACAGATATCATGCATCTTGTCCTAATGCCTACCGAAGCCTGCAATTTCCGATGTACATATTGTTACGAAACGTTTGAACGTGGAAAAATGAATCGAAAAATAATAAACGGCTTAAAAGCTTTTGTTCAAGAGAAGGCAACTAATTTATCAGCCCTGCATATTAGTTGGTTTGGCGGTGAACCCTTAACCTCATTAGATGTCATTGAGGAACTTTCCGAGTGCTTTATTTCGATTGCAAACGAAAACAATATCCATTACTCTTGTGACCTTGTTACAAATGGTTATTTATTAACAAAAGAAGTTTTCAATCGATTGCTCTCTTGGAACATTAACCAATTTATGATTACGGTCGATGGAGTTGGAGAGGTTCACGATAGCAGAAGACACTTAACAAGCGGCGGGAAAACATTTGATAAAATCATCGATAATCTAATGGCCATAAAAGATGTCACCGGTTCATTTGATATTACAGTTCGAACTAATTTTGATGAAGAAAACTTACCAGAGGCATCCAAGTTAACTAGTTTCTTAAAAGATCATTTTGCAGATGACGGTCGTTTTGGAATTATGTTTCGACCTGTTGGAAAATGGGGTGGAAAAAACGATGATGACATCCCCGTTTGCAGCCGCACGATGGCAAACAAAAAGATTTGGGAACTGACGGATGAAGCAATAACACAAGGATTCAGAATGAGCTCCATGATAACAGAGTCCTTGATGCCATCCGCATCGGTCTGCTACGCAGCAAAACCACACTCATTAGTAGTTGGCTCTGATGGACAATTATATAAATGTACCCTCTCACTAAATGAGGAGTTTAATAAAGTTGGAATATTACAAGAAGATGGTACTCTAGAACTTGACTATGATAAATTCGCCAGTTGGGTAACATCAGGCGAGGAAACAGATACTGTTTGCCAATCCTGCTTTTACCGACCTGCATGCCAAGGCAATCATTGTCCGTTATACCGGATGAGAACCGAAGAAAGACCTTGCCCTTATGAAAAAAGAAATATCAAAAAAGTATTAAACTTAATATGGAAAAATAATATCGAGTAAAGAAAACATCTAAATAATTGCTAGGTGACTAACAATTAATCAATATGGAAAGGTGGTGAGTTACATGCGTGTATTACGCCCAGCTATATCTCCAGTTAACAACCAGAACACTGGAAAAATAATGAAATCAGTACCAGGCAATTTAAAATAAGCATAAAACAGTAGAAGGCAACTCCCCCGCTAGGGTGGGTTGCCTTTCTTTGAATGAGAAACATACTGAGCGTGAATCTTTTATAGATTCTCGTTCCCATCTGTTATTAATTATCGTAAGGTTAGCAACAGGCAGCATTCGACGGAGCTTGAGTGGTGATGGCATTTTCCCTACAGAGATCACTTTGGCACAAGTCTTAAGAGCTAAAATACGACACAACACATCATACTCTTCTACAAATCATTCAAACAACCCTTTCCGTTGCTCACGCATCCACTTGGCAACCTGAGTTTCCCCTTGTTCTTTTGATTTTCCAAGTTCTGTAACGATATTTTTGTAATCTGTGTCGCTACGGTTTTGACTCATTTTCGCTGAAGCTTGAATTGAGGTAATCTCTATTCTAAAACCAACAATGCCTTTCATTTCGCTCTCAAGCAACTCAGGATCGAATGTATCCCACAGCCGCCCTTTTTCCCGGTGAGCCTCGTAACGGTTGAGCAGCATTTTCAAATCCGAAATCAACTCATCGCCAGTAACAATGCATGCTGCTCCATACGCATGTACGGCTAGATAGTCCCATGTTGGTACCTCTTCGACCGTATACCAACTTGATGATATATAAGAATGCGGTCCTTGAAAAATAAGCAACACATCAGCATTATTATCCAAAGTCTTTTTCTGCATATTTCCATAGGCGATGTGCCCTGTCGCATAGATTTTCCCGCCATCTTCACAAATCTCTAAGGGGATATGTGTAGCAATGGGACGATGTTTATCGACAGTAACTAATAATGCAAACGGATGAGACTTCATAAATTGAACTGCCTCATCTTGATCCATATGATATTGCTTAGGAATGTACACAATAATCACCCTTTCAACTAGCAAATGAATTTTAATGAATAAACTTCCAATAAAGAAATAGTATTATACAAGCTGACATAAAAAAAGGTACAATAATAAACAAATATACATGTCAGAGGGAATGCAATTGAATAATACTATTTTTACTTTTAAAGGTAACTCCCCAAAATACAAACAAATCTACGAAAAATTTAAATCATTTATTGAACAAGGAGACATTTTGGCGAATGAGCAATTGCCCTCCATTCGTCAACTTGCAGAGTCCTTACATGTAAGCCGTAATACAACTTTAATGGCATATGAACAGCTTGTTGCTGAAGGGTATATTCGTGGAGAGGGCCGCAAAGGTTATTTGGTAAATGAGTTAGAACCCGTAATATTTCAGAAGGCTTCAATCTCACATAATAAAAAGCAAACAGAGTCTAAGAAACCTCCGGTAGTTAATTTCAGGGCAGATGCCGTAGATCAAACACACTTCCCAGTGAAAATTTGGAGGAGAATTGCCAATCAAGTATTAACATTACAGGATAGCTTTCGGTACGGAGAACCATTTGGGGAAATAGCCTTGCGAGAACAAATCTCCACCTATTTATTCCAATCACGGGGAGTGAAAACAAATCCGAATGCAATTATTATCGGAAGCAGCACCCAACAAATGCTTATATACCTTGGACATATATTGAAGGATGAATTCCAGAGTATTATCGTTGAAGACCCTGGTTACGACGGGGCTAGGGAAGCTTTTCAATTCCATCATTTTAGGTTTGAAACTTTGCCGGTTTATGAAACAGGTGCTGACCTTTCACAATTAGAACAAACGCAATCACGATTAATCTATGTAACCCCTTCCCACCAAAGTCCAATTGGAGTAAGCATGTCCATTCAACAACGGCAAATGCTTATTCATTGGGTTAACGAGATGCGCGGGATTATTATCGAAGACGATTATGATAGTGAGTTCCGCTATACACAAAAACCATTTCCTGCTCTTGCCTCCATAGATTCAGCAAGAGTTATCTATTTAGGGAATTTCTCAAAGTCATTTCTTCCAGGAATCCGTTTAAGCTATATGGTATTGCCAGAGCCAGTTTTAACTCGTTATAAAAAGCGTTTTATTCATTTTGAGAGTCCCACTTCGCTTCTCAGCCAACTCACAATGGCGAAATTTATGGAATCAGGAGAATGGAATCGCCACGTTAAACGAATGCGTCTTGTTTATAAAAGAAAAATGCTGCACTTAGCTTCTGAATTAAGAAACCAATTCGGCCAAACTATTTCTATTATAGGCGAGCAGTCTGGTTTGTACTTGTTAATCAAATTACACCTAAACCGTTCAGAAGAATGGTTAATCGGGCGTGCTGCTTCTTATGGTGTAAAAGTGTATCCCACCTCACTCTACTTTATTAACAATAATTCCGATAACCCAATCATTAAACTTGGATTTAGTCATCTTTCTTCTGATGAAATTGAGCTTGGTGTCGAGCTCTTAAAAAAGGCTTGGGGATAAAAAACCCCGTCGTCGTTAGTGAGTCTAACGATTGCGGGGCAGTTCCACTTAGAGTGTTTGTGGCAGCACAGGGGGTGCTGGTAGTTTTCAAATTTAAGGTCTTTGTTGCTAAAATCCTTTTCTGAGAGTGACTTTAATAGATCCGAGGTAGTAACTCCAATTCCATTTACTGTGCATTTTCAATTAATTTAGCAATATCTTTAGGCTTTAGAACCTTTCCATAAGAGACTACCTTTTCATCAATGACTAAAGCTGGGGTAGACATAATTCCATAACTCATAATTTCTTTGATGTCTTCAACTTTCACTATTTCCGCAGCCTTACCTAACTCTTCAAGTGCCTTTTTTGTATTTTCCGCTAAAGTAACACAGTTTCTGCACCCAGTACCTAAAATCTTAATCAACATAATAAATCACTCCTTGTTTTTAAAATCTTTAAGATCATTTTTACAAGAATAGGTGACTAAATATATTAAAAATATATCCAATAATGAGAATACCAATTGAAACAATAACTACGAATATCGCCAACAGTCTTGGTTTAACGACCGTTTTTAACATAATGATCGATGGAAGTGAGAGTGCGGTTACTGCCATCATAAATGCAAGTGCCGTTCCAATGCCTACACCCTTACCAACCAAAGCTTCTGCAATCGGAAGTGTCCCAAAAATATCTGCATACATTGGTATTCCAACAATAGTCGCTAATAGAACAGAGTACCATTTGTCTTGACCTAGTACTGCGCTTATCACAGATTCAGGAATCCAGTTATGGATGGCTGCACCTATACCAACACCAATGAAAATATATAACCAAACTTTCTTAATAATATCCGTAACCTGTTCCCTTGAAAATCCCACTCTCTCATGAGCAGTTAACCCCACCGGGTCAACATCCACCATTTTATTATTAAAAACAAATGGTTCAATATACTTTTCTAGTTTTAGCTTACTCATAATCGTCCCACCTAAAACAGCTAAGACGAGACCAACAATGACATAGGCAAACGCAATTTTCCAATTAAAGATACTAGCTAGCAAGATAACAGAGGCTATGTCAACAAGGGGAGAGGATATTAGAAATGAAAAAGTAACCCCAATTGGTAATCCCGCGCTTGTAAAACCTATAAACAAAGGAATCGATGAACAGGAACAAAACGGGGTAACAGTACCTAGTAAAGCACTTAATATATTGGCGGTAAATCCATTAAATCTGCCTAAGATTTTCTTCGTTCTTTCAGGTGGAAAATAACTTTGAATATAAGAAATAATAAAAATGAGAACTGAAAGTAAGATAAAGATTTTTATTACATCATAAATAAAGAAGTGAATACTTCCTCCAACAGGTTCATTTACGTTTAACCCGAATACATCTTCAACTAGATAAGCAACCGAGTTACTTAGCCAGTCCATCTTAAGTAATTGGTTATTTAACCATTCAAAAATACTCACAAGAGTCATCTCCAGACTGATTATTCTAACCTGCCAAAAAGGAGCTGCCGTTTAGTAAGGACGGCAATAAAGGTGTTAATTTATCCTTATTTACACTATAAATCGTAAACTTCCCTTCACGACGTGATTGAATGATATTTCCCTTTTCCATAATCTTTAGGTGGTGGCTAATCGTTGAAGAAGCTCCGCCTAATGCAGCTACAATTTCACACATACACAAATCTTCAATGTATAGCAAAGATATAATTTTCATGCGTGTTTCATCTGCTATACCCTTGAAGAAATCGGCGGCTTTCTTCAGTGCTTCCTTGTCTGTCATGACTGGAAATTGATCCTCAGCTCTTGCCCGAATCTCATTCATATTCTCATTTGACTTTATGTTCCAAGTTAAGTTCATTTTCATCCCCCCTATGCAATATTATAAAACTAATTTTCTAGTTTTATAGTTTTGATTGTGTCGAATTTAGTACAATTAAAAGGGCAGTTAGTCATTATAACTAGCTGCCCCTTTTGTTTTATTTCATCATTCATAAGTAATAAGATTATGTTTTATTGTTGGGGCCTGCTGCTTCTTTTAAAACTAGCTGCGAGACACACTCCACGTGGGTTGAGTGGTGATGGCAGATACTAAGATGTAGGAGTGTTTACCTTATACTTTTAATTAATAATCATATTATCATGTAAAAGGCTAGATTACATCATGCCACCCGTAAGCTGAAAGTGATGTAATATCTTTAACGAGAAGTACAAAAAGCACACAATAATTTTCAAGAATCACTTGAAGTACTTTATAGAGTAGATGCTCTAATACTAGGTAAATGAATTAACAACTTACAAATTTTGGAGAGATACCTGAGATGGTTTTTGACCGACAAACTGAATAACATGAGACAAACCATTATGAAGTTCACCTTCATTACGTACAACCTCTCCCATGAAAAAGTGAAGAATACGCCAATCAGCAAAGGTTTGCCAAAACTCTTCGGGCCTATATAAAAAATTAATATCGCGGGGTCCCCCACTATTATAGGGAATCTGTTTTTGCGAATATACTTCCGTTATGTAGTATCCCCCTGGCTTAACAGCCTCTCTTACTCCTACAAGTGTTTTTTCACGTAATTCCTTTGGAAAATGACCAAAGATACATACTATTTCATCCCACGCATCTGGTGTCCATTTAGCATTGTTTAAATCAACAAGTTCAGTTTGAACATTAACTCCGCGTTCTTTAGCGAGTTTTTTTGTTTTATCTAGGCCAGATTCTGAATAATCCCATGTGGTGACATTCATTCCTTGTTCAGCTAGGAAAACACCATTACGCCCTTCACCTTCAGCAATAGCCAAGGCGTTACCCGACAATTGGAGTTTTCTTATAGTTTCTTCTAAAAAAATATTTGGTTTCTTTCCATATACATAGTCCTCTGCTTGAAAACGAGTGTTCCACTGATTCAATGTTTTACCTCCTATTTATTAGTTAATATTCATATACAATCGAATTACATGGGATAAATAACATTTTATTTTTTGTTCTTAATTAATCCTTAACAAATATCACCCATAATTAATCAAAAGGAGTGATTATTTGTGAATGATATCGGAATATTTTTTGCCATAGCTAGTGGTATCCTGTCCTTTTTTTCTCCATGTGTTTTTCCCCTCCTTCCAGCTTATATTACCCATTTAACCGGGGGGAAAATTGAAGACTCTAAAATGCAGGTAAATCGGACAAAGCTTTATATTAGATCAATCGGATTTATTATCGGATTTAGTATCATTTTTATTGCACTGGGTGCCTCAGCAAGCTTTATTGGTAAATTATTGATGAATTATCGGGTTCTGATTATGCAGATTGCAGGCCTTTTAATTATCATTTTTGGCTTACAGATGGCCGGACTGTTAAAATTTAAATTATTAATGAAAGAAAAAAGAATACAATCAGAACTTAAACCCAAAAGTATATTTAGTTCTGTTTTACTTGGAATGGCATTTGCCAGTGGATGGTCCCCTTGTGTGGGACTCGCACTGTCGTCGATATTATTATTAGCAAGCTCGGCAGATACTTTATCCGAAGGAATATTCCTGTTAGGAGCCTATTCTCTTGGAATGGCGATACCATTTTTTATTATTAGTATTGTTATATCTTATTCTTTAAAAACAATGAAAAAAATCAATAAATATTTATCAAAACTTGCATTTGTAAATGGGATTGTCATGGTTATGCTAGGATTTTTAGTTTTAAGCGGACAAATGCAGAAAATTAGTGCATGGCTGTCAGCTTACAGTTTATTTCAGTTTTAGAAAGGGAGAGAATTCTTGTCACCAAAGAAGCTAATTGGAAAAACCGTCTTAGTCGTGGAAGATGACCCTAAAATTCGTCAGCTTGTAAAAATCTATTTAACTCAAGAAGGCTATGAAGTAAGTGAAGCAGCTAATGGGTTAGAAGCCAAGGAGAAAATTGAACATTTGGATCCTTGTATTCTCATTCTAGACCTTATGCTGCCCGAAATCAGTGGTGAAGATATCTTAAGATGGGTTCGAAGAGAATTAAAAAGTATGATGCCTATAATTATTCTTTCTGCTAAAGTATCTGAAAAAAACCGAATCCACGGGTTTAAATTAGGGGCTGATGACTATGTGGTCAAACCCTTTAGCCCTGCTGAACTAATGGTTAGAATAGAAGCAGTTTTAAGAAGAACCGCAAGCCGTTGCGGAAAGCTCAGCTTTACTGGGTTTACAATTAAACCAGCAAAAGGTGAAGCTTGGATTAACGATGAACAGCTAGAGTTGACTCATTTTGAATTTAAGCTGCTTCATAATTTTATGCAACATTCAGATCATATCTTATCAAGAGAACAAATACTCACCTATATCTATGAAAAAAATGAAAAAGCTGTTTCAGACAGAACCATAGATGTCCATATAAAGAATTTGCGGGAAAAAATAAAGGAAAAGACACCTAAAGAATATATCCAAACGATAAGAGGAATGGGGTATAAGTTTGTGGGCATTTAAAAAATTATCCAATCTTATATCAAAGCTAGTTGCCCTTAATAGCATAGTCATTCTGCTCGTTATACTACTTGCAGGATTCTCAGTAAAGGAGTACGCCTGTTATTTAGTTAATTCGGAAAATATAGTTGGATTAGACCTTATCGATATACTTAATGAATTTCTCTGGAAAGTGGCATTCCTTGCTTTTATCATCGCGGGATTTTTTCATTACGTAACGGTAAAGAGAATTGTAGAACCTATCAAACATTTAACAAAATCTGCTAAAGAAATCAAAGAAGGCAAGTCTCCTTCTTTAGTAAAGTTAAATTCAAGTGGTGAATTGAAGGAACTAATTGAAAACTTTAACACAATGGCTCAAACACTCAACTCTGTTAGGGAACAACGGGATGAAATGCTTCGTGATATCGCCCACGAACTTCGAACTCCTTTGACGAATATAAACGGTTATCTGGAAGCACTGCAAAACGGCGTAATAAAAGGAAATCCAGATTTATTTGGCTCACTGCTTGAAGAATCTCGCAGGATAACTAGAATTGTTGAACTTATAACAGAATTAAATTCATGGAATAACGGAAATTACTTTGCAGATAAACAGTTTAGTCCCGTTGCAATCGAAAAGGTTCTGGATGAAACATTAACTGCTTTCCATTTAAAACTGCAACAACGTTTCAAAGAAATGAAAATTGATATTGAGAAAGAACAAATATTAGGGAATCAGGACGGTCTAATACAGGTTTTCACAAACATTCTTCAAAATATTCTTGATTATAACACAGGTAGTGAATTGAAAATTAGCGGGGCAAAAAAAGATGGTATGTATTTCATTACTTTTGAACATCAGGGTCAATTCATTGACCCTGAGAAAAAAGAACGAATCTTTGAACGTTTTTATCGCTTGGAGGAATCTAGAAGCACAAAATCCGAAGGGGCCGGCTTAGGTCTTACAATTTCAAAAAGTATTATACTAGCCCATGATGGAAATATCGGGTTAGAGACGGATGGCATCCTCCATATCTTTTGGATTGCACTCCCTATAATTAAAATAGTCGAAGAGTAAAAAACAATATGTTTTAAGTCTTATTTCTTAATCATTTCTTAACAATTGAAAAGGATAATCTTGTATTAAGGAGTGGTACTATGAAATTTACAATTGAAGATGAAAAAATTAATGGTAAATTGGGGTTCGGTGAAATCTCCATTTCTCCCAATGAGAACAATGGTTATCGCCCATACGAATTGTTTGTTTCTTCTTTAGTTGGTTGCAGTGGAACCTTACTAAGGAATATTTTAACCAAAAAACGAATTCCATTTGAGAAGATTGACATGGAAGTAGTATCAATTAGGAATCTAGATTATGCAAACAGAATTGAACAGCTCTCCTTTAAAGCATTTGTACATACGAATGTTGCATTAAGCCTGCAACAAGCAGAAAAGATAGCACAGTTAGTGGTTAAAAATTGTGGAATGATTCAATCAGTAATCCAGTCAATAGACATTGTGTTCACAGTTAGATTTGGTGAACATGAATGAATTATTACCAAATAGGAAACTTATCCATTCCTACTTTGTGGCTTGCTGTCTTGATTGCACTTTTCGGAGCATCCCTATTATATAAGCTGCTAACAAGTAAAAAAGTTGGAGAATGGTATTGGAATAGTTTTATTCTCTATTTTCTAGCATGGAAACTAAGTTACATCCTGTTTAATATAACCATGTTTATAGACATGCCCCTTTCTATTCTTTATTTCAACGGAGGCACAAAAGGACATTTCTTAGGATTAACAATTCTATCTCTGTATTTATTGTTTCTAGCAGGCAAAAAACATCCTGGTTTGCCGAAAGAAGCTGCCAGCATTTTTCTTCTATTCTTTTTAACATATGAAGTGATTTGTAAACTATTAGAACAGCAATGGATAGAAGTATTTTTCCACTTCGTCGTATTTGCCGGATATCTGGTCTTATTTTTATCCCTAAAAAGCAAAAACAAACGTATCACTGGGCCAATCATCATTGTGTTGATACTCATAGAGTTTTTGCTCTTAAGCATTTTCAGTACATTGCTTTCTTTAAAGGTACTTACATTAACTTGGATTGGTTTAACTGTACTTTCACTTTTAAAAAAAATGGACAAGGAGGGCAAAATACTTGAATAAAAATCTTTTATCAGTCGCTATTATCGTGCTTGCAGCCGCAATTATCCTCGTAAATTTGTTAAAACCATCTGTCACAGAGGGAAACAAAGAAATCACACCAGTAGAGGCTCCTACTTCTGAGGATATTCCAGGTGTAGATCTCTCACAAGTAAAGGAAGGAAATCCAGCTCCTAATTTTGAATTAACTACACTAGCAGGAGAAGCAGTACAGCTTTCTGATTATAAAGGTAAAAAGGTCATTTTGAATTTTTGGGCTACCTGGTGCCCGCCATGCAAAGCAGAAATGCCTCATATGCAAAACTTTTATGAAAAAAACAAAGGAAATGACATTGAAATATTAGCTGTCAACCTGACAAGTATGGATAAGGGCAAAACAGATATTGAGAATTTTGTACAAGAATATGGTCTTACGTTTGATATCCCCCTAGATGAGGAGGGAACAATTGGTGCCCAGTATCAAGCCTTTAGTATTCCAACGAGCTATATCATTGATTCAAAGGGAATCATTACAAAAAAAATAGTTGGTCCAATGGACGAAGATATGATGAAGACCCTTACAAATGAAATAAATTAAGAATGTTCCTTTATACAGTTAATTATATTGTCGTAAAGGCGTGGAGACAAACTTCTATGGAAGACTCCACGCCTAATTTTTGTAAATCTATTAAGGTTCTATACGTATGCCTTTAATATAGGATAAAAATCATGGATGTATGAAGTTCATATCCTACAAATTGAAAGTCTCCCAGTTTTCTATAAAAATTTCTTTCGCTCCTCTTCAATTATAGATTCATAAATATCATCCATTCCAGAATCACTGAAATTCCCCTCATCAGTAGAGACCGTTTGATTCTTTTTCCACTTCCCTATCACAAAAAATAAAATAATTAAGACTAAAGTTATTAATAGGAAAGGGGTGATCCAAAGACTTAGATTGAACCCTTTTACTGGGGGAGCATTTAATGCTTCTACCCCTAGTTCTTTTTCGTAGTAATCAAGAATTTCCTTTTTTGACATTCCTTTTGTAAAAAACATCTCTGCCACTTCTTCATAATACAACTGTTTCACATCGCAGTTAGATAAGTCATCATTACTATGTCCATCCATATAGAGCATATCAACAGTGGCCATAAACTCACGATTTGTATAATCATAATTTTTTTCTGATACTTGTTCGTCTGCATAAACTTTAATAGTTCCAAAAAGAGCAAGCAGGCTAAAAATTACTAAAATACGCTTCACTGATTGAACACCTCCTTAAAAAATACTAAAAACACATATACCCCCTATAGTATAAATCAAAGATCGCTAGTTGCTAAGATAGAAGAGTGAAGTTTTTATGACAAAGTGCATCTACATGATACCTAGGAAGTTTTTCCTGTAGAAAGTTTGTTTTTTATTCATAAATAACTGAAAAACGCAATTACCCCATAAGGTATAATTAGTACAACGATTAAAGAAAGGAGGTACCTTTACGATGTATAAAAAGAAACATTTTCATTCTTATCCTTTCCTTAATGATGTTAGTTATCATAGGGGCTGGATGTACTCCTAGTGAGGAGAAGAGTGCCTTAAAAGATGAACAAGGAAATTCGGTAATCTTGGATAATAAGGAAAAACCAACATTAGTCTTTTTCTTCACAGGAATTGGCTGAGACTACTGTAAATCGCAGCTGGTCGAGCTGCAGAAAAATATTAATCTTTTTGGTAGTTTTCCTGGTGATATTTACGCTTTAAGTGCAGATCCCGTAGAGAAGCATAAAGAGTTAAAAACTGAATTAGGTCTTGAGTTTCCTATCTTATCCGATAAATATCTAAAATTGATTGAAGAAGCAGGTCTTAAGGACCCAAGTGAACCAAAATCATTAAGAGGATTCGCTATTTTGAATAGTAAAGGTGAAATTATTGGGGCCCAACAATTAGATCCTTTTGGGGAAGAACTATCCAATATTATTTCATATGCTGTTGAAAAAGTAAGTTATTAATAATGAGCTTAGAGTATTTATTCCAAGATGGTTATAAAATGAATCGAGTATTTCACTTATTAGTTATTTTACTAGTATTAGTCCTTACAGCATGTGGAATTAGTTCCGAAGGATATCGAAATGTATCTTCAGAGGAAGCAAAGCAACTCATTGATAACAAGGAAGTAGTTGTATTGGATGTTCGAACCCCTGAAGAGTATGAAGAGGGCCATATCCCTAATTCACTTTTGTTACCAGTACAAGAATTGGAGTCTAGATTGAATGAATTAGGAAAAGACGAACACTATCTAGTGGTTTGCCGCAGCGGAAATCGTTCTATTCAAGCTAGTGAAATACTAATAAATAATAAATTCTCAAATATCTATAATATGACAGGCGGTATGAATAACTGGCCTTATGAAATTGAGTAATCCGGCTATTATATGAAAAAGCAGTGGGAAGATTGATCCCCACTGCTTTTATTTTGTAATAAATTTTCTCAATGAACCCGTTAAATAACCTAGCCTATTAAAGGTCTGCACCTATTTCGGTTTGGGATTGTTGAGTTTCGGAGCTAGCGCTACATCCACCTTCTTGACCTATACCCATTCCACGGCCATTCATTGGTCCCATTTTATCCATTTCGATTGCTTGTTCCATCATTGCTTCCATATTTTGCAACATATTGTCCATTTGATTTTGTGTAAGCTCTCCAGCTTTCACAAGCTGAGATAAATCATTTTTTCTAGACTCTAATATTACCTTTACCAGGTCTTTAACCTTAACATCTTTTTCATCAGCTATGTCGGCGACAGATTTCCCCTCCATAAGTGAATCCTGAAATTCAGTTATAGTCATACCAAGTTCCTTAGAAATCACCTCTTTCATCGAACTCATCATTTCACCCATCATACCCATGCCACTTCTAGTTCCCATAGCTTGTCCGTCCTTCGGGCAAGCAAAATCCGTTTCTTCTTGTTGAGGGTTTTCTTTCTCATTGGTAGTTTGAACAAACGACAAATTGTTGTTTTTCTGTTGTTGGTTTACTGTTGCTAACGACTTATCATTTGGTGCAAACATTGCTCCCAAAGAAAACACTCCTACAAGAACACCTGCTGACAATAAATAATTCCATTTCATAAAAACATCTCCTTTATTGGATTAAGTATTACAAGTATCTGCTGAACCTATCGTGAAAAAAGGTAATCCCTGATACTTTATATACCCCCTATAGTATATAATAAATACCCTATTGTTTTTAGATTAAAGATTGACAGTTTCATGACAAAGTACAAACATAACTGGCGGTTTGAATAACTGGCCGAATGAAATTGAGCAATAATATAAAAAAGCAGTGGGAATGAGAATTCCCCACTGCTTTTTATTTTGTAAAAATCTATTTTATACCTTTAGTACGACAAATTGTCCGCCACCGAATAAGGACTTGGTATAATCAATCTTTGCATTATTAAAATAAACCTTATCTCTTTCGTTCACTAAAAACCTAATGCCACTTTCTTCTGTGATTTCATCACTTTCTAAAGCCGACTCTTCCAGAGCCAGACGTAACTGAGGGCCGCCTCAGCCAATGCCCATTGATAAACGAATAAGGGGTTTATTCTCCTCGTTAATAAGGTCTTTTATTTCTTTCGTTATTGCAGCTATTGCAGCATGTGTAATTTTAATCAATTGTTTTACCTCCCTAACAATGACAAATATACCGTCATATATATTAATTTCATCTACTGGTCCAATTTTAATTTATAGTATATCTATCCAATTTTTCGCAGATGTTCTGTTTTTAGCATTTTTTCCTTTACTTCCTTAGCATAATGATATCAGCTAAAAGCTTTATAAATAAGGTAAATAGCTCCTACCAGGAGCCATACTAAGGTTCCAGGTCATATAGGAATGGGTTGTTTAACCTTTTTTCCATCACCTGAAACGTTTGGTGCTCTAATCCCTCAGAAACCTGTTGTTGTGCAATCAGTGTTTTCTTTGAATTCTTTAGACATTGAAATCCTCCATTTTGTAGTGTATAGCAAACATGCAAAAAACTATAAAATATCCATCCAAATTTTTATTGCTGTTGCTAAAATTAATAAAGCTAATACCACTTGTAGTATCTTGGTGTTTATCTTCTTACCAGCCATTGCACCTAATGGTGAGGCAATTAAACTGGCAATAATCATAATTACAGAAGGTAAAAATTCTACTTGTCCAGTGGTTATTTTCCCAACAGTAGCACCAATTGAAGATAGAAACGTTATAGCCAAAGAAGAAGCAATCGTCATACGTGTTGGTATTTTTAATACAACGAGCATGATTGGAACTAATAAGAACGCTCCTGCTGCTCCAACGATTCCGGAACCAATTCCAACAATTAATGCTAGCGATGCTGCCAGCCATTTATTAAACTTCACTTGATCTAATGGGATATCGTCAACTCCCTTTTTCGGAACAAACATCATGACAGCCGCTATTAATGCTAATATCCCATAAACTAAATTAATTCCGCTCTCTGACATTAACCTTGAACCAAAACCGCCAACAAAACTACCAACTAAAATGCTTGCTCCCATATATCCAATTAGGGTTTTATTTAAATAGCCACCTTTACGGTACGCCCAAACACCACCGATTGTTGCAAAAAACACCTGAACAGCACTTATCCCTGATACTTCGTGTGCACTAAATGCTGCTAAACCAAATAAAGGTGGAATATATAAAAGCATCGGATATTTAATAATTGAACCGCCTATTCCTAACATTCCAGATATATATGAACCAATAAAACCAATTAAGAAAATAGTAATAATAAAGCCAATATCCATGGAACTGCCTCCCCCTTAAAGAAAGGGAACCCGAATCGGTTCCCTATTTCTTAACCTTTTTTTATCCAGAACTTCAAAACGTCGTTCTCCACTTCGTGTTTCACTACCTCGTGACCGCCTGATTTTGCCCATGCCGCAAGGTCATTTTTTGCTCCTTTATCCGTAGCGTGGATCTCTAAAACTTGGCCGCTTTCTAATTCATTCATTGCCTTTTTTGTCTTTACGATTGGCATTGGACATGCTAACCCTTTTGCATCTAAAACTTTATTTGCTTCCATTTCTTTTGCCTCCTAATATTTGTTGTAGTTTTTATCGAACTGCACAGCGATTTGGTCCGATTTCCATTTCACGTTGCTTTTCTTCATCAGGATTGATTTTTCCCATATTCGTTTCTCGGATTTCTTGATACGCATTTGGTTGTGGTGGTAAGTTTTCCGTTACCAATTTTCTGAACTCATTTTCGTCTTCAATATTCAAGCCATGGTTCTTAGCATATAATGTTCCCAATTTTTCTGAAACACTACCATCTTCATTTAGTTCATCAATAATCATAAAGTGAGCAGGAAGAACAACTAAGTCCTCAGACAGTTCTCTATAGCGTTTATATAGACTTTCTCTTAAATCCCCTACCCAATCCTGAGCTAAGCCAGCTAAATCTGGTCTTCCGATCGAGTCAATGAACAAGATGTCACCTGAAAGTAAAAACTTTTCATCTACAATAAATGAAGTAGACCCAATGGTATGGCCAGGAGAATATAAGGCATGAATATTAATTTTTACATTTCCAATTTCCACAAGATTTCCATCTTCTAATGGTTGGTAGGCAAATGTAACTTCTGTTGCATCTTTTGGAGGAAGCCAATACGTTGCGCCTGTCTTTTCTGCAATGTTTCTTCCACCGGAGATGTGGTCCGCATGTAAGTGTGTGTCAAAAACATGAGTAATTTTTGCACCGATACTGTCAGCAAAGTCAAGATAGATATCCGTCATCCGAGTGGCATCAATAATAGCGGTCTCGCCGTTTGACACAACCATGTAAGATAAACATCCTTTACCAATACGTACAAACTGATAAATTTCGCCACCATCTTTCAATTTCCCGACTTTTACAGGTTCTAAATGCTCACTCCAAGCTTTCATACCTCCCTTTAGGTAAGAAACAGTACGCCCTTCATCAGAGAGCATTTCAGCCACCATAATCGATGACCCTTCCTTCGCACACACTACCAAAATTTCTTTATCAGATGGAATCTTATCCATAATACCTTCAACACCATCTAGCAATTCAAAATAAGGGATGTTAAAATAATCGAAGTTTTCTCCTTCAATTTTCCAATCCTGAAAGTCACTCTCATTTCGAACATCTAGAATAAATAATTCTTCTTTATTAATTACTTTTTTCGTGACATCTTTTGCGGTCATTACATTTACAGTCATTCTATTTTACCCCCTGCGGTATGTTTTGTTTTAAAAAAATATACTCATTTAAAATGTCAATGTGATATCAGCATTTTTAGCGAAATCTAAGAATGTAACAGCTCCGCCTACCTCAATTCCATCAACAAATGCTTCTTTTTCTAATCCCATAACATCCATTGTCATTTGGCAGCCTATGAATTTAACACCCATTTCTTGCGCCATTTCAGCTAATTCTGGAATGGTTGGAACATTCGCGTTCGCAAAGCCTTCTGCCAAATGTTCTTTCCCTTCCGGCATTGGAAGTTGTTTGTTTGCATTTTTATGAATTAAATTTAAACCTTCAAATGTAAAGAAAATCGCTACTTCTTGGTCAGTTGCTGCTGCTGCAGTTGCAATATTAAACACTTTGTATGCATCAAATAATCCACCGTTACTTGCTATAATTGCTACCCTATTATTATTCATGATTACATCCCCCTAGTTTCTTAGTGCCATCAAAATACTATCTGGATCAAATCCGATAACCCAATTTCCATTTGCATTTGTTTGGGGTACACCCATTTGTCCAGTTTGCTTCACAAGTTGTTGCATAATTTCTGGTTTTTTTTCAACATTCACTTCATTAAAAGTGATGTTCTGACTTGATAAAAAGTTCTTTAACATAACACAATATGGGCAACGTGTCGTTGTGTAAACAGTGATTGTATTCATTAGTGAAACCTCCTAATTATTCAAGCAAGTTGTTTTCCAGTCCATTGACTCATCCCTGGTACTACGTTAATAACTTTAGTAAATCCCTTTTCTACTAACTTTTGTGCCGCAAGGTCACTACGGTTTCCTGTTCGGCAAACAACAAAAATTTCTTTTTCTTTATCTAATTCGCCTAGACGTTGCTCTAGTTCACCCAAAGGAATAGAGATAGAATTAGGTATATGATTAAACGCGTATTCTGCAGTTTCCCTAACATCAAGTACAGTAATATTTTCACTTGCTTCAAGTTTCTTTTCGAGTTCGTCATTATTAATGATATTGGGATGTTTTCTTTCGATTGATTCTTCACCAGATGACTTTCTTATATAATGCTTTAATACTTCTCCATCCTCCAACGTGCCTAAATAATGATGACCTGTACTTTCAGACCAGGCCTTAATATCAGCTTTGGATCCCTTATCTGTTGCTTGGACTTCCAATATTTGACCAGCCTCTAATACACTCATTGTCTTCTTTGTTTTAACAATTGGCATTGGACATGCTAATCCCTTTGCGTCTAAAACTACGTTTGCTTTCATGTTATCCATTTAATATCCTCCTATTTTTATACCTGTATAGGTATTATTGTGGTTAAAAAAATTTATTCTACTTTCCCTTCCCAGGACATCATTCCGCCTGTCATATTAATCACATTAAATCCTTGATACTCAAGAAATTGTGATGCCTGACCACTTCTAGCTCCAGACCGGCAAACCATGATATATTCTTTTGATTTATCTAATTCATGCATACGGAACTCCAATAATCCTAAGCGAATATTTACAGCACCAGGTATCTTTCCACCTGCTACCTCATCTACTTCACGAACATCAATAATATTTAATTCTTTTCCTTCATTTAGTAATTGTTCAACTTCCTTTGCAGTTATTGCTTTCATTTTATAATCCTCCTATTTTTTCTTTTATGACCAAGCATTCATGCCGCCTTTTACGTTTGTTACTTTCGTATAACCTAATTTTTTTAATATCTTACTTGCTTGCCCGCTTCTCATACCACTTTGACAAATAACAATGACTTCTTTATCTTTCGCAAGTTCTTTCTCCGCTTTTTGTGCAAGTAGATTGAGTGGAATATTCTTAAATTCTCTAATGTGTTTTCCTTTAAATTCTCCAGGTGTTCTTACATCTATAAATAATTTACTTTTATCCTTTAGTTCATTTTTTAATTCTGCAGTTGAAATATTTCGTACTCCTTTAGTTGGCATAAAACGATATAAAATAAATAATATGAAAAGTGCAATGAATACATAATTTATATAATCCATGTCTAGTACCTCCTATAGTGAGGGGAAAGATAATTCCCCCTATAAATTAAATGAACAGATTGACATTACCATCTTCAGCTTCTGCTAAATATGCTGCAACTCCTGCATATTCGATATTATCTAAAAGCTCTTCTTTTTGAAGACCTAGTAAATCCATCGTCATAGTACATGCTATTAATTTTACATCCTGCTCTTGAGCCATCTCGATTAGTTGAGGAAGGGGAAGTGCATTGTGTTTCTTCATTACCTTCTTAATCAGCTTTGGTCCAAAACCTGCAAAATTCATTCTTGAAAGTCCCATGTTATCAGCGCCTCTAGGCATCATTTTTGCAAACATTTTCTCCAAAAATCCCTTTTCAACAGCAATACTTTCATCTTTTCGTAGCGCATTTAGTCCCCAGAAAGTGTGAAAGATTGTCACCTCATGATCATAGGCTGCTGCACCATTAGCAATAATATAAGCTGCCATTGCTTTATCATAATCACCGCTCAATAAGACGATTGTTGTTTTTTTCTTCTCTGTCATTTTTATGACCTCCTATATATTAATTACCTAGATGGGTATTTGTTTTAACAAAAAAATTATTTTACCTTTACCCCTATGGGTATAATGTTAATAAAAATAAAAGAGGGTGTCAACCCTTTTTTATCGACTTCTTACCAAGAGGTTTACAGCTTCTTTCACTAAATCTTCAGCACTTCTCTCATTCGTTTCATCTGCTTTTCGAACACATTCCACTAAATTCGAACTTACAATTACCCCTATTGTTCGATCTATCGCTGTCCTAGCTGCGGATAACTGAGTAATAACATCTTTACAATCCTTATCTTCTTCCATTAATCGTAAGATTCCTCTTAGCTGCCCCTCGATACGTTTCACCCTATTTTTTATTTGATCATTATAGTCCATAACTCTTACCTCCTTAACAGTTAACTTTTACTTCTAAATGGCTTTCCTCTAATTTATTAGTTACAAATGAATATCCAACAACTCGATATCCCTTCTGTCTTAAAACACGAGCTCCAACATTTTTTTCAAGTAAACTTGATACAACTAAATGCAAATCTATAAGTGGAATCTCATTAATATTCCTTTTAAGATAACCTAAAGGAATATTCAATGAACCTTCTATTGGATTCTTGTAAGATTCATTATAATCTCTTATATCGAGAATTTTCACTTTAGACGAATCAAGATCTCCTATTTGATAATATTTTACACCCAAAACCGGAAAATATCTTTTATATAGTATAGCTAGTATTACTATTGAAGCTAATATTATATATATCATTTAAGCCTCCTACAAAGAAACAAATTTCAATGACACGCTTAATAATATACCCCTACAGGTATAATGTCAACAGTTTATTTAAAAGTTTTTCGAATAAAAGACCGCTGTTACCAGCGGCCAATAAGTAATACAAAGTTTTCTTGATATAACAACCATTATACTTACCAATGTATTTAACCTTCATATACTATTGTTTAATACATTAATCAGCCTATCCTCAATATCTTTAGCAAATAATTTCATTTTCTCATCATTCAGTAAGCTAATTAGCGCAGTTGGTTTTGGCATTCCTATTTTCGTTTTACCTTCATGTTCAAATACCACAATTTTACATGGCAAGAAATATCCTGCCATTTCATTCTGATTCAATACTCTTTGGGCCTCTACGGGATTACATACTTCAAGCACTTTGAATTCCTTTGAAAACTCCAACCCTTTTTCTTGCAGCTTTTCTTTGATATCAAACATCCATAGAACTCCGAACTTTTCTTGTTTTAATCTTTCTTCTAGATTATGTATGGCATCATCAATAGTTTTATCAGTTATAACAGTATAATCGAACATTTTATTCTTCCCTTCAATATAATGAATTAGCTTTATTATCAAATCCCCTATTGTATTTTTCTGTATTTACCATTATAATCCCTATTAAATACATAGGAATTAAAGGATAAGGGAGAATCTGTTATGAGCCTTTGGAAACTTCTTTTTTTTGAAAAATGTCCACATTGCCAGAAGACTTTAGAAACGAATAAATCCAATATTTATAAAGGAATTATCATAAAATCATGCCCTGCACTACATTTTCAGAAGGAATACCATCCCGCTTTAGAAATGTATGTTGAAAGTGATAAAGTTTCTTAATATTAAGAAAGCCATTTCCAGACTAACTCGCCAATTAAAAAAGGAAAGGTAACTGTGACAGCTACCCCTCACAATTGATAAGCCATATTTAATCCTTCTATCTGACAGCGCAACGATTTGGGCCAATTTCCATTTCCCGTTGCTGTTCCTCATCCGGGGTTATTTTCCCCATGTTTGTTTCTCGAATTTCTTGATAGGAATTTGGTTGTGGTGGTAAGTTTTCAGTAACCGTTCTTCTAAATTCATTTTCATCCTGAATATTTAATCCATGATTTTTTTGATACAGCTCACCAAGTTTATCGGAAATACTTCCATCTTCATTCATTTCATTAATCCCCATATAATGAGCCGGCAGTACCAATAAATCATCTGCCAATTCTTTGTAACGGTTATATAATGTATTTCTTAAATCCCCTACCCAATCTTCTGCCTTTCCTGCCAAGTCTGGGCGACCAATGGAATCAATAAATAGGATATCTCCTGTTAACAAATATTGTTCATCAATTACAAATGAGGTACTTCCGATTGTATGTCCAGGAGAATAGACTGCTTTAATGGATGTATTGCCTACTTTATATTCGTCACCGTCATGTATTTGTTGATAACTAAAGGTTACTTCAGCAGCATCTTTTGGGGGAAGGAAATAAGATGCACCCAATTTATCCGCCAATTTTCTTCCTCCAGAGATGTGGTCCGCATGTAAATGAGTATCCAGTACATGCGTTAATTTAATATTGTTCTCTTTAATAAATGTTTCGTAAGGTTCGAGCATACGATTGGTATCAATCATGGCACCTTCGCCATTGGATTCTATGAGGTAGGATAGACAGCCTTTCCCAATACGGACAAATTGGTAAATAGCTCCCCCATTTTTTAATTCACCAATCTTTACAGGCTCTAAATGTTCACTCCAAGCCTTCATACCACCTTCAACGGAGTAGACATCTGTAAACCCTTCTTCAGCAATTTGTTGAGCAACGAACTCTGAGGAACCACCTTTTGCACATATTACATAGATTTCTTTGTTCTTTGGCAACCTGTCTAAAATCGAGTCTACTCCTTCTAATAAATCAAAGTATGGTGTATTAATGATTTGAATATTTTTTCCTTCGATTTTCCAGTCGTCAAAATCGTCCGTATTTCGAGCATCAAGGATGAAGAGATCTTCATGATTTAGAACCTTCCTAGCCAATTCCTTAACAGTTATGGTTTTAATTGCTGTTGCTGTCTCCAAGCCTTTCCCTCCTTTTTTGTAAAAGTCTTTTAATTGTTAAAATGTTAAGGTTACGTCTGCTTCTTTAGCAAATGTTAAAAATGTAACAGCTCCTCCAACATCTATGCCTTCGATAAAATGTTCTTTTTCTAAGCTCATAACATCCATAGTCATTTGACATGCAATCATTTTGACACCCATTTCACTTGCCATACCAACTAATTCTTCCACAGGAGGCACATTAGCCTTTTTAAACCCTTCTTGATAATGTTCTGTACCTACAGGCATAGGTAAATTTTTATGTGCTTCTTTATGAATTAGGTTTAATCCCTCAAAAGTAAAAAATATTCCCACTTCTGCATCCGTGGCTGCCGCTGCTGTTGCAATATTGAAGACTTTATACGCATCAAACATGCCGCCATTCGCGGCAATAATTGCGACTCTCATGATATTAACCTCCTTGAATTTAGTGTTTCGTTTCAACAGGTCCTGTCCAATCCTTCATTCCAGGAACCACATTTTTTACGTTATTAATGCCTTTTTCTGTTAGTTTTTGAGCTGCAAAGTCACTTCGGTTTCCTGTTCTACATATTACATGTAGATTTTCAGTGTTTTGTATTTCCTCAAACCGATGCTCCAATTCCCCAAGAGGTATATTTATGGAACCAGGAATATGACCAAAAGCATATTCAGCTGGTTCTCTAACATCAAGAACAGTAATTTTCTCATTTCCATCTAATTTTTTTAGAAGGTCATCTAAACTAACCACATCAGGGTGTTTTGTTTCTGTTTTTTCTTCTTCTGCACTAGCTTTACGAAGATAATGTTTTAAAATATTGCTATCCTCTACTGTACCTAAATATTGGTTGCCTGTGCTTTGTGCCCAAGCTCTTAAATCAGCAGTTGATCCTTTGTCTGTCGCTTGTATTTCTATTACTTGCCCTGGTTCAAGGCTAGTCATTTCTTTTTTAGTTTTAACAATAGGCATCGGACATGCTAAACCTTTAGCATCCAACACCCTATTAACAGTAACTTCCATCTATTTCCCTCCTTTCTCGTTTATTATCACCTTTTGTCGTCAATATCCCGCCTGCCATATTTTTTCTTTTTTAATTTCAGATAGAAAAAAGCATGACTCCAATGATTGAGTCATGCTTTTGCATTATTTCTTTTTAATCCAGAATTTAATGAGTTTTTCTTCTTGTTCTGTCTTTAAAAGGGTATGTCCTGCATTACTTGACCATGCTGGAAGATCATTTAAAGCACCACGGTCTGTTACATGAAGCTCTATTACTTGTCCACTTTCCAATGAATCAATGCTTTTTTTTAATTTTATTATCGGCATTGGACATGTTAAACCACTAACATCTACTACAGAAGCTACATTTATTTCATTAGATTTTTCTTTTACTATCTCTGTCTCACCAAGGTCGTTTGTTTTTGTTTCAACATTCTTATTTATATTGCTTCCATATACAGACGAATACGTTTTCCAGCCACCATCCACATTTTTTACATGATAACCATTATTTTTTAGAATCCGGCTTGCTAAATATCCTCTTAATCCTACCTGACAGCTTACATAAACCGTCTTATCTTTTGGGATTTCATCTAATTTAGTTCTTAAATCGTTCAGGGAGATATTAATGGAACCTTCAATAAAACCAAATTCACGTTCCATTGGTTCGCGAACATCGATTAAAAGCCCACCTTCTGATACCATTTGATCAACCTCATGCCATTGAATATGCTCTAATTCACCATCCATAATATTTGTTGCCACATAACCTGCCATATTGACAGGATCTTTTGCTGAAGAAAACGGTGGTGCATAAGATAATTCTAAATTCGTTAAATCTTCTACTGTTAATCCACCCTTAATAGCTGTCGAAATTACGTCAATTCGCTTGTCAACACCGTCTGCACCTACTGCCTGAGCACCAAAGATTTTTCCAGTTTCTTTATCAAAGATTACTTTTAATGCAATCGGTGCCGCTCCAGGATAATAACCCGCATGAGAACTTGGGTGAATATGAACCACCTCATAGTTAACACCTAACCGCTTTAATGTTTTCTCATTGGCTCCTGTTGCAGCAACTGTTAAGTCAAACACTTTAGCTATCGAGGTACCTAATGTCCCCTGGTACTTCTCTTTTTTGCCCATCATGTTATTCGCAGCAATACGCCCTTGTCGGTTTGCAGGACCGGCTAATGGAATCATCGCCTTAGTACCACTAATATAATCAATGACTTCTACTGCGTCTCCAACAGCATAGATATCTTCGTTAGAAGTTTGAAGGAAGTCATTAACAACAATACCTCCACGCTCTCCTAATTCCAGTCCTGCTGTTTTTGCTAATTCATTTTCTGGTCTAACACCGATTGAAAGAATAGTCATATCTGTTTGGATTTCCGTTCCATCTGATAGGATTACTTTCTTACCATGTTCAGCAAATGATTGGACTCCATTTTCTAATATCAGTTGAACACCTTTCTCTTTTAAATGAGCGTGTAAAATACTCGCCATTTCAAAATCAATTGGTGCCATAATTTGATTGGCCATTTCAATAAGTGTTACTTCTATTCCTCTATCCACAAGGTTCTCAGCCATCTCAATTCCAATAAATCCACCACCTATAACAACAGCCCTTTTTGGATTATTGTTATCTACATGGTTTTTGATTTTATCCGTATCAGGAATATTTCTTAATGTAAATAAAGTTGTATTTTCATTTAATCCTGGAATAGGTGGAACAATTGGTCTTGCTCCAGGTGATAACAATAACTTGTCATAAGATTCTTCATAAACTTCCCCAGATTGTAGATTCTTTATCATAACACTTTTCATTTCTGGATTTATGCTCATTACTTCACTTAAGTTTCGGATATCTAGATTAAATCTTTCTGACATTCCTTTAACTGTTTGTACTAATAATTTGCTTTTGTCCTTAATCGTTTCACCTATATAATAAGGTAAACCACAGTTTGCAAATGAAATATGTTCTCCACGTTCTACAAGAACAATCTCTACATCTTCACTTATTCTTCTTAGTCTTGCTGCAGCTGTCGCTCCACCCGCAACTCCACCAACAATGATAATTTTCTTAGTCATAATAAAATCTCCTCCAAATTGAGTATCTTTGTATATAAACTATATTGATTTTTAAATTCAACCGTAAGGTATACCCTACTAGGTTTATACCTATATGGGTATTATAACCCGCAAAAAAATATTGTAAAGACTCTTTTTAACAAGTTCACAATTCCTTCACAATTACTGTAAAGACCCATTTAATAACCTACCATTCTATAGTACAGTCCCCAATAGAATATGGAAATTTTGATTATATCAGTAAGAAATATGAACCAAATAATAAGGCAATAACAATTATAAATACACTAAGAGTAATAATATATTTTTTTGATGCTGTATATGTTTGGTGATTTATCGTATTGATTTTTATTAGATAAACAACGGTTGCCATAATGATTGTAATAATCCCGATACCAACTGAAGCAATTCCTATCATATTTGCAAGTAAATCTCCAACAGGTGAAAGACTTTCTTTCATATTAAAATGTAAATTCGTAACTAAGAAACCCACTCCAATGATTGCAATAGCAGTTCTAATCCAAGCTAAAAACGTTCTTTCATTTGCTAAATGCTGCTGAATATACCTCGAATCGAGTGTTGGTATGTTGTCTCTCTGTTTTTCTATTTCTTTTCCGATACTCATTCCTTCCTCCTCCTTAATTTAGGACTCCTTTTTAATTTATACCCTTATATCATCTTTATACCTCAAAAGAGACGATATCCTGATTTCCCAGGAACCCTAGTGGCTTTTTGAAAAATTGGGGATAATGAACAAACGCCCCCATTGTTGAATAAAAAGAGCGATCCTTTGTAAGAATCGCAACCGATTGTCGTAGAACGAAAAATGTTTAATAATAACTCAACTACTTATTCCTATTTAAACAACGATTATTCAAATCTTTGTTTAATCTGGTATCAAATTAAAGCATACTGAAAATTATTGAGTAGTCCCTAAATTCTACCAATATACTTCGGATCCCTAATAATTCCAGGTTGCCCTGGGACCCAATTAGCCGGGACACCTTCTCCAGTGCTTCTACTATATTGTATGCCTTGAATTACCCTTAAAATTTCGTAAACATTTCGACCAACTTCTAAAGGGTTTAGAAATTTTGTAACAATGGTTCCTTCTGGATCTATAATAATGGTTGCCCTGAATGTTGCTCCCGTTTTCTCGTTTAATACTCTGTATGCTTTACTAATTTTATGTGTTCGGTCACTTAAAAGTGGAAACGTCACTTTTGACGCAGAAGGAGAAACCTCAGTAAAAATTTTATGGGAATATACACTGTCTGTACTTATAGCAAGGACTTCTGTATTTAGAAACTTCAGTTGATCATAAATAGCAGCGACCGCTGCCAACTCTGTCGGTCAAACAAAAGTGAAATCACTTGCATAGAAAAATAAGATCACCCATCTTCCACGATAACTTTCCAGACGAACTTCTTTTATTTTCTTTTCTACATTATCGTAAGCTTCAGCCACAAATAAGGGTGCTAAATCCGTTGTTTGAGCACAAAATGGAAGGACACAGTCTTCTAGAACATCCCCAGGTCTTTTAAATTCCATATTTTCACCTCATTCCATTTCACTTGAATAATACACTCCTACTTTTTTATTCTTGATTTGAATTTAACTACATTCTTGTATTTGTAATTTTTTTAATTTGGGCCCCTTTAGGAAAAAGTCTTTCACTTCAATTAAATTCCCTAATTTAAAAGTAGAGCTTAAATGCAGTTCATCAATCTGACAAACTCTAACCATTTTCTAAATAATTTTTCTCTTAACAATGCATTTACTCATTTCTCCATCTTTTTGCTTTGCTGAAGAAGTTTTGATTCTCCCGTACGTTCCCATTCTTCTACAGTTTCATATGCTTTTTCAGGGGAATACCCTTTCCCTACAAGAACTCCCATTAGAATAAATTCTTGAAGAATGTGTGTAGCATTTATTCCTCTTTTAACATCCTCTAACCCTTCATTTACTAAAAATTCCGTATGCTGTATCCATTCATCTGGAGTCCTGCCAAAAATAACTGTATTACCATTGCCATGCCCGTAGCTTTCTTCCGCAGCTAATGCAGCTGCTTTGGAAACATGAACAGTGCCAAATGGATGGTTAGGAGGAGCATATATCGAGTAAAGTTTTAGAGGAATATTACCTGTATTGGCAAGATTATGCCATGTTCCAGCAGGTATCACTATGGCAGAATCATCATAGACATTTCCTTTAAAGTTTAAATTATCTTTACGCTTGCCCATTTGAACAATCCCCTGACCTTCCTCAATACGTAAGAATTGATCAACGTCAGGATGCATTTCCAAACCGATATCTTCGCCAACATTGAGACTCATTAAGGTAACCTGTAAATGTGTTCCTGTCCATAAAGCAGTACGATAAGTATTGTTTTGTTTCGTGGCTTCATTGATATTAACGATGAATGGTTTGGGTCCATAATCTGTTAACAAAATACTTCCATTACCGTTTGAAGAGCGAAAAGAATCAAATCGGTTTGAATGCTCAATCTCATTCTGAAAAGTCCAGTAACCAGGCTGCCTTCCATAGTACATCGGCACATTAACATAATATGGATATTGAAATTGATACATATAAGGAATATAGGACATTTTTCTCAATCCCTTCACAGTTTATGAAATTATCCTATGCACTGGTTAAGGGAATGTACTTAGATTTAAGGTTACTTACTTAAAGAAAGCAAAAAATGATTCTTTATGAAAAATCAAGTTATGAAGTGCTGTAAGTATAAATGTATTTTTGAATTGAACAAAAGGATATGGAGAAAAATATTAAAGATAAATTTAGATGAGAAGGAGAAAAGAGATGGGAAGAAAAGTTAAAAGATTGTTTAATTGTATAACAATCAGTTTTTTATTTATTATTTTTTATAATGTCGAAGCTAATGCAGAAATGCAACTACCACAAAATTATGGAGCTAAGGGAGCAGTTCAGGATTCCACTATTACTTTAGAGGAATCTTTAACTTACGCAATTCAAGATGAATATCTTGCACAAGCTAGATACGATACTATTATTGCAAAATTCGGTTCAATTAGACCTTTTACACATATTAAGGCAGCGGAACAAAGACATATTTCAGCACTTCTTGCTCTATTTGAAAAGTACAAAATTAAGGTTCCCGAAGATAATGCAAAACTGTATACAAAGGAACCAGATTCTTTAAAAGAGGCTTTTCAGGCTGGTGTTGAAGGAGAAGTTGACAACATAGCTATGTATAATAAATTATCATCAATATCTGGTCTTCCTCAAGATGTTAAAGTTGTAATGAAACAACTTGGTGACGCTTCTCAAAATCATTTAGCTGCTTTCAAAAGAGGTCTAAGTCAATATCCGTAAAACAAAATTACAAATTATCAAAGTATTTCGCCTTGCTTATGTTTAAGTCACCATTTAGCCCAAAATAATAATCCCCCTTTCCGAAATTAATACCGGGGGGGCTTTCCCCCTATTCATTTAATAATAACTTTACATATTTCATAACCAGTTCTTCTTTGCTCGTCTCATCTAACTTGTAGAAAGGATTTTCATTCGGTAGGATAATGTAACTGATAAATATACCTCCCAACTGTCTAACAAACAAGTCAGTATCTAATTTTTTATTCTGTTTTTCAAAATGTAAATCTAATGCATTTTTTAAGCTATTAAAAATAATAGTTGGCAAATTTATTTCTGCAGCTAAATTGCCCATTAAGCTTTCGGATAAAAGCATTTTAACTAAATCTGAATTTTTCGAAAGAACTTCTAACCTGTCATAAATAATCTTACGTAAAAAATCTTCAGTATTCTCTTCTAAAGCCAACTTTTTTAACTGAGACCTAAATTGTTTTTCAATGACCGTTTTAACTACCGTAATAAATAAATTCTGTTTAGTTGAGAATTTACGATAAAGTGTAATTTCAGCTACTTCCGCTTCTTTCGCAATCTCTAAAGTGGTGGCAGTTTGAAACCCCTTCTTTGTAAACACTTCTATTGCTGCTTTAATAATTTGTTCTGTTTTATCTCTCATCGTCATCACTCCACTGCATTTTCTAATTTATAGGCTTTATTTTAACAAACCTATCTAAAATAAGTAAGATTGCAGGCATAACGACGATACTACTAAATAAAGCTAGCAATATATTTATAAGAGTCATTAAGCCAAAATTACTTAAGATAACAAAGTCAGATATTAATAACGCGCTAAATCCACCAACTGTCGTAATAGCTGAGGCAAAAATGGCTTTTCCTATCTTTTTATTAGTGATTCTAATGGCCTCTATTGGTGCATGGCCGTTTTTTCGTTCTTCATAAAAGCGTTCCATCATTAGAATTGTAAACTCTGTACCGATCCCTATTATCAAAGCACCTAGTGTAGCAGTTAATGGCGTATATTTTATTCCTAATAAAAACATGGCAGCTCCAGACCAGCCGACGATAAAGATAATCGGTAGTAGTGGAATAAATGCTTTCACTGGATGACGATAAATAGCTAATAAACCAAAAAAAACAAGTGCTATACCTAACAGTGTCATTTTATATCTACCAGTGGTTAAAGAAGATATCATCTCTACATCCAGTACAGCTTTACCAGTAATTGTTGTATCTACAGTTGAAAGGTTTTCTTCTGTTAAATATTCTTCTAGCGAGTCGATAAACTCCTTTAATCTCTCTGCCTCAAGATGTTTTATGCCTACAGTTATGACACCCTTTGTTCCCCCTTCATTTATAAGCATTTTCTTTTGATTTTCTGGGAGATTGTTTAATTGTTCTTGTAACTCAGTTCCATGTGGCAGCTCATTTTCATTCATTTGTTTAAGTACACTCGTTATTGACTTTGTATCGACAACTACATCTTCGAATTCATTTGTTAACGATTCTGTTATTCTGTCAACCCACTTCAATGTACTATGATCTAGCACGTTTTCCCCTTCATATACAATGGAAATCTGATCAGTTGTCCCTAAAATATCTCTTAGTTTATGAATATCCTTTAGTTCTTGGGTATCCTGTGGCATAAACGTTTCTACATCTGTTTCTACACCAGCTTCTAAATCAACCCAGATTCCAAGCCCCGCAGTTATTAGTGCAAGGAAAATAATCACCCATCTAAATGAGACTAATTTTTTAGACATAACGTCTAGTGCTCTTTCGAATTTTAATGTCTTTTTACTAGGTTTGTTCGCTGGTACTAGTTTATTTTTAAGAAAAAAATGATCTCTTGTAAATAAGATTGGAATTAAAATAAAAACACCTACAAAGAAACTTACGATCATTCCAACTGTTAACATTTTACCGAAATCCTGAATCATAGGTACAGGGGAGGTATATAATGCAATGAATCCAAGCGCTGTTGCAACTAGTGCTGTTAAAACAGCGGGCAACATTTTTGTAACTGTTTGATTAAGGCTTCTCTTAGCATGATCCTGCTTATTATTATTCATTGTTAGTTTCCCCTTCCTTCATTTCCTCAGCATAACGGCTTTGGAACTGAATAGCATAATCAATTCCAAGGCCAATTAGAATTGGGAATACAGCCATAGAAACCATCGTAATTGGAATTCCTATCCACCCCATTAGTCCTACCGTACCAATTACGGCTACTAAAATAATAGCGAGAGGGAGGATTCGCCATTTAACTTTAAATACCAAGGACAACACAATAATCATAAAAATGATAGAAAGCAACATCATCTTTTTCATACTTTCTTTCATTGAAGTTCGTATAGAATCATCAAGAACAGGTTTTCCAGATACCATTGTTTGAGTATTCTCTATAGATTGTTCGTTTAGGTAAGATTGAATGATTGAAACAATCTCACTCTTTGCCTCGTCATTCACGTTACCCTCAGATTTCACAATCATGAGCATGTATTTATTATCAATTACGAGTTCACTAAACATATCTCGAAGTTTCCCATCCTCATAGATCATGTAATTCAATGTTTCCTGACTTTGAGGTATACCTGGTTTCATAGTATCTGAATAAGTAAGCATAGTATTTAAATTTTCACTTATAGACGTTAAGTTTTGTCCCATTTCCTTTAATCCATATTCAAGTTCTTGCATATCTGATAATTGTTCTGTCTGCTTTTCTTTTAATCCCGTAATCTTACCTTTTTGTTGATATAATCCACCTTCCATTCCTTTAAGACCTTTAATAGTTTGCTCAGGTACCTTTGGAAGAGAGGATGATTTTTCAGAGGTTTTTATCATTTGCGTTGAAATCTGGTTAAGGTTGCTTCCAATTTGTTTTAGTTTTTCACTCTGTTGTTTTTGTTGTGGATCTGAAACATTTAATTGATTAGCTAATTGTTCGATATTAAGTGAAATTCCACTTATTTGTTGGCCAATCTTAGAATATCCATTAACAAGATTAGTAGTCCCCTCTTTTATTTTCTCCTGGCCTTGAATCATTTTTGCAAGCCCTTGATTGAGTTCGGCTAACTTTGCATCCATGTTTGGAAATGAATCATTACTTTGGCTGCTTGTTAACGTATCTCCAATTTCTATTAATTTTGAGCCCATTTCATCTAAACCATCTATAACTTCTGTTAATCCTTCTAGATATTTTTCTGACTGTTTTTCAGATATTTGACCTACAATTGTTGCTGGACTAATAATAGTGAAAATCTCATCTTTGGATTCAAGGCGATTTTCTAATTCTTCCATATGAATCAAATTTGAAACAGTCAACAACTCGTCTAAGTTTTCCGCTTCATATAAGACAACAATAGATTCGCCACCAAATTCTTCCTCTAACATCACGTTATCTTTGTAAACTTTTGTATCATTGCTTACTAACGTATCATTTCCTGTAGCCATTCTTACTTGTTGTGCTCCTAGAGCTAACAGAATAATTAACAAAACTGAAATAAAAATGATTTTAATCGGCTTTACTGACAAAATGCTTGAAATCCTTTGTAGAAGTTTCATTTTCAATCCCCCATTATATGTTAGTACTAACTAACATTAAATTTATAATAAATTTATTGCTTTAACCTACCTTCTTCTCTAGGTTCACTGGAAAGAAAAACTTTTTCATTAGTAGAATCCCACCTTGTTCAATTTTCTTGTGAGGGTGTTCGAGAATATATTCAAGCATGTTTATTATGGTCGAGTAGCTGTAAAGTAGAAGGCTGCAGAATTTCACCTCGATAATCACGATCAAAGTTAGAGAATTTCTCAAATAATATTACCTCGTGTCCTTGTTTTGCTAATAATAAGCCTAACATAGCTCCTGAAGGACCTGTTCCTACAATACATACATCTGTATTTACTTTTTTCATATCAATCGCTCCAGTTAAGTATTTGTTAGTTAGAATTACCTAACATAGTCATAGAATTATATAAATAAATCTCTAATAACAAATCTAAATGTAAGTTACCACTAACATTCATTATAAATGTTTTTCAGAATATGTAAATAAAGACTTTTAACTTGTATAAAATATTTCCGTAAACCAAAAAATAACATAAAGGATGTAATATATGAAAAATCCGCTTTTTTATAATTAACAAAAATAAAGATGGTTATTACCTTTTGAAAATAATGGAACATAAAAAATTCATTCATTGGAAAGACCCTCAATTAACTATTTGAAGGTCTTTCTTTTGGTCTTTTATAATTTGAGAATTTTAAACATTAGTTATTCCCTGTTCGTTTGTAAAGATACGCAAATTTGTTTCATATCGTTTAATTGCTCTTTTCTCTAATATCTTCTCTATGTTCTTGTTTAACTACATCCCCAGCAACTATACTAGCAACCAAACCATAGGCTATGAAGGCAAAAATGGTAGTTAACATCCCTGTTCCAGATTGCCACCCTGTTGATTTAACAAAATTAATTGCTGTTGCTAGACTGAGAACAGTCCCCCATGCCGCTAAAGCATATAGAATACCAAAGGCTGTTGCTCCAAATCGCTCAACTGAGTTTCTGTATTTACGAAATAGAGCCAAAAGGATGTAACCATTAATTTGTCCAACACCTATGTGTATTGCTAACTGCCACATTTTTAAATCTGCAGGAAAAGTTGAGTATCCGGTCCAATCTCCAATTGATATGATACCTGCTTGTATTAGTGAACCTACTACAAACCATGCAGAAGCTTTCCAATTCATTTTTCCCCCCTCACTTTCTTAACTTTTCGGTTATATTTATTTTTCTCTAGGTTATTAATATTAATACAACTTATTATTATATAGTTACGTGGGTTTTATCAGCAAAGTTCTAACTAACTAGTTGTAATGATAAGTGCTCTGGATGCTGCAAGTTCCCCATCTGACCTAACGATCTTGAGTATCTAACAATATCCGCATACTCAGATGTAGGGAATTTTGCTTTGCATAATTCTCACCATATAGTCTTTGTGAACAACAATTACACATTAAAATAAAAAAGGTTTTTTGTAATTCGGTGAACTTGCCCATCTCCTATAAAGGGTTTTAGACATATCCATGTTTTTCAAGTTCAAGACTATTGTTTGAAAAGATTCTTTGCACTAAAAAAAGCTGCTAAATAAGCAGCTTTTTTCATTTTCCTTGTGTTTACTTTTGACGAATATCAATCCACCAACGGTTTTCCGCATTCATATCTTCAGTGGAACCACTGTAATGGAAAGCATCAAGGAAGATTGAATCCAGTTTATCCTCATCTACAAAATAACCTAGGTTAACCTTTATCGTTTGTCCAGGCTGGATACTGCCAATATTGTAAAAGCTTTTTCCATTTCCGTGAGGTTCTAGATAATCAACTTCGCCCGTCATAATACTATCTACAGCGATTCCAACTTCTCCAGCATAGTTCCATGCATTCTTGTCAGCTTTAAGCACTTGTAAGGACGGATGCATATAGATTTCTTCTGTTGCCTGTTTACCTGTATTTTTCACTGTTGTTGTCAGGTAGACAAATTTCAGATTAACTAATTGCGACGCTACTAATTCGTCAACAGAATCCTTACCATTCCCTACTTTATACACATCCCGTTCGTACGGTAACAATTTATTTGCCTGATCTAAAAGCTTATTATCATTTAAGATTTCTAGTCCCACTTCATTAAAGTTCCCTTGTTTAAAATCTTTGATCGAATCAAAGACTTCAACTTTTTCTATCACATATTCAATTTTACTCTCGGTTCCATTCAATTCTATGGATACCGGAACCGTTTGACCTACCTTAAATAGTTGTTTGCTGTCCTTTTTCAAAGGAATTACACGAGATTCTGTTGGTTCCTTCGCTTTACTAAAAAGGGCTCCATCATAATCCGCTGTGTATGTTGCCTTTTCTTCCGTTGTTGGTTCAAGTGAAATGCCCTCTATGACTTTCATCATTTGTTCATCACTTACATCAATTCCAACATAACTTTCTACCATCATCCCCTCATCTTCGAATAAGAGAAAGACCTGTCTATCAAACATTACATTTTTGTTTCCAGTATCTTTATTAACAATCACTACCTTCCTACCATTGATCTCCTTTTCTTCGTAGTCATTTGAATACAAAGTTTGAAAATCAGAATTTTTCCCTAATCTCCATAGAATGAATGAAAACCCACCATTTGCATAGTTATCTTTAAAGGAATATTTCATAGCCAAGCTATCGATTGCTTCCATATTTTCTGGTAAATAGCCGATTTTCATCTTATACCAACTTTCTTTCATTTTGAAAATCTTATTTACCACTGAAATATTCACTTCATAATTTTGTTTTTGGACAATCATATCATAGGCTTTTACTGCACCGAAGGCGGTCGTCGGTATGCCAATCAATAAACAGGCAGCAGCGATTAAAATACGCTTCCTTTTACGCTTGACCTGCTGTTTTCTTGTATCAGAGTCCAATGAAAAGTTTGATATAATCATATTAAGCTTATCAGTCGGAATATGAATCATGTCAATGTCTTCCTTAAACGATGGAATTTTGTCTGTCATCACTGTAAACCCCCTTCATTTTCTCCTTAAGTTTGTCTAACCCGCGCCGGATATTCGTTTTCACCGTTCCCTCTGGACATTTAAGCATCGAGGCGATCTGTTTAACCGAATAATCTTGATAATACCTTAACAGTAAGACCGTTTTATATTTTTCCTCAATTTCATCCATCGCTTGAAGAAGATCAATATGTACATCAGAATTGAAAGATGAGGTATCGCTAGTGTTTTCCAACACTTCTTGATTGATTGGAACTACTCTCTTTTTCTTTCTTAATAAATCAATCGCTGTATTAATCAAAATACGCGTCATCCATGTGGAGAAGTATTCGTCATTTTTTAGTTTTGACAGCGATGCAAAAGCTTTATAAATCGTTTCTTGAAACACTTCTAATGCATCATTTTCATTCCGCATATACACATATGCCATCTTGTACAATTTTTCCTTCTCAATATGTATTAATGCCTGAAATGCATTTATATCCCCTTTTTTAGCTTTTGATATTAAGTTCAACTTAGTTTCCAATATGGCACCTCCTTTTTCGTTTTCTAATATTAGATAAAATAGACACTAAAAACGATTCAAATAATACTTAACTTTTAAAAAAACTGTGTAAAAATGGGATCGATCAAGAAAGCCTTCACCCTTTAATACTTAGTCAGCGGTTCGACAAAATTCTTCCTACGAAGAAGGGCCAAACACTATATTGACGGGCTGTACAGCCCTTTTAATCAAACGTTTAGTTCACATCCATTTCACTAATTAAACGTTTAATTAAATAAATGGAAATCCCTTTAGTTAAACGAACTTTTGCTTGTTTTTAGGAAAGGAATTTGTCGAATACAAAGTGTGTTTGTTAGGAACTATCTTCAAATCTGACAATAGAAACTATCAAAATACATATACTTACAGATGTCTACAGTTTGTAATTCCAATTAAACGTTTGATTAAAAATATTCTAAACCCATTTAAGATACGAACTTTTAGTTTTTTGAGTAAATTTATTGTCGAGGAAAAGAAGGCATATTCCGTTTCCATGAGGTTCTAAATAAATTTAACAAACCATTTATTAATAGATTATCATGGAAAACAAAAGCAACCTCTATCCTTAACCAGACTTTTGGATAAAGGATGAGGTTGCTTTTTTAAAATTCTTGTAGTTTACCACTGTCAGCCGCTTCACTTTTAATACCGGCTAACAGTTTCAACAATTACTAATTTACAATTAATATTTATCTATTGTAGCGCCAAGGACAGATGCCCGGATGAAATCAAGGTTTTGAAATCTTTTAAGCTCAACTGCCGTACCTGTTACAACAGCGCCATTTAAACGGATTTTTCCATTTGTCGCTTTAGTATTTTCTTTAATTCCCGTCAAAGCTTCCTTAATTGAACTTTTATGAACACCCATATCCCTCAACTGTTCCAGCATTCCGACGAACCCTTGACCACTTTCTTCAGAGTAGGGATATTCAGGCATAACCTCGAACCCAAAGGCACCTCCCCCTCCCTTAGTCTTTAAACTATCGCTATCTAGCTCCCTTTCCATTCTTTCCATTTGAGAGGCTGAAGTAGTATCAACCCATAGCCAATTAACATTCTCTTGTCCAAGCTTGTTTGCCACTTCTGAAATTGTCATTGGTTCTTTAAAAGAAAGAGCCACTTCGATTAACGTATTCTTATCCAATCCAACGGCAATATCGAGTTCGTGAGGCAAATAGTCATATTCCAACCCTGGATAATAAAAATCTATCTTTCTTTCATTGTTGAAGTCATTATAACGAACATATCTTTGTGCTTCTGGATTTAACCTATTGACTTCTGTCATTCCGCTTCCTTTTTCTAGAGTTTCAATTCTTCCGAATAGAGGAATTTTTTCAATTTTTTTATCCCAAAGTATAGAACGGTCACCTATGCTTTTACGGTAAGTTGTCTCCGCCGTTATACTAAAAAGGTTGTAATTATAGGAAGTCCCTCCAGGTGAAATATTTGCTCCGTGAACACTTTCATAAAACATATCTTGGTTCTGTATTCTATTCGTTAAAATATATTGACTGCCCATAAAAAGAATGGTCAACAATAAAGTGGTCGTAAGAACTGCAATTGCTACATACTTAATGGTTTGTTTCCTTTTTGACTTTTTGACGGCCTTCTGTAAGGAAGGACTACTTATAAAATCAATTTCCTCCCCATTTTTTGGTTCGCGCTTATCACTCATAGGCTGCCTCCTTATAAATTTCCTCTAGCTTTTTCCTTGCCCTAAATAAATTTGTCTTTATGGAACTAACACTTATTTCTAATAGTTTTGAAATTTCTTCATATGTAAGTCCTGATTGATATTTTAACAGCAGCAGCTCTTGAAAATGAGGTTTTAACTGTGAGAGTGCCTTTCCAAGCTCACTGTTCCTTTCCTTTTTTAGAAAAATTTCTTCAGGAAGCTCTTTTATATCTACTTTTAAAAGACCTTCGTTTAAGTTCAACTCAAATCTCCCTTTCTTTCGGCATTGATCATAATAGGAATTTAACGCTACCCTTATTAACCAGCTGCGTATTTTTGAGGTCTTGATTGAATCGAAATAAAGAAGATATTTATAAGCAGCTTCCTGAACAGCATCCTCCGCATCCACCTTTTTAATTCCATCCATTATCGTCCTCCCGTCTACAAGACGTACTACGCCCAAGAAAAGTTTACATTAATTATAAATATTTTTATTTAGGATTCACCGATTAACTTCCTTCTTGTTTTCTTTCGTCCACATTAAAGGCCCAGTCCTAATAAGACTGAGCCTAATTTAATAACACACTTAATATTTAGTCTTTTCTAAAGCTTTTCTCCAATTATGTGCACTTTCATTCGTTAATCATAAAAGTTTAAGTACCTTAACAAGGCAACGCCCAAAGGGTTAGTTGTCTTCTTTTAAAATGAGTTGCGTGACACACTCAACGTGACCGGACTGCTGGTTGTAGATTATAACAATATCTTGATGTAGTTTTGTTCACCTTATTTTATTTCTGGTTCTATGATTTTCCGTTGACTTAGTTTTTTAATGCTCGTTTACTAAACCAAGCATTAAATTGAAACAAGAGAACTCTTGCCGCTGTCTGAACAAACTATAAAAAAAGACTACCTCCTTGTATTTAAGGTAGTCTATACTCCAGAAAAAAGTAATCTACTTAATTATTATAAACCTAATGAAATAAACTTAACTTCTAAATACTCTTCAATCCCATAATGGCCACCCTCTCGGCCAAGACCGCTTTGTTTATAGCCGCCGAAAGGAGCCTGAGGCGTTGAAGGTATTCCATCATTTAGACCTACAATGCCGTATTCCAGCCCTTCTACGATCCGAATCCCTTCAGAAATGTTTTCAGTAAAGACATATGCAGCAAGGCCAAAAATTGAATTATTCGCTCTTTGGATGACTTCTTCTTCACTTGAGAAAGAAGTAACGGGAGCGAGAGGACCGAAAGTTTCTTCCGTCATACAAAGCATATCATCCGTTACATTTGAGATAACTGTTGGTTCGAAGAAAAGGCCATTTGCAATTTCTCCTCCTGTTTCGACCTTTGCACCCTTTTCAACTGCATCCATTACATGCTTTTGGACTTTGGTAATTGCTGTATCATCAATAAGTGGACCAATTTCAGTTCCTTCTTCAAGACCATTGCCAACTCTTAATGCTTTCACCTTCGCAGAGAATTTTTGAATGAACTCTTCACAAAGAGCCTCATGCACGTAGATACGATTAGAGCAGACGCAAGTTTGACCTGCATTTCGGAATTTTGCTGCAATGACGCCATTAACAGCCTTTTCTAAATCTGCATTTTTCGTAATGATGACAGGAGCGTGTCCACCCAATTCAAGCGAAACCTTCTTAACCGTGTCAGCAGACCCTCTCATTAGTAATTTTCCTACTTCTGTCGAACCGGTAAAAGTTAGCTTTCTTATACGGCTATCCTCTAACCAAACAGCGCCAATTTCCTTTGGGTCACCAGTAATAACATTAAATACCCCCTTTGGAATTCCTGCTTTTTCAGCTAGTTCAGCAAGCTTTAATGCTGTAAGGGGGGTTTGCTCAGCTGGTTTTACGACTACCGTACACCCAGCTGCAAGCGCCGGGGCAACCTTTCTAGTAATCATTGCAGCGGGAAAATTCCAAGGTGTTATCGCAGCAACAACTCCAACCGGCTGCTTTACAACAAATAACCTCTTATTGCTCTGTGTTGCAGGAATCGTTTCACCATAAATACGTTTCCCCTCTTCTGCATACCATGACATGAATCCGTTTGCATATTGAACTTCTCCAAGCGCTTCCTTTAAAGGCTTTCCCTGCTCAATCGTCATCGTTCTAGCAAGATCCATTTCATTTTCTTTAATGAGCTCATACCAGGCACGAATATAGTCGCTTCGCTCGTATGCAGAAAGTGCAGCCCATTTTGGAAAAGCTTCACTAGCCGCATCTACGGCATGCGCAGCTTCTTTTTTTCCTCCAAACGGAACAGTTGCAACGATTTGTCCTGTCGCCGGATTGTTTACTTCAATTACAGAGAGTTCTTTACCAATCCATTCTCCATTACAATACATCAAATAATTTTCCATTTCTGACACCTCAAAACTTTTTTTATGAAACTCTTTGTTTCTTTTCATCTAATAAATCCTTTGAAAACGTCTCATCAACTTCACCTTTGAAAAAGTTCTTTCCGTAGATAAGAAGGCAAAGAAGAATTCCTACCGCAAATCCCCACGCAGCCCCTTTAATCGCAAGCACGGCAGCAATTATACCAGCAATCCCTAAATCACGCTGACTGCGCGCTTCTAAAATCCCTACTTTAACACTTACGTACCCTTGAATTAAAAGTGTTAATGCTAAAGCAATTCCTAAGATTGGTTCAACTAGACTCACAATTGGAAGAAGAAGCAAACCTGTATTGGTCCCCCAGCGGAAAGACCCTGAACCTCCAAAGATAGAATCCATCGATTTTTTACCCTTTTTAAAACGTTCGATAATAACAACTTGCATTGCGGCCCACATCGGTCCACACATTGTTACATCTGGACCAAGGATACTCATTATAGAGTTTCGTCCTCCAAATACCAGATGGGCACGGTTTGGATTGTAGTCAATTTTTTCATCTTGACGAATATCATCAGCTTCAGCCACGATTGCTTTACTTTGAAGAACGTCACCAAATAAGACAATATATGTTGCAAGCACCGTTGGTAAGCCGGTTAAGAACATCATAAGCGGCGGGAAGCCTACTCCAAACACCGTATATTCACTCCATAATGTTGCAAAATCTGGAGTGCTGATACCCCATTCAATTTTTGGCCACGGTGCTTCGCCGAATAACGGAGCAATTAAGATAGCCAAAATAATGACTGGAAAAATCCCTAAATTTGATAGGACTGACAAAAACTTATTTTTATTTTTAATAGAATTAAAATGCTGTGAATAGATAAGATAAAAGGCAATTCCTACAGCAATTGAAATCGTCCATGGGAAGCTCTCAAAACGCCCTCCGACTTGGAAAATAGAAGTAATGGCCGCAACACCTGCCCCTATTATAACCCCTGACTTAATGGCATTCGGAACAAGCGAAACGACTTTTTTTGCAAGCCCTGTTGCCCCTAAAAAGATTGAAAATAGGCCGAGTGTAAGCTGAAACGCTACCAATGCGTGTACCCTCTGTTCACCTTCAGGAAATTGTGATACATAAACCATGATTAATGGAATAGCAGGTGTAATCCAGCCAGGAACGACAGGATCACCAAGTAAATGGTGAGTTAGATATAATAATCCATTTAGCATTACAACTGCCAACGCTACTTCAAATGGCATGCCGAGCAGTTCAATCATTAATGGAATAGCTGCTAAATCCACCGCACACATCAATAATCCTTGAACATAATCCGGCCATTCAAAGCGATAATGAATAAATGGGAGACGCAGTTTGAAAGGTCCCATTGGTATATAAGGTGATTCTTTACCATACTTTCTATTTTTCCACATTTTCCTCATCCCCTTTTCTTCTGCTTAATAAGCAGATTGATAGATTTTTTCAATTTCAGATTTAGAAAGAAGACGCGGGTTATTTTTTAATAACCGTTCATTTTTGCTCGCATCCTCTGCCATATCTGGGATAGCTTCCTCAGGAATTTTGAATGCCCTTAATCCGCTGGGAATATTCACCTCAGCACTCAGCCGTCTCATCGCTTGTACTGCTTTGTCTGCCGCTTCATTATCTGTTAACCCATCGGTTTTTTCGCCTAGGGCTTCGGCAATATCACGGAAACGTTCGACACAGCTGATTTTGTTCCATTCCATAACATAAGGCAGAAGCAGCGCATTGCTGACTCCGTGTGCAATATGATAACGTCCACCGAGTGGATATGCTAGCGCATGAACCGCTCCAACTCCTGCGTTTCCAAATGCCATACCTGCCATTAAACTGGCAGTGGCCATTTGTTCACGAGCTTCAACATGGTTAGGATTTGAGTAAGCCTTTGGTAAATTCTTTGCAATCATTTTCATTGCCCCAAGCGCAAGTGCGTCTGTAATCGGGGACGCATGAACTGAAATATATGCCTCAATCGCATGGACTAAAGCATCAATTCCACTTGCTGATGTAACAGATTGAGGCATTGTTAAAGTCATTTCCGGTGCTACAATCGCGACATCCGGCAACAAGTAATCGCTAACAATTCCTTTTTTCAATTGTGCCTCTTTATCAGAGAGAATAGAAATATTCGTTACCTCTGATCCGGTACCTGCAGTTGTAGGGATAGCAATAATTGGCGCTCCTTTTTCAGGAACCAAACCTGTTCCTACAAGTTCAAGCAGATTGCCAGCATAACCAGAAAATGCGGAGACGGCTTTTGCAATATCAATCGCACTTCCCCCGCCCACAGCAATCAGGCCATCATGCTCCCCTTTTCTAAATAAGTTTGTACATTCTTCAACAACAACAAATTCAGGCTCCGGCTTTACACCTGTATACACCCCAAAAGTAAACCCTTTCAAAATTAACTTAATTCTTTCAATAACACCAATCTTGACAAGTATTTCATCCGTAACGATTAATGGATTCTTCATCCCAAGCCTCTCTACTTCTTGAGCAAGGCATTCCGTTGCCCCGTTACCTGTAATTAATTTATTAGCAATTTTAAAAGTTGAAATATTCATTAATAACCACCCTTTCTAAAAGTCTATCTTCTTTTTTATCATGCAAAAACCATGCCAACTTTTAAAAAGGGGGTGAAAGTATTGTAAAATTCACAAAATCGCCAAATATTTTTTTCACAAAAAAGTACTTTTTGATTAATATTCTAATCATTAAAGATCTTTTTGATTATAAAATTAATCAATCAACTCCCATTTTTTCATTTTTTGCACAATCGTCGCTTGACTAACTTCCAGCATCTCAGCAGTTTTTCGAGTTGTTTTGTAGCGTTTGAGCGCCTTCGTTATCAATTCCCGCTCAAGCATGTCTACAGCCTTTTTCAACGGCAGAATCGTATCTGATAAAAGGAACTGCTCTGTTCTTGTTGGCTTTATTTCTTCAGGTAAATCGTTAATATGAATGGTGTCGTGAGGAGTTGTTACAACAAGTCTCTCAATAATATTTCTTAGTTCACGAATATTACCAGGCCACGAATACTGCTGGAGAAAATCAAGTGCCTCAATGGAAATTTCCTTATGACATTGATATTGGGAATTAAACAAATCTAAGTAATGATGAATTAACGGCAACAAATCTTTTTGGCGTTGGCGGAGAGGTGGAATATACATCGGAACTACATTTAACCGGTAGTATAAGTCCTCACGAAAACTTCCTTCTTCCACAAGTTTTTTTAAATCCTTATTTGTTGCTGCAATGATCCGAACATTGATATTCTTCACTTTTGATGAACCAACAGGAATAAAGGTCTGATCCTCTATGACCTTTAACAATTTCACTTGAATTTCAAGCGGAAGGTCCCCGATTTCATCAAGAAATAATGTACCATTGTCAGCAACCTCCAATAGACCTTTTTTCCCTTTTGCCAAACCACCTGTAAAGGAGCCCGGTTCATAGCCAAATAATTCCGACTCTATCAATGACGGCGGAAATGCTCCACAGTTAAGTTCCAAGAAAGCCCCTTCACTCCTAGTAGAGTTTTCATGAATGTATTTCGCGATCAACGTTTTACCAACGCCGCTTTCTCCATGTATGAGGACTTTAACATCTGTTTTCGCTACCCGCTCTGCTAAAGAATACACTTTTATAGTAGCTTCACTCACCGTAATGATATCTGAATCGGAAACATGCTCAAGCATATCCCTGGATAACTGGCGAAGCAATTTCATTTGCTGCAATTCATCAATCTCCATCTTTAGGCGCAGCAATTCGGTGATGTCCCGGACATTGCTAATTACATATAAAATATCACCCATTTTATTAAAAATAGGTGTTCCTGAAACAATTACTTTTCGGTCATTGTGAAGTGTCTGCATAACCGTGATAGGGCGCTTCTGATTAATGACTTCAATGGAAGCAGATTTTGAAAAATAGCCTGCCTTCACTAAATCTTTCATATGATAACCAATGACTTTATTCTTTGAAATACCCGTGATCCTCTCATATGCTTTATTAACTTTGACCGTCTCTCCTTCTCCGTCTGTTATATAGACACCATCATAAAGTGAATCTATTATATTAGAAAAAACAGTGCTCTTAATGAGCTCTGTATATTCATTTTCCTTCATTGATTGAACTTGGGGAAAAAAACTCTCTTCTTTCTTCACACTCATTAACTGTTCAATAGTTTCATGAAGACGACCTGTTTCAATTGCTTCTTTCAAATTGCTTGTAGTAAAAACACCGAGCACCTTACCATGGTCATCTTCCACCTCAAGCTGATCTATTTTGGAAGACCTAAACATTTCTACAGCATCTTCGATAGTAGCATTTCGATAAAGCCTCATGAAAACACCCCCCTAATATTTAACTTCTACCGGACAAATAAACTAGTCAGAGTATTTTTCTTATGAGAAACACACATATGTAGATTATAACAAAGCCTCTTTGCTTGTTCCTTCTACTATCTAATTCTTCTTTCTGTCTTTGATAATTTTTGATTCAAACATAAGAAAAAAACGTATTGAAAGGAAAAAATTATACATTTTGACATAATAGTTTTATACTGACGTTGATTAATCTACTAAAAAGTCTCTATTTTAATGGTTTTATTCCGAAATAACCCCATCAAAGTTGAATCACTTTGGAAAATAATGGTTCCTCATTAAATAAAGGCCCCTAGTTATGGGACCTTAATACTCACCGCTACATCTTTTATTAATCTCTTCTAATAAGTAGTGAACAGCACTCCACATGTCTTGACATTAGGTCGCAGACACTTTTTTTAGCAGATGTAGTGGTGTTTACCTATTTATCATCAAATAACAAATTATCAATACGAGCATTTCAACCATTTTATTTTATCACATAATAATACTATTTGTTTCATAACTCCTTTTTAAAGTAATTGGAATAATCCTTGTCCAACATGTTAAAAATTAAAAAAAATGCACTTGAAGGGACATTCAAATGAGCAATAGAAGAGTTAACTATACAAAAGGTGAATATATAACCGCAGCAATTATTTTATTGATATTGGCAATGATTCAATACCCCATTATTTTGTTATTTATTGTAATAGGGGCTCTAATGGTAGGCACATACCGATACCTTCTTTCTTTCAAGAGATATAATAAGAACTTTCTTAAAGTAAAAGACCATCTCTTTATTGTTTCCACAATAAAATACTGGAAACGAAGAAACAAAATCATTTTAGGGATAGCACTGTATTTGTTAATTGTGGGTTTAAGAGATACTGCTTCTAATCCAGTGATAAGATTTTTAATAAATATTTTATTCCTTACCGTTTTCTTCGGTTCAATTGGTTTAGGGCTACGTTGGTTGTATCGAGTTTGTAACGCTCTTATTTACAATATTAAGCCAACTAATTTTATTGAACCGATAGAAGATGTAGACAAAATGAGTGGTCATGAATTTGAACATTATTTAGCGCCTGTTTTTAGAAGCCAAGGCTATCACGTTGATGTAACAAACCCCTCTGGTGATTTTGGTGGAGATTTATTATTAAGAAAAAGAAAAGAGAAGGCAGTGGTACAAGCCAAAAGATACGGAGAAGATAAAAAGGTTGGTGTTGATGCAATAAACGAGGTGGTTGGTGCTGCCGGATACTACAATGCAACAAAAAAAGTAGTGATAACTAACCGTTTTTTCACAGATGCTGCAAAGATAACCGCCAAAAGGAACGGTGTTACTTTACTTGATAGGGATGACTTGATAAGGATGATTAATCAATATAACGAAGCACAAATAAAATCTTCAATGCAGAAACAACCTATTGAAATTTGAATTAATTGATTTAAAAAGGCTGTTATAAATATTCAAAGACGTGTTACTAAAAATTAGTTATGACACGTCTTTTTTTTATGTAGAACCATATTGCAAATAATCTATAGATATAGTAATTGAATTCAATGGTTCTAATAATAGTTCTTTGGTGTGAAGGAGAGGCGGACAAAAAATTGCCCTTAATATTAAGGACAAGATTCCATTGTAACATTTAAAAAATTTTAACAACCAAACTTTTGGCGCTTCAATCGAGTATGGATTTATTAAGGTGCCGAGAACAAGGTAATTATACTCTCTCGACTTGCCCAGGTCTCACTTTACCAAGCACTCTACAACGAGTACACCTTATACTGCCTAGCTTTTGCTATGAGGACGGTCAACATCTGGGAAGCGAATTCCCTTCTAACGGGAGACACTACGAGAGTAAGTCGCAGCCGGGGCAGACGGGATACCCAACGGAAAACTTTTACGTCATATTACAACAGCACATTTGCCTATCAAACATACCGAGGAGCGCTTCGCTACATCATTATTTTTAATGGATTCTAATTGTGGAATCCATTTATAATCTTTTAAATTAAATTAATTAAATCCTCTTCTGCTAAAAATCAATTTAAGTATCAATAATAATTTTCATTTTTTAGCCTTAGAAGTCTGCCTTTTTAAACTTTCTATATTTTTCACAAATACAGCGGGCAAAATGATAAGGACTAAAATTATTAGAATTTATAAAGGATAATATGTAAAATAGGTCGAAGTTTAATATTTATATTTTTTTGATTAAAAAAGGGGAAATGTAAAGTGGAAATTGAAAAAATTGTAATAAATAAAATAGAAATAGGCTCCGGAAAATGGGTTTATTTTTTTGAGTACCAAGATTGGAAATTTGTCTGGGAGTGGAAAATGAAACCAGGAGAACTAGTAGAAATTCCGCTTGGAAATAAAGTTATTAGTGGACACACTCCTGTTTTTGTTCCAGGAGAATGTTCTCATCAAGAACCAACTGATTATTTTGGTAGATGCCCAATTTGCGATGAAAATCCTAATAACGATAAAATTTGCAGATTCTTTACAACAGCAGGAAAAGATGAGAGATTCAATGATTGGGTACAAGCGTTCCGCAAATTAGCAAATAAAAAAAATATTAAAAATATAAATATAGAATAACTTTTTTACCTTTTATAATCCTTTAAAAAGGAAAATAAGCAAGAACATTTTGTTCTTGCTTATATTGTATATCTGTTTTAACTTAACTAAAGAAATATTTTTTGAATCATCTTTTCAATATAAGTATCCCTGTCATCGTATTGGAATAAAATGTGCCTCTGTTCCATCTCTTCTTTCGGCAATGTAGTACCAGTATTTATTAGGTCAACATAGTTTGTATTGGAGACAATAAAGGAATTTAAAATTATCGAAGAATCATTTAGCCTTTCTTCCATTTCCTTAATTATTCTATAAAATTCTAGTTTGGGGTCTGTAATAGACAGGTTTCTAATCCCTTTAGGGTCCGCAAAGGTAACATATTGTTTATTATCATACAAAATCCAAATAATAAAATCTGGGTGAAAATTACCTGCTTCAAAGAATCCAATACCTCTTCCACGAGATTGATTACGCAGAATATACACTTGCTTGTCCCTAAAAAACACTTCATTATTCTCATAATAAGTTTTAAAGTCTTGAAGAAATAAAACTTCCTCTTCATTTAAAGCAACAGGTTTTACTCTGACGGTCGAGGAACTCCCATTAAATGAAATTAGTGGTTCGTATAAATGTTGCTCGAAAGAAAACGATTTAAATTGTCCATACTCTATGTCAATTAATTGTTCTTTCTCAAGAGCCACTTTTAACTTTTTCAATTCTTCAATCAAACTACCTTGTTCCTCTTTATCCAAAGTCACCTGGTATTCACTAAAGAAATTCTTATCACTTTCATCAAGGTCATAGTATTCCATGTATGGTGCTTCCCATGCTTTTTTAGCATTTAGATATTGTCTTTCGCAATATTTCTTCAAAAGAACTACTGCTATCTCTTCCCAACGTTTCACCTGCCCAAAGCTTTTATATTCAAGTTCACTTGCAGGAATTTGAATTGAATACCATGAATTATCACCTAATAATTCAGAAATTCTTTCTTTTGATAATTTAAGATTATACCATGTACGCTCATTCTTATATCTTTGCAATTCAAAATAGATACTCTCAATATTCATAAATGCAATATGGTATGGTTTAAATGTTGTTTCATTTAAAGAAGCAATTTGCACCTCTCTAACTCTCCCAGTAACATCCCTACTATCCTTAAACTGAATTTTAGGATACCAATTAACAATAACCTTTTGATATGACGAAATGTTACCGCCCGGCTTTGGTATTTCTGGCTTCGGACCTTGTTTCTTAAAATTGATACCCTCTTTTAACCGTAAAGCTTTCAATTTAAGTTTCCTCTTATTATAACTTTTAAGAACCGGAAGCATTATTTCTTCATATTCTATTTCAGTTTTTATCCCCTCTTCCTCTAGATACTCTTTGAATTGCTGCATATAATCCGCACGAATACCGAAAATATTCAAAGTTTCAATAAGATTTAAATATTTAATATTAGGTACTTCTGGAATGAGCCCTTTTAACGCGTCACTACGTTTTAAACTAAATTTAAACCCTTTCAGGCGGACACCTCTTCCGAATAGTTGAATAATTTGAGAGCCTTCACTTCTTCCCATATTCAATAATCCCATTGTACTAACACGCCAACTACTCCAACCTTCTGTAAATTTCTTAGAGCCAATTAATACATTAATTGAAGATTCCTGCTTATCAATCTTATGGAAATAGGATTCTGAAAATTCACGCTCTGTTGTTAGAAATTCTGGGTATTCTTCGCAAAGTTTCCATAACTGGGCAGCATCACCGACATTTATAACACCAAATGGCTCATTATCTCCTAACCGGAGAGCTAGTTCACCATCTTGCCCCTTAAGCCTTTCAACCCTTAATGTTGTTCTTGCAAGCGGCGAATTAAATAAAGTTTTTAAAATATCATAATAAGTTTCCAAAGGGCTTCTATTTAAATATGACAGGTACACAAAGGAATTTCTAAATATCTCCTGTCCCTTATTGTCCAGTAATCCTGGTTTTCCACTAAGTAGTGATTTAATTAAACTAATACTTTCATTTTCCTCTTTTACGAATCGTGCTATGAATAAAAGAACATCAGTTACATCAGATACATTCTTTCCATTTTGTTTTCGAAGTGCATTTACACTTCCTCCAACAAATACCCATAAGGGCTTCTCTACTAAAAATGGTCTGTATGAAATTTCATTATCATTATAGATTTTAAGTTGTTGATAAAAAGATACTAGGCATGCTGTTAAATATAAATGACGCACATTATCATCTTTGTCATTTTCTAGATTCAATATTTGATACTCTTTTCCATATCCATCAGCGTGAAAATATCGGTACGAATAATCAAATAAAATACACTTTGAGTATTCATCTATAAGCTCTTTCTTTTTTGAAACAGCCTGTCCAAAGGTTGCTGAATATTCGAAGGCAAAACCATTTTCACTTAGTTTTTCTCTTTTAGTTTTCCATTCATCACCACTAGAACCACGATGCCCCTCATCTACTAATACAAGATTATTTCCTTCAAATGTATCAATAGCAACAGTCTTCTCACCCATTTCGTCTTTTAGTTTATGAATATCAATAATAGATATTTCTTTTCCTCTTAATAGCCCACCTAGATTCTTATCAAATAAGGCAGCTTGAATACCTGATTTTTCAAACTCTCTTTCATGTTGCCTTGATAGGTCTTCACTAGGAGTTAGTAAAATAATGTGCTCAAGTTCCTCTGGTCTATGGTTTTTATAAAAGTAATTTAGATATTGTTTAATATTTACGTGCATTAATAATGTTTTTCCGGAACCAGTCGCATTCCAAAAAGCCAGCTTTTTCAAATCGTCTTCTTCATATAATGATAGTTGGTCTTTCTTGGCTAATTCAATATTCAACAAATTTACTAATTCATTTAAGTCTTTTAACAACTGACCCCTTTGATTAAAATAACGGTCTAAATAGATTTCAGTAAAAAGCAATGAAAGATACTGAAAATACTTCCATTTTATTCTTTCACTTCGTCTTTCACTAATTTCTAATGTAAAGCGAACAATATTTTCATCGAATTGTCTCAACATTTCATTAGTTAAATACTGTCTATCTACAAGCCTCAAAGTTAACTGTTTATAAAAACGGGATACATTGTCTATATCCAATTCTTCTAAGGCAGCATCCTTTAAATCCTTTGTAAGCATATCAAAATCTTCTACTTCAAATAGTTTAAACATATATTGGTTTAGAATTAACTGGTCGCTCAAATGTATCTTTTTCTTTTTTGCAGGAGCTTGTTTTGTTTTAACCATTTTTCTTTACCTCCTACACATTTTGAACTTCAAACATTAATCGTTTGAATTCCTCTTCAATAAGCACTACTTTCCATTTACTTTCATCTATTTTTAGATTTTCAATATGATTATCTCCATTAACATAGATTCGGTCGTATTCAAAATCTCTAGAATTAATATCTAGGGTACTTAAAAAGTCTTCTAAGTCCTCATTCGTTTTTTCATTAAGATTTCTCCAAATAATTAAAACATTTTCCCCTGTTCTTAATACACCTTTAATTAATTTATAACCACGAATAACATCCATTTCCCTAACTTGTATTCCAAGTAAATAATTGAATGTTTCAATAACATCAATTCTTTGTGTAATGGTCTCGGAATCTTTACTAATCTTCATTTTGTAGTCGAATGGATTTTTAAAATGGTTAAAATTCACTAATGACAGGCTTCCTTCAGATTCAACTTCAAGAAGGTAAGATAGATAATACTCTTCCTTAGCATCCTCAGACAAGCTATTATCGATTGCTAATTGTTGTTGTTCAGAACGCTTTATAATAATGTTTGATAAAGAATCCTCATAAGACTCTAAACGGATATATTTAAACAAATGACTTGAACCTTCACGAGATAGTGGTTTACCATCCTTCCAGTCATTTGAATAAATAACTCTTTTAATTCTAGGTACTAATACATTTTCGAAATGTTCACCCATCTCTACGAGAATATATTTTCTCTTCCCTTGGTCTTCCCTATTTAAATTGATAAGAGCATGGGCAGTTGTGCCCGAACCTGCAAAAAAATCTAAAATAATTTCATCATTCTTCAATATATGTCTTTGAATTAACTCTAAAAGCCCCACTGGTTTTGGTCTCGGAAAATCACTCTTTTCAAAACCTAAATCAATAATTTGTTCAGTTGCTCTTTCACTATTTACTTCTTTTTCTGTCCATACGCTTGTAGGCATTACTTTTTCTTCATCTGTTAAATAATCTTTTTCAAATACAGACCAAACTTTTCTTGTTGGCATATATTTAGGAATTAATTTATCAATATTAGCTTTACTAGTATCTATCCCCCATCTCCATCGACCTTCCTTACCATCAGCTCTTAATGGAGTAATTTGTATGTAATTTTCAATATTTATTAACTCCTCCGGTGATGCAAAGAAATCATTCTTCTCTTCATTGTAATAAAAATAATAAAACATATTTGGTCTATCTTCTCTTAAATCATTGTCACCAGTTTTACGAAGGTCAATTTCCCTATATCTATTGCCATCGGGGTCAACCTTATTATATCTCTTAAGGACATTTTCAGGTGGATTCCATCCGTGAGAAATAGCACCAGGCAGAGCGTAAAATAATATATTATCATGTGCAGTAGGTAGATGTTTTTGGTCCGACCTTCCTTTAGGATTATTAACATTTACTATTGCATTAATGAATGCCTCTTCACCTAATAAGGAATCCAAAAGGTTTTTGTATACAAATAATTCATTTTTATCAATACTACTACAAAATAAACCTTTTTTTTCATTCAAAAGTTTATTAGAAATAGCTATTCTATTCTCAATAAAACATAACCAGGAAGAATGTTTATAATTATCTTTATATAAAAACCCATCTCCCCCCGTATTATAAGGTGGGTCAATGTACATGGACGTTATTGAGTTTTGATATTTACTTAATAGTAAATTTAGCGCATGAAAATTATCACTATTTATAAGTAATCCATCTAAACTATTATCTAAATCTTCTATTTTTGAGATTAACATATCCTTAAAATTGGAACTAAAAAATTTTGTATCCAATACCAAAAATTGATTCTTTTTGATAAAATCAACTGATAATGATTTACTATAACCTTCTATCTCATCAATGAAATACATTCTTTCCCATTCTTTTACCTGTTCTTCATTATTTATAATTTCTTCATAAAGTTCTACAGGAATACGGTCTAGTGTTATACAGTAGTTTGTATCTACAACAAATTTCTTTTTGAGCCATAATTTCTTTTGGAAATTCTCAATTTGCTCAAGAAACTTAATAATTTTATGACCAATTGACTTAATTACTTTAACTTTTGATAAATACTGGTCAAATCGTTTTTCATTTTCCGTATCTAAATCATCTAGGTGGATAATTTCATTCTTAATAAAGAAATCTAATTCCCTCCTAAGAAATCCACCTAAATCTTTATGGATGAAGTAATCAAAGGAATTTTTTGATGTATAATCGTTTAAATACTTTTCCAATAGCGTTCTTTTTTTATTTCTTTCAGTCGGAGCTAAACCTCCTAGTTCTTCTAACCATTCACTAAATCCATTTTCATTATATATACGTTCAACAGTCTCCTCATTAATTTTTTCCCTTTTTCGATTATCATCATCTGAGCGATATTCAAAACGTATTGTTAATTCTCCATCGTTTTCCATTAGTGGTTCTTCATCCACTAAAATAAACCTACGTTCCTTTCCTTCCGGGGCTTTATTGTTGTTCTGTTCCGTATTCGCCTCTACAAGTTTAAAATGTACCTTTTTACCTGATGGTAATGTAAATTTATAGTCCCGAAAATTCTCTGATGTTTTCACATAATATTGGTCTGCATTTGCCCAGTGAAGTTTTACTTCTTCGCCCTCATAAGGTATGGCATATACGTTCTTTTTATATCGACGAAGTGATAAAAAATCACCTTCATGGTAATATCGATTAAAGAAATTTGTTAAATCTGAAAACACTTCATTTTCTAAAGCAGCAACATCTACACCTTTATTGAGTTGATTTTGAAGATAACTATATTTTTCAGAACTTTCTTTTGCAACACCCATGTCAGTTAGCTGCTTTTCGAGTTTCAATATTTCACCTTTAATTATTTCAACATCAGCATTTTTGTATTTTTCAAATGCTTTTTTCACCTGTGGTACTAGGTCTTCGTGTAAGAATCGAGTGACCTCATCTCGTTTCTGATTCATAATTCGGTATATGCCAAAATCTAAATCTGCTTGGTCAAATTGAAACATTTCTTCCAATAATTTTATAAACTTATTTAGTTTGGTACTCACTTTAAATCCTCCTATTAAATAACACTCCAACGGATTGTAAAAAGTTCTTCTTTTTCTGTCTTTTGTATTAATTGTTTTTCAAGTTCATCAATCAGTTCATCACGTTTTTCCGTAATCTTGTCTTCTACATCGAAAATTTGTTGGCGTTGTCTCCGTTGTTTTCTTTCCATATCTTTTATTTGCTTCTGTATTTCATGTTGTTCTTCTGTAGTCTTTGCTAAACGTGCTTGCCGTTTAAATTCTTTAATTTTTACTTTTGTATCATTAAGCTCCTTTTCAGAGGCAATCATCATATCATCTGCCCATTTTTCTAATCGCTCTCGTTCTTCATGAAAAAACCGATTATTGTACTCTAGAGATTTACTGATTGTAGCAGCTACATGTTGTTCTGCATCTTGTCCTACCTTAACTAGTAATGATTCGGAGCACTGACTAGATTCAACTATTTCTGCATTACAGTTAAAAAATTTTTCGCATATTTCTTGGTCAATTACTTTCCCACTATCAGATAATCCACTAAATAACAAGTGCTCTTCTTTTTGATATGAATTAATTGTCAGTTTTGTTAGCCTTAAATATCCGCTATGCCCAATCAATTGTTCTAATACGGATATTTTATAAGGATGATTAGTAATGTTAAAAACTACTTCTCTAATCGGTGTTTTAGCTTTTTTACCTTCGTTAATTACGTACTCACCTAATGGGTGCGATAGACGGTATAATTGGTGGGAACTCTTTGCTTGTTTATCCCTATCTTTTGTAATGAGTTGGTATTTTCCACTTTTGATATCAACATATTCAATGGGCTTTTCTAATTCAAATTGAAATTGTCCATCTTTAAATCGAGCACGGTCTTTTAAAATAATACTTGTCAATGACCAGAACATTTTACTTACACGGTCCAATTGATAATTTGTTTCATCAAGATGGAATTTCAAACGACTGTGTACATCTTCGTCAAAATGTTCCAGCAAGTTCTTTCTGGTATCGTCCATTCTATTTTTGATTTGACTCTCCAGCTCACTTTGTAATTGCTGGAATGCTGACTTAATTGCTTCAGGTGTGCGACATTCTTGGTAAATTGCGAGAATTCGCTTTTCAAAATCTACCCCTGATTCAATTGTTCCGAGGACTTCATCGGATGCTCCTAAAACACCTGTAAATAAATTAAATTTATCCTTCAGTAGCTCATAAACACGAGTATCAGCATCATTTCTCTTATTTAGAAAGTTAATTACAACAACATCATGTTTTTGACCGTACCGATGACATCGCCCAATTCGCTGTTCTATTCTTTGTGGGTTCCACGGCAAATCATAGTTTATTAGTAAAGAGCAAAATTGCAAGTTCACTCCTTCAGATGCAGACTCCGTTGCTATCATAATCTCCGCTTCATTTTTAAAGAAGTCAATTAATGCTTGCCTTTTATCTGCTGTTTTTGAGCCACTTATTTTAGTAGTACCTAGATTCTCATTACGCCATTTTTCGTAAATCCTATTTGAATTTAAATCTGTATTTGTTCCGTTGAAAATAACTAGTTTCCCTGCGAAGCCATTGGCTTCAAGAAAATTCTTTAAATATTCTTGAGTTCGCTTCGATTCTGTAAAAATTAGGGCTTTTCTGTTTGCTCCCATCTTTTCCATTTCAGTGAATCCCGTATCAATAGCCGTTAATAATGCTCTTGTTTTAGTATCGATTTTGATTGAACGAGCCCAAATAGCATATCTGTCTAACTCTTCAATCTCACTTTTTAATTTCTCTTTTTGGAAATATAAATCTTCATCGGTATCAAAGTCACCCTCATCTTCATCTATTATATCGAATTCCATTTCATCTTCAGCAACGAGGTCCTCTACCCAGGAATCTTCCACCTTTATTTTCATGTCGGATGATTGCAGGAGTTGTATCAAACGTTCTTTAATAGTTAATAAAGTCCCGGCAACTGCCTGTGAAGAAGAGGAGAGTAACTTTCTTAAGATTAACGTAGTAAGAACCCTTTGGCGTTGTGGAATCGCGTATGTATCCTCACGAAGCAAAAAATCAGATATAGTTTGATATAGTGCTTGCTCATCATCAGTTGGCATAAATGGGATAGTGAAAGCTTTTCGTTCTGTATATTGAATATATTCCTGTACTTGTGAACGAAGTGTTCGATGAGTAAAGTTCTTTAACCTAGCCTTCAATCCATCTAAGTCCCTGTCACTGCCCATATATTGTGCTCGAAATGCACCAACATCACCAAAGAAGTGGTCATCTATTAACGTTGATAAACCATATAATTCTAATAATGAGTTTTGAAGTGGTGTTGCCGTTAAAAGAAGTTTTTTTGTATCTTCGGTAGCCCATTTAATCCCTTTACCAAGCTTATTGCTTTTTCTATAAACATTTCGTAACTTATGAGCTTCATCGATGACTACTAAATGAAAGCCAGCCAGTCGTAGCTCTTCTTTTTTTCGATTTGCGAAATGATAGGACGTAATAATAACCTTGTCCTGCTTAAAAGGATTACTATGACCATCTCTATAAAGGTCATTAAATGATTTTGCTTCAAGTATGATATTTGGCATATTGAATTTTTCTTCTAACTCAACACTCCATTGTTTTCGGAGTGAGGCTGGGCAAATAATTAACAGTTTTCTTTTTCGTTCCGCCCAGTATTGGCATAGTACAATTCCTGCTTCAATTGTCTTACCTAAACCTACTTCGTCAGCTAATAAAACTCCTTTTGACAAAGGAGAACGGAAAGCAAATAATGCAGCTTCAATTTGATGAGGATTTAAATCTACATTTGCATCAAACAATGAACGCGATAACTTTTCAACCCCCTCAGCTGCCGAATGCCTAGTTAGTTCATTTGCAAAATACTTCGCATGATAAACTGTAGACAAGTATTTCACCCCTATCAATTAATATAAACAACTACTTCTATTATATAAAAGCAAACACTTCAAACACACTTCACTATTCGAAATAAGTTACTATTTTACTATTTTCTATTTTACCACTCTATAAATTGGATTTATATTACCAATCTCCATATATCAGCATTTGTTGAAAAAACTAATAAATATATTGACTAATACTAAAAACCCCACAAATAATGATTAATTATTTGTGGGGTTTAAGTCTAAGCAATTAAGTTATTTGAAGGTACTTTGAAATTATAATAAATTCTTGGTGTTCCACATTCCTCAATCTCAATCCGTGAAATAAATCTATGAATTAGCTCAGGAAGGATGTCCGGTGAATAAAGATACTGTAAGAAGTCGGTTTTAATACAATTTAGGTCAATTTCATTATTATTAGTATTTGCTTCAAGAGACGCTTTTTCAGCATGTAACTCTTCTAATTCTTTATTATTAATGCTGTTGGAAGCCTTAAAATCTTCCGCTGTCAAATCCCCATCTGCTCTCATCTGAATATAATTTAACTTCCGTTTTTTCAGGATTTTTATTTTGCTTTCAATTCTCTCTAATTCTTTTGTGCTCTTTTTTAAAGATTTTTCTATTTTCTGCTGAAAATGTTTTGATAACATTTCAAGATTTACTCCCTTTAAAAATTCGCCAAAATCATCAGTAATTGCATCTGTCAGCTTGTCTTCCTTTATTGCATGTGAAGAACATCTTTTGGTACCATATCTTCCGTAAGACCCACATATGTATCCTTTTCTATCCGAACGGAACCACATGCCTTTTTTACAATCAGCGCAGAAAGCAACATTTGTAAATAAGTGTGCTTTTGGTGCTGTTAAATTCTTCTTTCTTTGCACCATTTGTTTTTGTGCTGCCTCAAAGACATCCTTCATAATAATAGGTTCATGAGTACCTTCTACAATTTTTTGTTCATTCGTATCTATAGACTTTCTTTTCGTACTAACAACACTGATTGTAGTGGTCCGGCATTGGGCTAAATCACCAATATAATGCGGGTTAGATAGTATTGTTTTAATAGTATTGCTCATCCAATCGGTTCCTGCATTCTTCTTATTAATCACCTGAGCAGGAGTTGGTACTCCTTCTAGTGTTAGATTTTTAGCAATTGTATCTACCCCAGTTCCATTAATATATTCTTGGTATATCCTCCTTACAATTGCAGGAGTCTCATCCTTTCTTATATATAACTTCCCGTTTTCGAGGTAGTAACCGAATGGTGGTGTAGAACCTTGATACTTTCCAGAGGCAGCCCCAACTTCTTTTATGCTTTTTATACGTTGGCTTAAATTCTGGGATTCCTTTTCGTACATCCAAGCAAGTAACCCAAGCATATCTACGTTATTTTCCATTGTATTTACCATTCCATCCAATGAAATGATATGTACACCCTTGGCTTTAGCAAGATTGGCAATTTTATAGGAAAGTTCACCGTTACGAGCCAAACGTGATAAGTCTTTCACCAATACAACATCAATCTTTTGCTGTTCGATGTCATTTAATAATTTTATCAATTCTGGTCGTTTAGCTTTGGTTCCGGTCTTTCTGTCTTGATAATACTTTTCATATGTCCACCCTTTGTCCTGAATATATTTTTCAAACATCAGTTTTTGATTTACCAATGACGTATCCTGTTCTTCCCTACCAGTAGAAACGCGAGCATAAGCACCAACTCTATACATGTTTTATTCCCCTCTCTCAAAACTAGCATTATTTTTTATGTATTTTTTGTTTACAAAGTCATCGACTTTAGAATTAATTAAGTCTTGGAACATCTTTTCAAAACAGTCCCCATTTTTATCAAATCTTCGTGTAATTTTCATGATGTTTTCCCCCGAAAAGTAATTATATTTATGTATGTAATTTCGATTTAATGTCCATAATGGTTATTAGATTTCCGATATTACGACCATAATGGTATGCCATCTTGGAAGTAAAACCGAACCTGTTATAATAAAATGCCGTTATGATGCCGGCACTTGCCCATTCAGTTTTTTTGATTATTGCATTATGTAATGTGGTTCGATTTTCCATCCAAAGATATATGTAAAAGTTCGATTTTCCATCTACCATCATAAGGTGATAAATGAAACTGGATTGACTTTAAATTGAATATCAAATTCGAAATTGGACTCATCTTTAAAGCTAATTACGATTTCATTTATGAAGTTCAATAAAATTAATCGCTGCTCTGTCTGTGATAACTTACAGATATCGATATTTTGAAAGCTGTTCATAAACACTTCCAGTTCCGCAGGACTTAGAAGAATTTCGGTTTCTTTAATCGAGTGTTCGATTTGATTCATCTCATCTTTTAATCTGGTTTTAACATTGCTGAAGACACCCTTTAAATGCTTTTCCTGATGACTTTCAGCAAACCTTTCATTAGCTAAAACGAGCTGTTCCTTTGCCTTCAGTACATCCAAATGCTCTTGAAGTGACTGAATAAACTCTTTAAGGGTATTAATGACAGTCTCGGAGTTGATTTTTACAGACAATGATAACTGTTGTTGGATATAGCCCAACAGTTTTTCATTCAATATGTCAATATCCATTTCATAAGAGCAATTTGTGCAAAAATACTTAAAATAATTGTATTTTGTACCTTTTTTCTTGGTAGAACTGTTCCGGTGCATCAAATGGTTACCACAGTTTTTGCATACCAGTAGACCGCCAAACAAAAACGGTGTTTCCAATTTGTTGTACTTTTTCTTTAGCTCACGATTTACCTCAATGAGTTTAAAGAAAAAACTTGGAACAATTGCAACGTGACTTCGCTCAATTAAGTGCTCTTTTTGATGAATGTTATTTCGTCGGAATGTCCAATTTAAACTACCCCCGTAGGCTTGATTTTTTAGGATATTTTCTATACTGCTTGTCCGCCATTGTTTCTTTGACGGAGATGGAATACCAGCTTCATTTAAAATATCCGTAATCTTTTGAATTGAATGACCCCAGGAAGCCAGGTAAAAAATAAAAAGGACAATCGGAGCATTTTCATCTGGAACCAACTTTTTTTCAATTTGCTTATATCCAAATGGAACGGTAGAACCAGGGCGTTCCTTCTTACCTATATCTGTCTTTTGAGCATCAACTGCCCTTCTTGATTTATCATTGGATTCTCCATTTGCCATAATTAGGTGAAGTTTTACGTCTAAATCAGCCGGTGTCCATTCATCTTGTTTTGTAGTTGTATAGAATTTTAGGTGCGGCTTTTTTGCAATGACATCCGTGTAAAATTCCGATACAAAAGAGTAAATTTTTCTATCAATGCGGGAAAAATCATAAAATATAATCGCACTAACATCATGAGAAAGGACAATTTCTTTCATCTTGTTTAAGCCCTTGCGCTTACTGGCATTTTTACGATAAGCACTTTGCGCGTTATCGTAAAAGATAAATTCTTCTGGCAAATAGTAACCCTGCTTCTCGGCATAATCCTTAATTGCCATTCTCTGAATTTCAAATGACTGATTCCCATCCTGCTTGTGCGAAGAACGTCTTATTGAAGCCACTGCCAGTTTTCTTTTTTCATGAGGCTTTTTTTGGCTGCCGCCATGTTGGTTGCTCATATTGCAATCATCCTTTCTAACTGTTCATTGTTCAGGTATTCATTAAAGTAAAGGTTAAACGCCAATGTTGATTCATTAACAAAGCAATCCTTAATAATTAAGCTTACTAAATTCATAAGTTCTTCGTTTTTTAAGCAATCTTTTATTTTGACCTTGCTCACCAGGTATTTCACTTTGTTCTGGTAATTTTCACAAAGTAAAAGTTGCTCCCTTAGTTCCTTTCTTTTCTGTTTCTCTTCCATTAATAGTTTTAATTCGACTTTTTCATATTGCCTGGATAGAAATTTCTCAGAAGGCATTGTCGCAATTTGAGCTTCAATATACTCAATTTTTCGATTTACAGCTTCAAATTCATTCCCCAAGTTATCTAGCAGGTTATTTATCAATTGAATGGCTTTCTTCTCGATTTCTTCCTCATTCAAATTTTCAAAGACCATTGCGCAGCTTTTAAGTAACATATCATTGTAATCATCAACGCTAATACATATTTTTCTATGTTTATTTGAGCAAGTATAAATGCCTGATTCCCCAATTTTATCTTTCCTGTATTTCATACCTTTTTTACAAATCCCGCACTTTGGAAGCAGGATATTTTCATCACTTCGTCCGCTTATGTTTTGCTGCAATTTCTCAACGAATGGTTCAATAACTTCTTGCACTTCAAGGTAAATATCCTTAGTAATAACCGGTTCAACATAAGCGAGCGAATTCAAATATGTACTTATTTTTTCACAGCCGGCATAGAAGGGGTCTGTTAGTATTCGCACGATATCAGTTGGCTGCTTTTTCATCAGACTAGAAAATGTTGAAATAAGTTGAATGAATCCAGTTGTATCACCAATATCCCTAGCCTTTTCAAACAATTGGAATATATTATTTTTTTGCTCCTTTTGAAGAGTGTAAGACTTCTTGCCCTGGTCATCTTTGTGCGTATCGTAACCAAATTTCCTTGGAGGGAGCTTTCGGTGTGCATCTGCAACCCGACGAGCAATTGATTTCCCCTCTTCTTCGATTAATATTCCATTGAAACCTTCAATTAGATAATTGGAATTGAAAGATGGATAACTTGAATCTGCCGAAGTAAATACTACCTTAACGTCATGCGAAATGAACAAATCCACCATTTCAAGGTATTCATAAAAATTTCTTGTTAGTCAGCTGCGGTCATAAACATAAAGGTTATCAACTTTGCCTTGACTTATAATCGATATAACCTCCAGCATTTTCTCCCGGTCCTTCAGTTTCACCTTATTTGCGGATACACCAAGCTCATTTACCTCAATATATTCATCTTCATCGAAAGCATCCCGGTATTTTTTATCAGCAGCAATCTGCATCTCAAGGCTTTGGTTCTCGGTACTTACACGTCTTAAAAAGACCTTTAATTTCCCGTTGGAGTCAATATTCTTAGCCAATTAAAATCCCTCCCTAAATCCCAATAATTTATTAGACATATCAATTTCAGAGGAACCGGTAAAAACAAGTCGGACATTGTGCTTATTAAGCAGAGCCATTAATTCAAAATGGTTTGATATATTTCGAGTCAGACGACTTGCATCGTGGACATACAAAGTATCCACATTGCCGAGCTCAATAAGTTTTAATAATTGACTGATGCAGCTTCTTTCTTTAAATTTGGTCGCAGAAACATTTCCTTCATTAATTTCAGTGAATTCATGCGGCATCAAGCTTTGTCGATATTGATAATCAGCTTGCATTTGCATTTCAAGTTGACCTGCTTCCCTTGCCCTTCTGAAGAATACTTTAATTTCGCCATTTGTCGCTTTATTTGTTAACATTGATATCATCCTTTTCTTTGTAATGTTTATTTAAAATAATGGCTTGAAGAGTCGGAGATAAACCAAGTTCTTGTAACAGCATTCTTTCGATAAGCCTTTCTATTAAAATGCTTCCAAGCTCATTTGATTCTTCCAATACCTCGATTTTCCTGACTTTGTATTTCATTTCATCCACCTCCAGTCAATAATCACAGAATTGACTGAAAGTGGTTAATGTATACTTACTTAGTACCTTCTATGTATAAATCAAGCTCCAATTGGAAAGAGACATCTGCAATTTTTACATCTTTCCGAGGGACCACCAACTTATATGTCTTTGTGCCGGGAAGCTTTAATTGCCCCAGTCTTTTTTTACTCATGTTGTTTTTCACCATCCCACTTGGAACCTAAATTCCAAAACCTTTTCAGCAATTCGGGAGACACGTTATTTTTGAAGCTTGCCTCTTCGAATTCCTTTCGTCGGCTATATAAGAAGCTGATGCGGCTATCCATTTCTTTTCACTCCTTGTTTTATCTTTTATGTAATGATTCAATTTTTCTGTTGTTACTATTTCTAATCCTTTGAGCAGGACCTTTGATTTGCATTTTCATGGTTGTTCACTCCAATCTAGTTGTTTTTTTTGACTAGTCAATTTGTTTTCCAAACTTGGTATTGTCATAATACAAAATTGAAAATTAAAATGGATGGAAAATCGAAATTATTTTTTAAAAATCAAAAATAATTTTTTTGAGCAAAAGTTTTCTCGAATTTCCCACAAAAGCGAAAGCTAATTTGCTATAATGTCGCTTTTTGCTTTTTATTTGAGATTTGCTTTAATCAGCAAAAGGATTTCCATGTACCTTGTTTATCAACTTTGTATCGTCATTTTATAAAATTCGTCTTTAAAATGGACGGAAAATCGAACTTTTTTCATTCGCCTTTATGATTAATTTTTACCAATCTAACTTTTCAAAAATATTCAACAAAGACCAATAATAATTTGCTATAATTGTTGTTTTTTCGCTTCATGTAGGATTGACATTCCTCTCTTAATATAAGATTCTTGTAAAAAAAGGAACTATTGTAAAAAGAAAGGAAGTAATCAATTGTCCAGGGTTAATTGGTCTATATTATTTGATTTTTTAAATAATAAAAAAGAAATTTCTCAAATAACGCTTACTTTTGAAGAACTCGAAACAATTCTAGGAAAAAAACTTCCTGAATCTGCATTTGTTTATGACGCGTATTGGAGAAACGATAAAACCCATTCTCAAGCAAGAGCATGGATGAGCGCAGGATGGAAAACTATCAAACCTAATCCACATGAAAGGAAAATAAAGTTCATTAGATAAATTCCTTTTTTAAATTAGAAGTTTTATTGAGAAACATCTAGAACCAAAATAATTAAGAAAGGATTATTAAAATGGAGGATAAGCGTAGAATTATTTACCGTAATTTGAAATCAGAAAAAGTATTCAAAATTCGTTGCATTGACAAGGTATATCAGACTATCAAGAAAATGGAATCTAAAGGAGAAGCAGAAATTTATTTTGATGAACGTTTGCTGCTAGACAGCAATCAACTTAATGAAATGAAAATGGCAGAGGTAAGGAGAGTTATTAAAGAAAAAGGCATAGACCTTGATGCCTTCAAGATTTGGTTGGAAGAGAAATAAATTAATTTATGAGTCATTCATTGTACTATCTTCTAAAACTGGAACATCTATTAAATAGAATACAACAGAGGTGAAGATTCTTGAGAGAGGCGCTGCATGTAATTGATAACGAATTATATAGGCTTCCATATTCTGCAACCAAAGAAGAAGTGAATAATTTTAAGAAGCTAGCTGATAAAGACCTTTTCCAATGCCCCCATTGTAAAGCCAAACTAATAGTCAAATATGGCGACACGAAAGGAATATATTTTTCACATCAGCATTCAGAAGCTTGTGAAGAATCCAGAAAAATAGACCTGGCAGAGAAAAGATATAGTAGGCAGATTGAAAGGGAAACAAAAATCCATAATACAATTCAAGCTATTCTCCATGATGAAATATCGAATCAGGCTAAGAATAATACAATGATTAAGGTCGACTATGGCTTCAGGGCAAAACCCGACTTGAAAGAATTTCCCGATATTTGGGTAAAGGTTGCCGATAGGGAATTTGCACTTTCAGTGATTACCAACGTAAATTCGTTAGTTGATAATAAACTTTCAAATACAATCAGCAAAAGGCATCAATACTTTCTGGAACAAGGTATGGAACCTATTTGGTTTGTAGAAAAGAAGGAACAAGCAATTGAAAGAGAAAAAAATTCCATAGTGTTGTGGGATGCGGAATTGACAATTGCAGCAAAAACAAATCAAGATAGAGAATGGGATTCTTTACTTGCTTCCCTTATGAAGGACACAATGTTTTTTAAATATTTTAATTATCCTGTATCAACGGAAAACATTGCAATTGATGTTCAAAGCATGTATTACATTTATTCTAACGAGGACAGAATTGTAGTCAAAGTCCAACGGTTCTTAAAAGACCGTCTTGAAAAGCCTTACCGGGCATTCCTTCTAGGGGACGGATATGAAATTCCATTTTCTGATGCGGTTCTAATAAAAAATGAATTCCTTTTGAGCAACCCCACACTAGAAGCTCAGTACCAAAATGAATTTATTCAAAAATTCAAGCAGCTACAACTCGATTATTATGAGCAACAAAGAATTGAAAAAGAACGGCAGCAGCAAGAGGAAGAAAAAAGGAAAAAATTAATGCAGCAAAGGTTGGAGCAAGAGGAGTTTAAAAAGCAACAATTGATGCAGCAAAGGTTGGAACAAGAGGAGCAGCGCCGAAAAATCCTAAAGCAAATATCTGAGCAAAAATTAAACAGTAACCTAGAAACAATGAGAGTATCTTCTTATGATAGCCTTAAATTGCTTCTAAAAAAACGAATCGGCTTAACCCAGTCACAACAAATGGAATTATGGACCACGTTCATGCCCCTGATTGGTTACAAAAATTCAGATGTTGTCTGGGATTTGTTTGTGAAGCATGATTGTAAATCATTTGGTGAATTAAGAATAGCTCTGCAAAATTTCATTTCAATCCGAAATAAATAAAGAGGTCGATTGACGGGGTGAATACCTATGAAAGAATTACGTACCTTAGTAAAACAAAAGCCATTTAAATATGAAGGTTCAATAAAGGAAGGTACAACTATTTATTTTGGAGTTGGTTGGAAGGAAAAAGTTTCCAGCAGTCATTATTCAACACTTCTCGAAAAGTTTATAGGGCAGACATTGACGATTGGTGCTTCTAGAACCAATCCTCCGAAAAATAGCTTAGGTGAATGGTTGATGGCGCATGTTACAAAAACAGCAATAGCATCTTATGTTGTGCCGATATTAATTGATGAAGGTTACGCTATCAATAATGGAAGGTACAAAATCTTAATTAAAGCACAGTAATATTTTTGCTCAAAATTTTTCGACATTAAATCAGCAATAAAATCTCTCGCACACGCATAATATCCGGTTACAATTGCTGGTAAATGTGAAAAAAAGGACCGAATTGGTCCTTTTTCACACCTATTTAGAAAATCGAACGTTCTATTTGGTACTTATCATTTCAATTAATTTATTTGATTCATAAACTTTATCATACATACTTTTAATTATTTCTTTATTCGTCAAATCATTCTTAACTCTCTTTAAGAACTGACGGAAATCCGGATTCTGTGTAGATATTTTGTTAATTGTGTCCCAGTCCAAACTATTCTTGAATTTAGCCGGGAAAATAATTTCAGAAGCATCAGGCTCTTCTACATCCAATCTTATAATTCCGATTCCAAACGCCGTTGAAAGCCGTTTAAGTTCATTAAGAAATTCTTCATCTTTGGCAATTTTAGCAGCAACTAAATACCCTTCGTTAGCCCATGAAGAATTAGAAACAGCCTGAAAGAAGGATTCCCTTATATTCGAAAAGGTCAGTTCCTTCTTCATTTCAAAAGAATAAATTTTAATTAGCTGGCTCCCTAGAATCATCCCAAAATCCAATACTTCTGTATCCCATTCATCAATTGGAAAGTTAACGCCGACTAAATCTGGATGAAGCCACTGTGCATAAGATTTTTTATTAGACTTTTCATGATAAATAGTTTTTGTATACACATTCATAAATGTATTTGCAAAGTAAGTAAGAAATGGATGCAATGCTCTTTCGTTATAAGTAACGGTTTCCGTTTCTTCGACTTTTTCCACTTCTTTTTCAATTAGTTCCTGAATGGCATTTTTGTCCACTAATTCCTTTAAGAAAAACTTCCTTGGCTTTGAATCAATTTTTATAAACGGAGAATTACCTTTGTCCCTAATATTTACGTATAATTGAGCGCCTATTGTTCTCCAAGGAGTTTTACCTTTTGTTCCTACACGGCTGTCATATCCATTTTCTTTTGCATAATCCCATATTTCCTCAGAAGTCATAGGTTTGTTACTCTCAAACAAAATTTTCTTACTTAAATCTAAAAAGGAAATCTTATCCGACAAAATCCTCCACCTCCTTTTGAAAATATTTCAAAAACACACCTAATTCTTAAGTAGCTATTTCTTAATCAAATATTTACTTAGCAACCTTTTAATTTCTTTATTATCAGGATAAGCTTCTGTCAAGATTCTTATTAATGGCAATCCGAATGCAGCACAAATATCGTTTTTCATTGCATCATTCTTCTTTGTTTTTGTGTCAAACTTATGATGTTTACCATCCAATTCAATTGCTAATACCGGTATGCTGGTTTTTCTTTCAAATAATATAAAATCAAAATGGGCTTTTTGTGAGTAAAAGAGGATATCCCATCCAACAATATCTGGCGTTACATTTATAATGTCAGCTACCCTAACCTTGATTCCTATTTCATATTTATTTAACTCTGTATTAATTATTTGCTTCAGGCTCAAATACAACTTATCTTCATAAGGGTTTAATACGCTTCGTAACACATAGGATTCAATTGGTTGGTTAAATATTGTTTTATATGCATCATAGGTATTGGTGAATTTTATTATTTGATTTTGGTTAGATAGATTATCTATATAATCAACTAGGTCAGAAACTATACCTTTTGACTTTCTTATATATTCAAAATCCCCCACCATTATAAAGCATTCCTGTGCACGAGTGACGGCAACATTTATTAAGTTAGGACTGCTGTTTATCCATCTTATTGTAGTATCCTTTATGCCTTGGCTAATAACAGAACTATAAAAAATGATTTGTTTCTCATCGCCCTGGAATGTGTGTACTGTCCCTACCTCAATACCTCGAAAAAAATGTTGTAATTCTCCAATCCCCTCATCTGTAGCAAGGTCATCTATCTGTTCTTTGATTAGTTCCCTTTGCTTTCTAAATGGTGTGATAATCCCAATCGTTTTATCTTTCAAAGATTCATAATTTGTTATTAAATTATTAAAAATCGCTTCGATTTCTCTGTTATTAATAGCTGATTTACTTCCCTGCGTGCTATAAGCTGCTGAACCTTCTACATTTATTCCTTTTATCCCTGAAAAATCAGATTGTCCTTTTGAGGTTTTTATGACTAAATTATTATCATAAAATTTCCCATTACTAAATTGAATAATATCTGGTTCACACCGATAGTGCTCATTTAATAAATGTACATCTTCACCCTTTTTCAATTTACTAAATATATCAAAAGTTGAATTAGATGAAAAACTGTAATAATTATACTCTTCATCGGATAGACCAACTTCTTTGAAAATATGAGCGTCAACCTTCTTATCAATCCTTAGCACCGGATTAAGTTGCTTGTTATCGCCGACAATTATTATTCGATGAGCCCTCATAATAGCAGGAATACTTGATGCAATATTGCATTGAGACGCTTCATCTATTATGACCAAATCAAACCTTTCAGTAAAAGGAATGCTTGCTGGCGTGGAAAGATTAGTACAAACAATTAACGGAAATATATTTGTAATCATCTTAAACTCATCAATACTCACTGGAGATATGTCTGACTTGTTATCTAGGTTCCGAATTAAAGAATGCTTTTCCCCGTTAGTCATCCCCATTAACAGTTTCTTATGATATTCTTTTAACAAATTTTTATCATTACTAATTTTTTCATTATTGAGGTTTCTCAACTCATTTATCACTTGTTTTTTGTTTAATTCTTCAAGTCTTTTAAGTATTGAGTCTATCTCTAATTGCAGCATATCCAATTGCATCACGGTGATAATATTATTTATTTCTGAATGGAATGAATCAATAAATTCAAAGGTGGAAAAATATTCTCTATTAAATCCAAGTTTTTCAATTTGTTTTGTGAACTTTTTTATTTGAAACACATCATGTTTAATTCCAAAAATAGAAAGAATCCGCCATATTAATTTACCTTTAGAAATCTCCATTTTTTCTTCGCAATTTACGGAAATTTGATTTAAAACTTTAATTATTTTTAGACGAACATCAACGGAATCCTCAGTTAGATTAAGAGCATTCCTAATTTTTTCAATAGAAATATTCCTAATTGAAACCTCCTGAGATTTATGTTCAAATGACTTTTCCAACGTATCCTTTTTTATTTCAAGCTCCTCTATAATTGTTAGAATTTCTTCCTTTTTTAGGATTTGCTCTTTTAATTTAGAGCTATCATTTAGCAACGTTGAATAGAAATTATTATCAAACAGCGGGTGCTCCCTTTTTAAAAACTGAACGACACTCTGTAAGGATTTTTTTCGCAGTTCCTGTTTTCCAAGCCTTAGTACGCCATCAAAGATGTTTCCTTCAATTAATTTCTCGTAAATATTATTTACTGCCTTATTATTCATAGAGGTTACTAAAACACGATTTCCATTAAGAATTTCGTTTACCACAAGGTTTAATATTGTTTGAGTTTTACCTGTTCCAGGTGGTCCTTGCACTAAACTAATTTCCTGTTGTATATCTTTAATTACAGCCTCTTGGCTTTTATTAATTTCAACAATATTAAAGACGTGCTCATTATTTGGATATTTTTTGCTTTCATCTTGCATCTTAATGATAGACTTGAAGGGTGTTAATAGTTCTTTGGGGTTAATTTCTTTAATTCTTTTTAACTCAGAAATCAGACCCTTAGTAGCTAGAGTATTTGTTTGAAGGAACAGAGCTCCGTAATCCAATACATTAAATTCACTAATATATTTACTTATATTTTTATTTAGTACATCAATTTCAGCACTACGGTTATTTAAAAATTTTGTTTTTAAGGCGATGGCTTCTTCATCAGTTAATTCTATTACATCGTCGATAAATTTACCGTTTAAGAATACATTCCCGCCATTATATTTAATAGTGTTTTGGTTTTCATCATATTGCACCATATAAAACATAAACGGGAAAATATTTCTCCCAATTTTTATCAAAGGATATCCCAAGTAAATACACAAGTCCGGCTCTTTTTTTACTCGCTTTTCCCACACACTATATACATCATTGAAATTATTATGCAGTTTTGTTTCGTTATTTGGATTGATAATTCTTTCACAATAAGGCTTTCGTAATTTATAAAAATCAATCTCACTAGTAAGTCCTATGGTCATCTCGGACAATTGTTCTTTTTTTAAGGAGTTTATGTAGTATTCAGTTAATCTTTCTAACCTAGAACCGCCGCTACTAGAAGAAATGACAAGAATTTTTTTAATAACATCTTCCAAATTGACTTCTTGTTGTACAATGTTCAATCTGAAATTGGAATCTTTAAGACAGTCATAAATTGATAGTGGTTTTTCATTGAAATAAAGTGGTGCTAATTCAACAGAAGACATCTTTGCTATGGTATATGTCTTAACTTTCTTTCCATTTTTATCAAGTCCAGCTAGATAGTAATTGTTATTATAGGTAAATAGATAATATGGGTGAATATGTAAATAAGAATCTTTATAATTGTACATAAAAGAAATTACTGTTTTATTCTTAATTGCCTGCACAATTTTTTCAATTTTCCTGTCCAAAAAAAGTTCCTCCTTTCGACAATTAAGTTACTTTCCATCTAGTAAAATATTACCATAGCAAAATCCTTTTATGTTATATAATTATAAATGGGCAAGGGGTGGTTAATATACTTAATGATGTAATAAAGAGTAACCTTGATATTGTATTTTGTGGAACGGCTGCTGGTAATAAATCTGCACAAGTAGGTTTTTACTATGCGTCTCCAAACAACAAGTTCTGGAGTGCCATTCATCAGGTTGGACTTACCCCTTTTCAGTTAAAACCAGGTCAATACATGGATTTGTTACAATTTAAATTGGGATTAACCGATTTAGTTAAAAAGCAAAGCGGAAATGATAGAGATTTACGAGAAGATTCTTATGATTTAGCAAGGTTTGAAAGGTTAATAGAAAAATATCAGCCAAAATATGTTTGCTTTAACGGGAAAGAAGCTGCAAAGGTCTATCTAAAACGTAAGAAGGTAGCCTATGGGCTACAAAAGGAATCAATTAATAAAACCAGGCTATTCGTTGCTCCTTCTACTTCTGGTGCTGCCAGTAAATATTGGGATATAAAATGGTGGCAATATTTAGTTGAGATTTTAAACAATGAAGGTAAGAAATAATCATAATTGGAGCAAGCAGAAAAAAGTTTAATGGAGAAAAGAAATGTCTGAAATTATAAACGAATATGCCAAAACAAGAAGAAGAATTCATAGCTGGCTTGACTACAAAAATATACCAAGCAATGATAACATCGTTGGACGAATCGGGGAGTATTACGCGATTGATTATTTTCAGCGGCAGTTTCCTAATTTATCAATTATTCCGGCAAGTAAGACCAATCAAGAGGGTTATGACTTTATGATTGGAAGCGAAAAATATTCAGTAAAGACAATAACAAAAGAAAACAAGTCCGGTTCAACTACCCCAATAAAGTTTAATGGTAACTGGGACTATTTAGTTGCTATTAAACTTGATGATACTTTTAATTTGGAATGCTTATCCGTAATAGATTATCTATCGTTAAAGCAAGCTCTAGATAGATATTCTATAAAACAAGGAAAGACTCCTGGTATTAAAAAATCATTTAGGTGGTGGAAGGTACTCAATGAGAAAGGATTTATTAAAATATAATTACCGCTATACCCTAACATTAAAGTAAAAAATACCCGGAATGTTTGAATTCCGGGTATTTCTTTTAAACAGTGGCAACTTCTTTTTCTTTTTTCTGTTTGTAATATTGTTTGTATTTTTCTTGATATATCTCTCCTAATTCACCTAAATCCATTTCCATACCACTTTTGTAATACGCGTTACATACCCAGCCAAATCCATAGGTAATAGAAGCTGCAATTGTACCTCCTAGAGCTGCAACCGAGCCTGCACCAAGAGGACCTCCAAACCAACCTAATCCTTTTAATGCTTGTACTCCATATTTAAATAGCTGTTTTCCTAAACCTCCTGTAATTGTAGAAGCAATTAATGACATTACATCGTTCTTAGTAACTTCACAATTATAGATGTAGGCTATTCTTAATGCCAATCCTACTTGAAGGCTTGTCAAAGGAATAATATCTGCTCCTGGAATTGGAATTACTCCAATACCAAAGGCTGAAACTGCCGCCCCATTTATCCAGATTTTCACCTTACTTTCCTTGAATTTACTGACCTTTAAATATAGTAAGTCTTTCCCAACCGATTCTAAGACCTTTACTATCTCGTCATTAAGTTTTTCAATACCTATATTCTTTTTAGCGGCAATAGGAATTACTTTTTCTCCTGTTTCTTGTACAATTTGACCCATGACGGTTTCAAGCTCTTCTTCATCTAAATAGTCAATTTTATTTAAGATTGTAATAATTGGTTTTTCTAGTTTCTTTAGTTCTAGAAAAGTGTCAATGATAGGTCTAGTTGGACCAACTCCTGCGTTAAAGAAAAACATGATTATATCTGCATCTTTATGAATAAAATCTTTAGCCTTTTTAGATACTTCTTGGTTTATATCTGATAATCCAGGTGTATCCGCGATAATTACATTTTCGGAGTATGGATGAGGATACACTTCGGTTGTTAGTCCCGCAAATGCTCCTACCTTAGCTAGTTTCTTTCCAGTTAGAGCATTAATAGTAGAAGATTTGCCAACATTAACATCACCTAAAAGACTAATAACTAATTTCTGTTTAAATATTTCATCCATTTTTTTACTTTCTTTATCAAAACTTTCTTCAAAGTCTTTTTTAAATTGTTCCTCGTTAAAAGCTGTTTGCTCGTCCATGTATTGTCACTCTCCTTTAATTTTTAATTGTTTTTCTAATTTACTAGTCTCTATTTTTGTATATAAGGTTCCTGCTAATATAAAAGCAGCGCTTACACCGATTAATGTAAAAAAAGTAGTTCCGTTTTTCTTTTTTTCTTTTCTATTTGTCTTCAGACTCAATTTCCTCATCCCTTTCTTATGAAAAAGAACTAACTCTTCTATTAATTCCCTCCTCTATCTTTTTCTTTTAGCTTCTCAAAGAGGAAATCTATTGAAACAGATAGAACTTTTGCTAAGGCTAAAGCTAAAAAAACATTAGGTATAGATAGTCTACCTTCTACTTTTCTTATTATTTCTTTGGAAACTCCTACCATATAAGCTAATTTTTCTTGAGATACTCCTCTCTTTTCTCGCTCTTTTTTTAAAGGTGTCTGGAACTTAGGATTATTCATAAAAAATACCCTTAATCCCATTTTTTGTATATACTGTTAGATTAATCCGCACAAACTATTATTGTCAAATATAATTGACACTGAAATTAATTATAAAAATAGAAATCTGGCTCATAAAGAAATCAAGTAATTAAAACAAAAAGGAACTATATCCTAATGTCTGTCCTCTTTCTTGATTCTTTTATCTATTTCAGTAATGCTGCATTTACATAAAATCTCTTCCCTCTACAATTATCGACATAATATTACCTGTAGAGTATAATTTTTACATAAATAAATATAATTAGGGGCTGAAAAAATGGGTGATATTAGAGGGTCCATTTGGAGAAAATGGGACCTACATGTTCATACTCCCGATTCCATTGTACATCATTATAGATGTCCGGCAGATGAAGATGTTTGGGAAAAATATATTTCTGATTTAGAATCCTTACCAGAGGAAATAAAAGTTCTTGGAATAAATGATTATATTTTTATCGAGGGTTATAAAAAGGTTCTTAAATATAAGGAAGAAGGCAGACTACAAAATATTGAGTTAATATTGCCAGTTATCGAACTGAGATTAAATAAATTTGGCGGAACAAGGAGCAATCTAAGTCGAATAAACTATCATATTATTTTCTCAGATGCACTTAACCCTGATGTAATTCAATCCCAATTTCTAAACGCTTTAACGTCAAAATACAAATTAAGCCATGAACATGAAGCTATCTCTTGGGATGGTGTAATTACACAGGAAAGTTTAGCCGACTTAGGGAAAAAAATTAAGGAATCTGCACCTGAAGAACAACGTGTGCACTATGGAGATGACTTAATAGAAGGATTTAATAATTTAAATTTAGATTTAAATGAAATTAATGAAATACTTTCTAGGTCATATTTTAAAAATAAATATTTAACAGCTGTTGGAAAAACAGAATGGGCTGATATTAAATGGAACAACCAATCAATCGCTGATAAGAAAACCATTATTAATAATTGTGATTTTGTTTTTATTTCTAGCCCCAACATTGAGCACTTTCAGAATGCAAAAGGAAGTCTTACTTCAGAAAATGTGAATAATAGGTTGCTAGATTGTAGCGATGCCCATCGTTTTTCTGATTCTACAGATAAGGATAGGTTGGGAAAGTGCTTCACCTGGTTAAAATGCGACTCAACCTTTGATGGTTTGAGACAAATTAGAAATGAATTTGGTAGCAGAGTATTTATTGGAAATATCCCTCCTAAGCTTGAAAATATAAGGAAGAACCCAACTAAATATATTAAGTCAATTAAAGTTCAAAAGACAGACCAATCTAAACACACTGGTTGGTTTAATGTTTCTATCCCACTAAATCATGATTTAGTCGCAGTAATTGGTAATAAAGGAAATGGAAAGAGCGCCATAGCTGATATTATTGGTTTACTTGGAAACACCAAGAATTATTCTGATTTTTCATTCCTAACAAAAAATAAATTTAGACAAAGTAATTTAGCAAGTAATTTTGTTGGGGAAATTGAGTGGGAAAGTGGTCAAAGTGTTAGCAAGAATTTAAACGAAAATCCAGCAGGTCATGAAACTGAAAAAGTAAAGTACCTCCCGCAGCAGTTTATTGAAAAGTTATGCAATGCTGATGATGAAAAATTTGAGGATGAATTGAAGACAGTTATTTTTTCACATGTAGAAGAAAAAGATAGATTAAAAGAAAACTCCCTGAATGACCTTATTAAAGTAAAAACAGATAAATATAAGAAAAATATTGATATATTAAAAATGGAGTTAGATTCTATTAATGAAACTATCATTCAACAGGAAAAACTTTGTTCAACTAAATATAAAAGTTGGGTAAATGAGCAGATAAAATCAAAAGAAGAAGAAATTATTGCTCAAGAGAAGATAAAACCTTCGGAAGTTGAGAAGGTTGAAGCAAACCCAGAAGCACAAAAACAAATTTATGAAGCTTCACAAAAACTCGAAGAGTTAAACAAGAACCTAATCAATATTACTGACGAGATTAAAACTAAATCAAATTTACAAAATGACGTTGAAGAAAAATTATCATATATTGAAAGACTTGAAGGACATATTGAAAATTTTAAAAAACAGTACGAAATTTTCATTTCAAACTGCTCAAAAGAAACTGAATTTTTAGGTGTAGATATTAAGAATATTGTTTCTTTAAATATTAATCCTGAAGAATTATTACAACAAAAAGAAGCCTTGTTATTAGAAAAAGAACAATTAAATAATATATTAGTAAAAGATACCGAAGAGAATTTAATTACCAAAAAAGATAAAGTGGAAAAAGAAATAAATATTCTTCAAAACCAATTAGATGAACCTCAAAGAAAGTATCAGATTTATCAAAAGGAATTATTAGATTGGCAAGAAAAATATAATCAAATAAGAGATGAATTAGTCCAATTAAATAAAAGAAAACTTACTATTAGTGATGAAGTTGAAAAGGACCTTTTAAAACTTAAAGAAGAAAGAATTCAAAAGGTAAAAGAAATACACGAAAACATAGTTAGTATCAAAAGTGTTTATGAAGACTTGTATAAGCCAGTTCAAACCTTTATTTCTCAACACTCTCTTAATGATGAAAAATTCCAGTTAAACTTTGAGGTCTCGATACAGACTAAAGGTTTTTCAGAGAAGTTTTTATCACTAATCAATCAAGGCATTAAGGGTCCATTTCAAGGGAAGGATGAAGGAAAAAAGGTAATAGAAGAATTAATGGAATCTGTAAACTTTAATGAAAATCAATCAGTTATAGATTTTGTTAATAATATTATAACTGAGATAAGTTCTAGGGACACAAATGAGCCAGAATCAGTAAATATCGGCTCACAGCTGACTAAAAACACCACTCTTACAGAGTTTTACGAATTTCTTTTTTCTTTAAATTATTTGCAGCCTATATATAGTTTAAAACTTGGAGACAAGGACTTAAAAACATTATCTCCTGGGGAAAAAGGGGCTTTACTTTTAATTTTCTACCTTTTAGTAGATAAAGATGATATTCCATTAATAATTGACCAACCGGAGGAGAATCTAGACAACCAAACTGTCTTTAATCTCTTAGTCCCTTGTATTAAGGAGGCTAAAAATCGCCGCCAAATTGTGATTGTTACCCATAATCCTAACTTAGCTGTGGTTTGTGATGCTGAACAAATTATTCATGCAAATATGCAAAAGTCTCAAAATAATAATATCGAGTATTCATCTGGTTCAATTGAAAATCCTGATTTAAACAAAAGAATTATTGATATTTTAGAAGGAACCACCCCTGCTTTTAAAAATAGAGAATCGAAATATTATATTTCCATATAATAATTAGTGTTTTTTTCAAGGCGCATAGATTTTACATGCGTCCTTTTTTTCGAAAAAAAAGAGATTTTTAGGTATTTTTCACAACAAAACCAGTATCTATAAGTTCCCTTAAAGATTTTCTTTCAGATTCATTTACCTGGTTAACTCCTACAAACTGCGCATTAAAATCATCGTAGCTAACAATATAACCAATTTGGTCTTTTTCTAAGCGGTCCCGCTCATAAATTTCATTTCTATTATTATCTAATAAGCCAGTATGGGGAAGTAAAATCACATCATCAAAATCATAAACATTTCTTAATCCTCCTCTAAACAGAGTAAATACCTTATTCTTTTCAAAAGATATTTCAATTACTTCATATGTCTGGTCTTCAAAATTATCATAAGCCTTAAATTTGACTTTTTTCATACAAATTTGTCACCTCCACTTCCATTTTTATGTGGTTATTCGGTTACGAATGATTGAATTTTAGCCTCTCAGGATACAATACCCAAAATTTTCTCCTTTTTGACGATATTTCCCCTAAAAAATAATAATCAAATGGATAACCATAAAAAAAATTGTCAATAGTAGTTCACAGGTAAACATTACTGCATCTCGACTATTTTGATTGGAGTTGAGATGATTGAAATGTGCGGTATATATTCGTGTATCGACTGATAAAGAAGAACAGAAAACCTCATTGGAGAATCAACAGCGGTTCTTTTATAACATAATCGTGGAGAAAGGATGGGATTTGTTTCGGTTTTACATCGATGTGGAATCAGGCACAAAGGATAGGAAGCGGGAAAACTTACGTCAACTCATTGAAGATGCCAAACAACATAAGTTTGATGTAATCCTCTCAAAGGAATTATCACGACTCGCAAGGAATGGGAAGCTTTCTTATGAAATAAAGGACATTGCCGAAAAACATAATATCCACATCATCACCTTTGATAATGCAATTAACTCTCTTGAGGGCAATATTCATATGTTTGGTTTGTATGCTTGGGTTTATGAACAAGAATCACAGCGTACTTCTGAGCGAATCAAAGCTGCTCTAAATACAAATGCCAAAAGAGGAGATTTTCATGGTTCAAATGCTCCCTACGGATATAAGGTATTTGATAAGAAGCTTGTTCTTGCAGATGATAATACACCTGAAGTTGTTAAAAGCATTTTCGAATTATATTTGAGTGGCAAGGGCTTCGATTCCATTGCTCGTTCTCTTTCTAAAAAGGGATACCCAACACCCTCTCAGATGGCACAGAAGAGCAATGCAGGTCGTTTTTGGCATGGTTCAACTATTAAAACCATCCTGAATAATCCGCATTATACAGGTGATTTAGTTCAGGGTAGGGAGACGACAAGAAGTGTCACCTCCCAGTCCAGACACAGTATTCCCGAAGAAAACCAAATTGTTGTAAAGAACACTCACCCTGCAATCATTTCACATGAAATGTTTGTTGCCGTTCAAGAGCTAATGAAAAGCCGCAAAAAAAATCATACAAAAGTAAAAAAACATCTTTTTACGAATGTCCTATATTGTTCTGATTGTGGAACAGGCATGTGGTATAGGCAGAATCGAACTGGTTACATTTGCGGGAGTTACGCTCGTCATGGGAGAATCGCTTGCACTCATAGAACGATAAAAGAAAAGGATTTAAAAGAAACAATCCTTTCTGATATTAATAAAATGGCTCAAGTTATTAATGACAAGGAATACCTAAATAACCTTGCCATAGAAGCTCAAAAGAAACAAAAACAAGCCACTCAAATTTTAAACAATATCGATAATGAGATTAAAGCTTCCAAAGCAAAAAAGAAACGTTATCTTGAGATGCTTGCAGAAAAACAAATCACCCATGAAGAATACCGAGAAGTTGCTGATGAAAATCAAGAACTGATAAATGAATTAAATATTAAAAGGAGTGGGCTTGAAGCCTCACTCCGACATGATGAATTTTTAGGACGTATTGAAAACCTTCGGAATACCATTAACCGCTTTTTACCTCTTCATGAAGTAACTGAAGAAATACTCCATCACTTTGTTGAGCGCATTGAGGTAAATAATTACGGTATTCCTACGATTACTTATCGGTTTTCAATTTTACCTGGTTAATTTCCCCTCAAAACTATCTGCGACACGCATTCAACATGTGTAGTCTGTGGGAACATATCTACAGGTTGTACCTCAACTGTTTTATAGCCGCCGTCTTCTAGAATCCGTAAATCACGGGCAAGTGTGGCTGGGTTACAGGATACGTAGACAACCTTTTTAGGCTTCATTTCAATAATCGTTTGCAAAAATGTTTCGTCACATCCCTTGCGCGGCGGGTCCACAACCAGCACATCAGCAGAATTCCCCTCTTTATACCACTTAGGAATAACCACCTCCGCTTCCCCGGCTGCAAACTCCACATTCGTCATTCCATTGAGCTCTGCATTCCGTTTTGCATCCTCAATCGCCTCTGGTACGACTTCTACACCGAAAACCTTCTTTGCCTTTTGGGCTAAAAATAAGGAAATTGTTCCGATTCCACAATAGGCGTCGACAACAGACTCTTCTCCACTAAGCCCCGCATATTCAAGCGCCTTTTCATAAAGGACCTTCGTTTGAACAGGATTCACCTGATAGAAGGACAAAGCAGAAATGGCAAACTTAACATCACCTATTAAGTCATAGATCACTTCGTTGCCCCAAAGGACGGTGGTTTTTTCACCAAGAATCACATTCGTGCGCTTAGAATTAACGTTATGTACAATCGACTTTACCTTTGGGAGCCGCGCAATAATCTCTTCGACCAGTTTGTTTTTGTTTGGAATATCATTCGTTCTGGTAATCAGTACAACCATAAGCTCACCTGTTTGTTGTCCATAACGAGCCATGATGTGGCGGAGGACTCCCTTATGTGACTCTTCCTGATAAGCAGCTATCCCAAGCTCATTGCAGATTTCCTTCACTGCTTGGACTGCTTCATTTATCTCTGGGAGCTGGATCAAGCTTTCGTCAGTATCTACGATTTCATGGCTTCTTGGTTTAAAAAAACCAGCAATCAGCTTTCCGTCCTTTTCACCGACTGGGACTTGTGCTTTATTTCGATAATGCCATGGGTTGTCCATCCCTAGAATCGGGTGCACGATAACATTCTCCAGTTTACCAATACGGGTGAGCACTTGCTTGACTTGATTTTCCTTATATTTCAACTGTCCTTCATAGCTGATGTGCTCAAGCTGACAGCCGCCATATTTATGAATCTCACTAGTAGGTACTTCCACACGGTATGGGCTTTTCTCATAAATTTCGATCAAACGTCCGAAGCCATAACCCTTGTTCACTTTAATCACTTTAACCTGAGCCTTTTCGCCGGGAAGCCCGTTCGGTACGAACACTGGAAATCCATCCACCTTCGCGACCCCAGCACCATCATGGGTTAAATCCTCAAATACCACATCTATATAATCATTTTTTGTAACCGGTATTGTTTTTTTCATTTTTTACTTCCTTTACTCCGATTTGACTAGCAAGATTGTATCATAAACCCAATCTAATTGCGAAAACAGCCATAAATTGAAACTAACCTCTTTACCTTCGCGCGTAAAATGTCGGAGCATTTTAATTTAACAACATAACAAAAGTGTTTATAATTAAAACATTCCCAGAAGGAGGTGATTACGATAAAGAAGGTGAAAATACTTCCCATCGCATTGCTCCTTGCCTTCATATTCTTTACAGTTTTTCTTCATCAGTCAAAGGTAATGACTCATCTACATCATGAACATAAAGCAGTTCTAACAATTGATGATTGGAATACGAAATCAACATCCGATGATGAAGATAAACATCTATACCATCTTTACCTTATTGGAGTACTTACCTTAATTTCACAGATCGTAGTCACCATTCACAGAATTTCTCCTAGGATATACACGAAGAGTCTTATCTTCCTTCTACCCGTTTTTCATCAGTCGAATTATGTTATCTCCTCCCCTGATTTGATAAGTTAAACTTACAAAAAGGGAGGAAGAATAAATGTGGATTCGCTTTTTAATGATTGGTGTATTTTCATTAACAGCAGCAGGAATGCTAACCTTTCAAGGCATAGAAATCTATCATGCTTTTATGGATTTCTTTAAACAAAAATAATCAGGAATCCCGCGGGTTTTAGAAATATTCCCGCGGGATTTCATATTTATTCCGCGTGAAATTGGATTAAGCCTGCGAAAGGTTGGGAAATCAGATTAAGCATCTGTTCTGATTAATAGGCGGAGAAATTCCGCTTAATTGCTAATGATTATTAAAAAGGGCTTAAATAGACGGAGAGATTCCGCCTATTGACTTGAAAAACGTGAAAAATGATGAATTTGCTTTGCATAACCGGAAAACTTCCGCTTATATAACTCGAAATGAACTCCATTCTGCATTTAATCGGAAAACCTCCACTAGCATTGCATATGTATCCACAGGCAAAAAAATAAATTTATTACCTCCTATTAATTGAAATAATAGGGGGC